>CAZFVH010000053.1:18864-28811 GCA_964522465.1 uncultured Rubrivivax sp. | reverse complement strand
GCGTAGCGAGTTCGGCGGCGCGACCCCGGCGCGAGCATCGCAGCGGAGTCGGCCCCAAGGGGCCGACCGTCCGACAGGCCCCGCGGGCGGGCCTGTGCGGCGGCGAGGCGCGCGCAAGGACGCCCCGCAAGGACGCCGCCCAAGCCGCTCGAATGGCGCGGCGCTGCTGGTGTCAGCAACAGCGATAGCGAACAGCTCTGCAGACGCTCAGCCCCGCGCCAGGAAAGCCAGCGTCTGCCGCCTTCCCGCGAATTAAAGAAAGCTTTAGCATCTAAGCCTGCTGTCAAAGCAGGCTTTCACACGATGCGCACCACCGGCACCTATGTCACCACCACCACGCTCGGCGAGGTGGTGCGCGCCTTCGTGCCCCATGCGCTGCCGCCGGCCGGCCCGCCCCTGGCCGCGGAGAGCTACCACGCGGCTCACCACCGGGCCGAGATGGCGCTGGCCCGGCTGGCCGGGGTGGCCGGCCTGGTCCCGTCGGTTGATTGGCTGCTCTACAGCGCCCTGCGCAAGGAGGCGCTGCTCACGTCGCAGATCGAAGGCACCCAGGCCACGCTGACCGACCTGTTCGACGACGAAGCCGGGCAGGTGCTCGCCAACCCCGCCGACGTCGAAGAAGTCACCAACTACCTGCGTGCCTTCCGGCTGGTGCGCGACAACCTGCGCAGCGTCTCGGGGTTGCCCATCTCGGTGCGGCTGCTGTGCAACGCGCACCGCCTGCTGCTCGACGGCGCCCGGGGCGCCGGCAAGCAGCCGGGGGAACTGCGGCGTTCGCAGAACTGGGTGGGCGGCGCACGGCCGGGCCGCGCGGTGTTTGTGCCCCCTCCTGCAGACCACCTGCCCGGGCTGCTGGCCGACCTGGAGCGCTACATCCACGACCCTTCGCCGACGCTGCCGCCCCTCGTGCGCGTGGCGCTGGTGCACGTGCAGTTCGAGACGCTCCACCCCTTCCTGGACGGCAACGGCCGCATCGGCCGACTGCTGATCGCGGCGCTGCTCGAGCACTGGGGCCTGCTGCCCGAGCCGCTCGTCTACCTCAGCGGCTACCTGAAGCAGCACCAGGCCGAGTACTACACGCGCCTGTCCGCCGTGCGCACCGAGGGCGACTGGGAGGGCTGGGTCGGCTTCTTCCTCGACGGCGTCGAGACCGCGGCCACGCAGGCCGAGCGGGCCATCGTCGCGCTGGCGAGCCTGGTCAACGCCGACCGCCGGCGCCTGCTGGCCGCGCCACGCGCAGGGGCCGCCGCGCTGCGCCTGTTCGAGCTGCTGCCCGTGATGCCGCGCTTCACCATCGAGCAGGCCCGACGCAAGCTCGACACCACCTTCCCCACGGCCACCGCCGCCGTGAAGCTGCTGCAGGAAATGGGGCTGCTGACCGAGCTGACGGGGCAGAAGAAGAACCGGCTGTTCAGCTACGCGGCCCATGTGGAACTGCTGAACAGCGGCACGTAGCGGACGTCAACGCAAGAACGTTCCCGCGCAATCGCCGGCCGACGAACATCGTTTTCGCGCATCCGTGCCGAGGGTCTCGCAGCCGTTGATGCGCACGCTGGCCGGGAGCTATCGCTTCGCACCGACCCCGACGCTGCATCCCGACGGCGCGGTCTCGAACTTCGTCTTCGAAGGCGCGGAAGGCGCACGCCACGTCTGGCGCCACCCGGACCTGAGCCCGCACGTCGCCTACCTGGGCGCCTTGCTGGACCGCGCCGTCCGACAGGACATGCGCCAGGAGTCTCGCCACCTGCGCAGCCACGGCCGGGCCCGCGCGGCCATCAAGGACCGAGCGACATCGCACAAGCGCGGGGACCTCAAGCGCGGTGAGACGGGTGCCCGGCCAGCAGTCCCCGGTCATGATTGCACCAGCGCGGCCTGCGTCGAGCAACTGAACCGCGGCGCGCAGCGGAACACCGGTGCCGCCGTCGGCCAGCCCGGGCAGCCAGTGCGGGACGTGCTCGGCCACGCCGCCGAACTCGCGCAGCGACCAGGGGCAGCTCGTCAGGCTGATGCGCTAGTTCAGCGGCACCAGCACCATCGTGCCCACGATGAAGGCCAGTGTGGCGACGCGTTGCGCGCGCGTGGGCCCGGGCCACAGGGGGCGCCAGGCGTCGAGGGCCAGCCCGGCCAGCGCCAGACCGGCGAGCCAGCGCCCACCCTCGTGCAGCACGGTGGCGGTGAGCACGTGGTCCCGCCACGCAAAGCCGGTGGGCGCGCCCCACAGGCGGGTCAGCGCCAGGTCCAGGCCCGACAGGTCCCAGGCCAGCACCGCGGCCAGGGCGAGCAGCGTGACCGCCAGATCGCGCCGCCAGGGCGGGGCGGATGGCCGGGCGGTGGCGGTGGGGTCGTGCGAGGCGTGAACGCTCATCGCGCCGGCGTGCTCGCAGGCGGGGCTGCCGGCATTGCGCCGCCGCCGGCCACCCGGCACCTGGCTGCCAGGTCCCACGCCGGCTCGTGCAGCGCGGTGCGCACGTCCAGCAGGCCGAGCAGGGTGTGGAACAGGTGGTCGTGCGCCACGGGGGTGGCGGCCTTGCGCTGCAGCTCGGCCTCCAGGCAGCCGGGGGCCAGGCCTGCGGCCGGGCCCAAGCCGGGGCTCGTCCACATCACCATCGGCACCTTCTTCTGCACCTGCGGGGCGATGGCATAGGGAATGCCGTGCAGGAACAGGCCGTTCTCGCCCAGCGACTCGCCGTGGTCGGACACGTACAGCAGTGCCGAGTCGACGCGGTCGGCGCGCGCGGCCAGCGTGCGGATGGTGCGCGCAAGGATCTCGTCGGTGTAGCCCACGGCGTTGTCGTAGGCGTTGACGATCTGCTCGACCGGGCAGTCCTTCAGGTCGTCACTGCGGCAGTCGGGGACGAAGCGCGCGTGGCGCTCGGGATAGCGGCGGAAGTAGCTCGGGCCGTGGTTGCCCAGCATGTGCAACACCCACAGCTGCGTCCCGCCGGCCGCGTCCAGCCGGGCGTCCAGGTCGTGGATCAGCCCCTCGTCGAGGCAGCGCTCGCCCGCCGGGCACAGCGCGGGCACCCCCAGCGCAGCCACGGTGTCGCCAGGCAGGCCCTCGCACACGCCCTTGCAGCCGCCCTGGTTGTCGAGCCAGTGCACCGCCACACCGGCGCGCGCCAGCACGTGCAGCAGCGACTGCTGGGCGCGAATGCGGGCCTCGTCGTGGTCGCGCCGGCCCACCGGGGCGAACATGCAGGGCAGCGATACCTCGGTGTTGGTGCCGCAGGCGGTGACGTCGGCGAAGTTCACCACCGGCAGCCGCGCGAGTTCAGGCGTGGTCTGCCGCGCATAGCCGTTCAGGCCCCAGTGGGCCGCGCGCACCGTCTCGCCCACGACCACCACCACCACCATCGGCCGCTTGCGCTGCGCCCAAGACGGGCCTGGCGCGGCGTCCTGGCCGATGGGCTCGCGCGGGCGCGCCGCCCCGCGCGCATCGTCGGCCAGCACGCGCCCGGTGGACCACAGCGCGTTGGCCGGCGTGATCAGGTAGCGCAGCTCCTTGTGCTGACGCATCAGCGACGAGAAGGACTGGAACACCGCCAGCACCGCGCCCAGCGAGAGCAGGGCTGCGGCCACGATCCAGCCCGCCCGCTCCAGCGCGGCACGGCCCCAGGGGTGGCGGCGCACGCGTACCCAGCGCAGCAGCAGCATCGGCAGGCCGGCCACCAGCAGCAGGTGCCACCACAGCGAGGGGTTGAGCAACTCGCTGGCCTCGGACGGGTCGGTACGCAGCACGTTGCGCAGCATCGACGGGTCGAGGTAGATGCCGAAGGTGTCGATGTAGTAGGACGACACCGCCGCCACGGGCATCAGCATCCACAGCAGGGGCTTGACCGTCCAGCGGTTGGCTGCCAAGGCCATCAGCAGCAGGTGCAGCGCCAACAGCAGCACGCCCATGGCCAGGCCGAAGCCCCAGGTGGCGGGGTCTCCCCAGGCGCGCCCGGCCAGCACGCCCGACAGGAAGCCGCCATTGGCCACCACCGTCCAGTACAGCGCGGCGGCGAGCATCAGTTGCTCGACGGTGAGCTCCAGCCGCCAGTGCCGGACGCGGTCGAGCAAGGCTCTTGCCCGTGGCGTCGTCACCGGCCGCACCCCGCGGGGCGCGGCCACCGCGTGCGGGTTCCTGCTGCGCCGGCAGGGTGGCGTGCAGAGGGTGGCGTGCAAAGGCCGCGAAGAAGAATCGAGCGCTCTGGCAACCTCGTCTCAGGGCGGTGCGGTAGGCCCGCCGTGGCCGGCGGAGCGGGCGCGCGCAGAAGGCGGCTGGCGGGAAGGACGGCGCGCGGCATCGGTGCTCCTGTGATCGACGCGATCGTCGCGCCCCCGGATTAAGCGAGGCTGAAGCACTGGGTGCGGGGCGGGTCTGCGGGGGGCGGGGGGCAGTCGTCAGTCAGCGGCGATTCGCGCTGTCTGCAGGGGTGACCTTGTCTGCGCACGCCATGCCGCCGCGCAGGCCCGCCCACGGGGCCTGTCGGGCGGTCGGCCCCGGTGGCCCGACTGCGAATCGCTCAGCCAGGCGTTTCATTTGGCGGTTGCGGACGGTGGCTGAATCGGCGCCGGGGGCTCGCCGTCGATCAGCCAGTCGACCATCGGTGCGCAGCCTGAGCTCCCTAGAAACTGCCCCGTTGGAAGGTTGATGCGTTCCGTTACGCTCCACCCATGTTCACCGCCACGTTCACATTCTCCAAGCGCCAGTTCGACGACGCATTCCATGCCCTGGATCAGGTGATCGCAGCGACCGCGAAGTCGCTTTCCGGGTACCTGGGAGAGGAGAGTTGGGAGAACCCCGAGGCGGGACTGATTTCCAATGTCTACTACTGGGAGTCGATGGAGGCGCTGCGTGCGTTGATCGAGCACCCTTCCCACCAGATGGCCAAGCGCGAGCAGTCCAGGTGGCTGGCGGGGTATCAGGTCGTCATTGCCCAGGTCGTGGGCAGCTACGGGGACGGCAGGATTGACCATCCGCTGGCGCAAATCGGCCCCAAGCGCCACCCACCCAGGGACTGATTTCCTGACCGAGGACGAACGTCATGTCATTCATTGCCTTTGTCGTCGCGGCCACGGTGCTGGCGGTCACGCCCGGCCCAGGCATCGCCTACGTCGTCGCCCGCACGGTGGCAGGCGGGCGCGCAGAGGGCTTGGCCTCATGCATGGGCACGGGCCTTGGCGGCATGCTCCACGTGCTGGCCGCGGCAGTCGGACTTTCTCTCGTCGTGGCGCAATCGGCGCTCGCGTTCACGCTGGTGAAGGTCCTGGGCGCTGCTTACCTCGGCTACCTCGGCGTGCGGATGCTGATGCGCGAGCAGGCCCAAGAGGCCGTGCAGTCGGTGTCAGCGCAGGGCCCGCGCCGTGCGCTGGCCGAAGGCATCGTGGTGGAGGCGCTGAACGTGAAGACGGCGCTGTTCTTCCTGGCTTTCCTCCCGCAGTTCGTGGCCTCCACCGAGCCGCTGGTTGCGCAACTGGTGCTTCTGGGCAGCATCTGTGTGGCGCTGAACACGCTGGTGGACGTGTTCGCGGTGCTGGCAGCACACCGACTGCTGGACTCCGGTGTCGCCCGGGCGGCCCGGGCTCGGCTCATGACCCGTGTGTCCGGCGTCGTGATGATCGCTCTGGGAGTCTTCCTCGCGACCGCCAAACGGCAAACCTGAGTCTGCGGGCGCGACGCTGTCTGCGCACGCCATGCCTGCCGCGCAGGTCTGCTCCGGCTGGCGGTTATGGGCGGTGGCTGAATCGGCGTAGGGGCTCAGCAGAGAAATGGCTGTTGCCCAAGCCGCGACTGCGCCATACGGGCGCTGAAGATCATCCGTCGACGTCTGCGACCGGCTCATGCGCGCCGCGAACGCCCGGTGGCGTACGCTTGCACCCTCACCGAAACAAGCCCCCGCGCCATGAAGCACGCGATCCTGCCCAGCCCCCTCGGCGACATCCTGCTGACCTTCGACGATGAGGCGCTGCTGGGGCTGTACTTCGTCGGCCAGAAGGGCCAGCCCGTGATCGCACCGCACACGCCGCAGCAGGCGTCACATGCGTTGGCGCGCCGGACGGCAGCGCATCTGGAGCGCTACTTCCTCGGCATCGACGAGCCGTTCGAGGTGCCGATCGCCTTTGCCGGCACGCGCCTGCAGGTGGCTGTGTGGCGCGCCTTGCTGGAGATCCCGCGCGGCCACACGGTCAGTTATGCGGCGCTGGCGCGCCGGGTGGAGGCGCCCGCCGCGGTGCGCGCAGTCGGCGCGGCCGTCGGGCGCAACCCGGTGTCGATCTTCGTCCCCTGCCATCGGGTGGTGGGCAGCAACGGGGCGCTGACCGGCTATGCCGGCGGGTTGCCGCGCAAGGCGCATCTGTTGCGGCTAGAGGGTGCGCTCGGTGACGACGGGCGCGTTGTGCAGACGCCGGCGTCGTCGGGGTCACCGTCGTGCTGATGGATCAGCTGGGGTCTGCCGCACGGCGTGAGGTCGATGACCTCGGCCTTCACGGGTAAGCGCACGAACGGTCGTCGGCCCCAAAGCGCGCACTCGGTAAGGTCGAAGTCGACCGCAGCTACCCCAGCCGCCCAGCCAATGACAGGCTGGCACGCAGCATCTCGTTGATGCGAGTCTGCCAACCGTCACCCGTGGCTCGCAACGCGGCCAGCACGTCGGGATCCAGGCGCAGCTTCACCGCTTCCTTGCTCACGGGAGCCACGCTGCCGACTGGGCGGCCGCGACGGCGCGCCACGACTTGCTCCGGTGTGTGCACTCGACCGGCTCGTCCCGCCTTGGCCTCGGCAAGCGCGTCGCGCAACCCCGGCAGCGGTTGACCTGCGTCGGCCTCGATGGCGACAGCGACCTTCTCGACACTCAGCTTCTTCAGGGCTTTCATGGGCTCAGCTCCGCTTGATGTCCTTGGGCTTGACATTCGTGCGTTCGGCCTTGGCGTAGACCATGACCAGCAGCACAAGCTCGTCTTCCACCAGGTGGAAGTAGATGACGCGCACCCCCGCGCTTTCCGGCCCCACGACGGTGCCAACGCACTTTGCGCGCACCATCACCACCCGGGATCACGTCGCCGACCTCAGGGTTCTCGGCGATGAAATCAATGAACGCCTCGCGCTCCCGAGTGGTCCAGATGGCGTCCGCCTGCTTCTGGAACGTAGGAGTTTCGATCACAGTGCGCACTATTTAAGTGTGCACCCAACAAATGAATGCCAAGGAGCCGGGTACCTTGCAGACGAGAGCGTCGATGTCCGGCTGCATTCGGTGCAGACCGGTCCCGTGAGCTGTGCGCCCTGCAGTGCCGATCGGCTGCCGGGGGTGACGCGTCTGTGAGCCTGAGTGGGTACCCTCTTCGAGGGTGGCGAAGACTGACTCTCTGGGACGACGCTCAAGCCTTGAGAAACTCCGCCTTGCCCGCCAGCCAGCGCTGCACGTGCGCGCGCGCCGCACCTGGGTGCTCGGACAGCAGGCGTGGCGCCACGCGGCGGGCGTGCTCCAGCAGGGGGCTGTCGCCGTGGATGTCGGCAAAACGCAGCAGCTCGTCGCCGCTCTGGCGCGCGCCCATGAACTCACCGGGGCCGCGGATGTCGAGGTCGCGGCGCGCGATCTCGAAGCCGTCGGTGGTGTCGGCCATGGCCTTCAGGCGCGCCTTGCCGGTGTCCGACAGCGGAGGCGTGTACAACAGCACGCACACGCTGGCCACGGCACCGCGGCCCACGCGGCCGCGCAACTGGTGCAACTGCGCCAGGCCGAAGCGCTCGGCGTGCTCGATGACCATCAGGCTGGCGTTGGGCACGTCCACGCCGACCTCGATGACAGTCGTGGCCACCAGCACTGCGCTGCGGCCGGCGGAAAACGCCGCCATCACCGCGGCCTTCTCGGCGGCGGGCATGCGGCCGTGCAGCAGGGCCACGCGCCCTGGGGTGTCGGTCGGGGGAATCTGATCGGGTCCGGCCTGCGAGGCCGAGGACGCACCTGCCTCCGGCACGGGCTCCCCCAGCGCCTCGCACAGCTCGGCATGGGTCGCGGTGGCGTTCTGCAGGTCCAGGTGCTCCGATTCCTCGATCAGCGGGCAGACCCAGTAGACCTGCCGGCCCCGCTCGACCTCGTCGCAGATGCGGGCGATGACCTGGTCGCGCTTGCCGTCGGCGAACACCTTGGTGACGACCGGGGTGCGCCCGGGCGGCAGCTCGTCGATGGTGCTGACGTCCAGGTCGGCGTAGTAGGTCATCGCCAGCGTGCGCGGGATGGGCGTGGCGCTCATTGTCAGCAGGTGCGCCTCGAGGTCGACCTGCTCGGTCAGCTTGTGGCGCAGCTGCAGGCGCTGGGCCACGCCGAAGCGGTGCTGCTCGTCGACGATGGCCAGGCCGAGCCGGGCAAAGACCACGTCGTCCTGGATCACCGCGTGCGTGCCCACCACCAGCGCCGCCTCCCCGCTGGCCACCTGCGCCAGCATCGCCGCGCGCTTGCGGCCCTTGCGGCTGCCGCTGAGCCAGGCCACGGTCACGCCCAGCGGCTGCAACCACTGGATGAGTTTGTGGAAGTGCTGCTCGGCCAGGATCTCGGTGGGCGCCATCAGCGCGCACTGCCAGCCGGCATCGATGGCGCGCGCCGCCGCAAGCGCCGCCACGACGGTCTTGCCCGAGCCGACGTCGCCCTGCAGCAGGCGGTGCATCGGCACGGGCCGGGCGAGGTCGGCGTCGATCTCGGCGCACACGCGCTGCTGTGCGGCTGTCAGCGCGAAGGGCAGCGCGGCGAGCAGGCGGGTGTGCAGGGGGCTGGTCGCGTGGTTGGCCGCTTCCGGGCCCGCCGGTACCCAGCCCGCTAGCACCGGCGCCCGCAACTTCGCGCGCAGCGCCACGGCCTGCGCCTGCGCGAGCTGCTGCGCCAGCAGCTCCTCGAACTTCAGGCGCTGCCAGGCCGGGTGCGAGCGGTCCTCCAGCACCGCCTGCGGTGTGCTTGGCGGCGGCTGGTGCAGCAGTCTGACGGCCTCCTTCAGCGTCGGCAAGCCGGGCGGCAGCAGCGTGGAGGGCAGGATCTCCTCCAGCGGCGCGCGCAGCAGCGCCGACGCCACGGCCTTGCGCAGATAGGCCTGCGGGAGCTGCGCGCTGGCCGGGTAGACCGGCGTCAGCGCCGCCGGCAGCGGCGCACCCGGCTCCACCGCCTTGAAGGCCGGATGCACCATCTCCCGCCCGAGGAAGCCGCCGCGCACCTCGCCGCGCACGCGCAGCCGCTGCCCCGGCGCCATCGCCTTCTGCTGCGCCGGGTAGAAGTTCAGGAAGCGCAGCGTCAGCTCGCCGCTGTCGTCGCGCAGGCGCACCACGAGCTGGCGCCGCGTGCGGCCCTCGACCTCGCAGTGCCGCACGATGCCCTCGACCTGCGCGGTGTCACCCTCGCGCAGCGACGCGATCGCGACGATCCGCGTCTCGTCCTCGTAGCGCAGCGGCAGGTGCAGCGCGAGGTCGATGTCGCGCTCGAGCCCGAGCTTGCGCATCGCGTGCTGTGGCGCCGACAGCGGGCGCGGGGGTGAGGGCGTCGCCGCGCCGGCAGGCAAGGGCGCGGGAGCGCGCCCGGAAGCGGCAGGAGGAGACGACGACATCGGGCGATTCTCCCCTGTACGGACTTCCAGCCCGGTCGGGTCCGTCGGGCGTGACGGGCGAGCGGGGCCATTCCAGGCGCCCTCGGCAGCGCCATCGCCACGGCACGGGTCCGAGGCGCGCAAGCGGCCTGCGCAGGTGTGGCTCGGCAGACCCGAAACGCAGTGCCGTCGAGGCCTGATCCGTGCGATGCAAGAATCCGCCGACCTGTTCGCGCCTGACAGTCCGCCTCCCAGACCCCGCCTGATCCGAAGGAGCCCGCCCATGCCTGCCGCCTTGTCCGACGAGCCCTTCGACCTGCTCATCGAGGGCGGCTGCGTCATCGACGGCACCCGTGCGCCACGCTTCGACGCCGACGTCGGCCTGCGTGCGGGGCGCA
>CAZFVH010000053.1:0-18764 GCA_964522465.1 uncultured Rubrivivax sp. | reverse complement strand
GCGCACCGCCACCGAGGCCGAGATCGCGGCCATGCGCGCCCACGTGCAGGAGGCGCTGGACGCCGGCGCGCTGGACGTGTCCACGGGCACCTTCTACCCCCCGGCCGCGGCCGCGAGCACCGAGGAGATCATCGAGGTCTGCCGTCCCTTGAGCGGCAGCGGCGGGGTCTACGCCACGCACATGCGCGACGAAAAGGACGCCGTGCTGCAGTCGCTGGAGGAGACCTTCCGCATCGGCCGCGAGCTGGACGTGCCGGTGGTGGTGTCGCACCACAAGGTCACGGGGGAGGCCAACTGGGGCCGCTCCGCCGAGACGCTGGCGCGCATCGGCCAGGCGATGCAGTGCCAGTGCGTCGCGCTCGACTGCTACCCCTACACCGCCGGCAGCACCATGCTGCACACCGACCCGGCGCGCCTGCAGGGGCGGGTGCTGGTCGCGGACAGCCAGGCCCATCCCCGGATGGCCGGCCGCGACCTGGACGACATCGCCCGCGAGTGGGGCGTGGACAAGCTCGAGGCCGCGCGGCGCCTGCAGCCGGCCACCGCCATCTACTTCATGATGGACGAGGCCGATGTGCAGCGCATCCTTGCTTACGAGCACACGATGGTGGGCTCCGACGGCATCCCGGGCGGCGAGCGGCCGCACCCGCGCTTGTGGGGCAGTTTCCCGAGGGTGCTCGGCCACTACAGCCGCGACCTGGGGCTGTTCCCGCTGGAGACGGCCGTGTGGAAGATGACCGGCCTGACCGCGCGCAACTTCAACCTGGCCGACCGCGGCCGCATCGCCGAAGGCATGGCCGCCGACCTGGTGGTCTTCGATGCCGGCAGCGTGGCCGACACGGCCACCTACGAAGATCCCCAACGCCCGGCGGCGGGGATCGACACCGTGCTGGTCAATGGCGTGGCGGTGTGGGCGCAGGGTCACGCCACCGGCCAGCGGCCGGGGCGGGTGCTCACGCGGGGGCGGTTGGGGCACTGACTGTCGGACATGGCGGGTACCCAATCCCGTGCGGCGGAAGGCCTCCACGGGTGACGATGGGCCGGCACGAGCCGGCCTTTCAGAAGACGACCTGCCAGTTGCCGACGTCGTGCCACTGCCCGAACTTGTAGCCCACCTGCGTGAAGTGCGCCACCTTGCACATCCCGAAGCGCTCGTGCAGGGCGATGCTGGACGGGTTGGGTAGCGCGATCACGGCGATGACGGCATGCAGGCCCGCGGCCTTGAGCCCAGGAAAGAGCACCTCGTACAGGGCCTGCCCCACGCCAGTGCCCCGGGATTCGGGGGCCGCGTACACGGTGCATTCCACCGAGTAGCGATAAGCGTGCCGTTCGCGCCATCGCGTGGCGTAGGCATAGGCGACCACCTTGGCGTCGCGCTCGGCCACCAGCCACGGCAGGCCGGCTTCCCGCACCTTGGCCATCCGATCCGCCATCGTGCCGGCGCTCACCGCAGCCTCTTCGAAGCTGATCGCCGTGTCGCGCACGTAGGGGTTGTAGATGTCGGCGATGCGCTGGGCGTCCTCGGGAAGGGCTGCGCGGATGCGGTGCTGCGCCATGAGGGGAGTCTGTGAACGTGGCACGGGCGGTGTCCGCGGGATCTGGTCAAAGGCCTGTCGCAGCCCGCCTGACCACAGGCTGCGCAAGCACATCGCGGGCCGCAGGAAGGTCCTCTTGCAAGGGTCGGCCGACCCCGCCGCTGCCATTGTGCCGATCGCGGCGGAGGACGCTCAGCGCTGGAGTCGGACGAAGCGGTCCAGCGCATCCGCCGGCCCCTGCAGCCCGTCGAAGCGGTCGCCGATGCTCTCGGCCAGACGCAGCAGTCGCTCGTCCGGGTGGGGGTGGGTCTTGAACAGCATGCCCACGGCGCTGTCCTGGGCGTTGAAGCTGGCCATGTCCTGCAACACCGTCACCAGGCCCCACGGGTCGTAGCCTGCGCGCGCGGCCAGCACCACGCCGACGCGGTCGGCTTCGAACTCGGCTTCCTTGTCCAGGCCGCGGGCGAGCATCTCCGCGCCGCTGCCGATCAGGCGCTGCACCGCGGCCCCGGCGTCGGCCGTGCGCTGTCGCAGCAGCCGGGCGCCCAGGTCCACCGCCTGGCTCTTCTGCAGGACCTTCAGGTGGTGCTTCTCCTGCACATGTGCGATCTCGTGGGCCAGCACACCGGCCAGTTCCGACTCGTTGCGCAGGCGCTCGTACAGGCCGCGGGTCACGAAGACGTAGCCGCCGGGGGCGGCGAAGGCGTTGATGTCGCGGGACTCGATGACCGCGAATGTCCACTTCAGGTCGGGTCGGTCGCTGTGCTGCGCGATCCAGCGCCCGACGAGGTTGACATAGGTCTGGACGCGGTCATCGGGCACCAGCGGCGCCGCGCCGAGCAGGCTGCCCGAGACGCGCCGGCCGAGCCGAACCTCGTCCTCGACCGGCACGCGCCCGATCGGAGGGATGCGGATGTCCGGCTCGGTCTCGGCCGGCGCGGTGGCCGCAGGCGCCGCCGCCGGCGCGATGGGCATCACGGGGACGATCGGGGCGGCCGGCGCGGGCGCTGCCGGCGCCGGCATGGACCGTTGCAGCAGGTCCCGCAGGCGATCCTTGAACAGGTCGGCTTGCGCCCCGGCCCAGGCTGGCAGCAAGGCGGCGCCGATGAGCAGCGCAGCGCGCAGCCGTCCCCGTCGATGCAGCCCGGCTCTCATGGGGTCACCTGCATGGGCGGGGTGGCTGGGGCCGGTGCGGGCAGCCACGGCAGCACGCGGCTGGCCAAGCCGGCCTCGGCGGCGAAGCGCCGCGCCGGCTCGGCCGCCAGGGCGCCGGCCTCGGCGCGCTGCAGCTGCGCTGCGTCGAAGCGCGCGGCCTTGAAGTCTTCCTCGCCGAGGCCGCGCACCCCCGTGGTCGAGACGATCTGCCCGGTGCCGGCCCGGCCGGTGGCGATACCCGCCACGGCCGCGATGTCGGCCCCGGAGGACGCCGAGGGGCCGCCCTTGCGCACGCTGAGCACGCGAACCCAGCCGCTGGCGGGGCCGGCCTTGACCTCGGCCCAGCCGCCCTGACGCCGCAGCAGCGTCAAGGCGTCGCCCTTCTTCAGGGCGCCGACCACGCGCGCGTCTGCGAAGGGCTCGGCACGGATCGGGTCGGCTTTCAGCGCGGTGGCCGTCTCCTGGGCTGGTGCCGGCGACGGCGCCAGCGTCACCGCAGCCGCGCACACGATCGCCAGCCCGCAGGACACCCCGCCGCGGTGGCGGAGCAAGCGAATGCCTTCCATCAGGTGGTCCTCATCTTCTCGAGCGTCTCGGCAAACAGCTGACGCCACTCGGGCTCGGTGGGGTGCGCGCCGTCGCGGCCCAGCGCCATCGCGTGCACGGTGTGGTCCTGCAGCGACTCCCCGGCCACGCGCGCCACCGTCACCAGCCCAGGCATCCGGTCGACCAGGGCCCGTGCCTCGGCTTCGACGGCACGCTGCGCCGCGGCGTCACCCGCCTCGCAGGCCCAGCTGACGATCAGCAGATTGTCGAGCACGCCCCAGATTCCACGCTGCCCGCCACGCAACATCTCCACGTCCTTGGGCAGCGTCCCGGTCTTCTCGACCTCCTTCTTCAGCGCCCGCAGGAAGGCCGGCAGTGCCAGCTCGTCGTCGGTGCGGAAGTCGAACATCGCCATCGTTGCAACCACGCTCGCGCCCTCGCGCAGCGTCTGCGCGACGACGTTGCGCTCCAGCGCCTTGGCCGTGGCGTAGGCGTAGAGCTTGGCCACCGAGAAGTAGGCGAAGACCAGCAGCACCGGCCCGGCCAGGTTGAGGTAGAAGTTGGTGAGGTTGATCGTCAGGTAGGACACCCCCAGCAGGCCCACCTGCGAGAAACCGAAGACCTTGGCGAAGCGCTCGGGCTCGACGTTGCGGAACAGCGCCCAGGCCGTGCCCCACAGCAGCAGCAGCGTGACGATCAGCACCGGCCAGCGACTGCCCGGTACCCGGATGTCGTCGCCATGGCGCAGGTTGTCCAGGGCCGTGGCCAGGATTTCCACCCCGGGGAACTGGCGGTCCACCGAAGTGGCCTTGATGTCGAACAGGCTGGGCGCCGTCGAGCCGATGAGGACGATCTTGCCGGCGAACTCGTCGCGCGTGCGGCTCCGGTCCTTCTTCAGCAGATCCAGGTAGACGTCGGAGAAGCTGACATACCGGTAGGTGAAGGGCCTGCCGCGCCAGTTCAGCAGGATTTTCGACCGATCCGGTACGCTCCAGCCCAGGTCCTCGGCCACGCGCGCCGGCAGCGAAGGGATCCGCCAGCCGTGCGCCTCGTGCCGGACGGGGTAGGCGCGTGTGATGCCATCGCTGTCGGGCAAGATGTTGTGGGCGCCGAGGCGACCGGATTCGAGCGCGGCCTTGAAGAAGGGCAGCACCATGGCCACCGGCTTGTCCTCGGCGCTGCCGCCGGGCACGGGTTTCAGGCCCGGCACCTGTGTCGGGCGCAGCTGGCTGAGGGCGTCGCTGGCCGCCGGCAGGCGCAGCATCGGGAAGTAGACGTTCTTCGTGCCCGCGACGACCTCGTTGAAGTAGGCGTCGCTGTCGGGATTGAACACGTCGGGGTCGCTGAACAGGATGTCGAAGACGACGGCCTGGGGTTTTTGCGTCTGCACCTGCTCGAGGAACTCCCCGAAGACCTGGCGCGGCCACGGCCAGCGGCCGTAGTCCCCGGCCAGCGCGGCAAGCGAGGCCTCGTCGATGTCGACGATGACGATCTGCGGGTCGGGCTCGGGCACGAGCACGCGGTTGTCGACCACCAGGTCGTAGCCCTTGTGGCGCATGTCGACGATGGCGTGGACGAACAGCACGTCCGCCACCACCACCAGCGTGAACAGCCCGGCCAGCAGCAGGTAGAAGTTGTTCTGCAGCTTGCGCGCCAGATACCCGCCGATGCCCAGCAGCGCACCCGTGTAGGCCCGTAGCAGTCGGTGGCCCAGCTTCATGGCCAGCCCCCCGAGCCACCGCCGGGCGTGATGCGCAGCACGGACCATCCCATCGTGAAAGATTTGACCGCTTTCCATGGGCGCCACAAACCCCGGGCAAACCCGAGGCCTCTGGAATCCGGGTGAGCCAGCGCATGCAGTACGCGCCTGCCAGCCCGACGCGATCGAGCACAGGCCGGTCGACCGGGGTGTCGCCGTGGCCGGCCGGCGCGGGAATCTGCCGGCCCACCGCCTGCTGCGGGCGACGCAACCCGACAATATCGACTTGGAAGACTCCCAGGCCGGTCAAGCCTGCACGCCATGAACGCTCCCTCCCCGCGGGTCTGGACGCCCGCCGACTTCGATTTCGAGCTCCCTGCGGAGCTGATCGCTCAGCACCCCGCGGCCGAACGCAGCGCCTCGCGCTTGCTCGACGGCACCGGCGCGCAGCCGGTGGACCGCATCTTCCGCGACCTGCCTGCCTTGCTGGCGCCGGGCGACCTGCTGGTCTTCAACGACACCCGCGTCGTCAAGGCGCGCCTGCACGGGCACAAGGCCAGCGGTGGCGCGGTCGAGGCGCTGGTGGAGCGGGTGCTGCCGCCCGCGCCCGGCGTGCCGCACGCCGTCTGGGCCCACCTGCGCGCGAGCAAGTCGCCGCGGCCGGGCAGCACCGTGCGCTTCGGCGGCGCGGCCGGCTTCGACGCCGAGGTGCTGGGCCGCGCCGGCCCCGACCATGCGCTGTTCCACCTGCGCTTGCCGTCCGAGCCCTTCGCGCTGCTCGAGGCGCACGGCCGCGTGCCGCTGCCACCTTACATCACGCATGCCGACGACGCCGACGACGAGCGCCGCTACCAGACCGTCTTCGCCGCGCGCCCCGGCGCGGTGGCCGCGCCGACGGCGGCGCTGCACTTCGACGAGGGCGTGCTGGCCGCGCTGGCCGCGCGCGGCGTGCAGACCGCGCGGGTGACGCTGCACGTGGGCGCCGGCACCTTCCAGCCGGTGCGCGTGGAGCGCATCGCCGAGCACCGCATGCACAGCGAGTGGTTCGAGGTGGGCGAGGCCACTGTCGCGGCGGTCGCCGCCACCCGTGCGCGCGGCGGGCGCGTCATCGCCGTGGGCACGACCACGGTGCGCTCGCTCGAGTCGGCCGCGCGCGCCGGCACGCTGGTGTCCACCACCGGCGACACCGAGATCTTCATCACCCCCGGCTTCGACTTCCGGGTCGTGGACGCGCTGATCACCAACTTCCACCTGCCGCGCAGCACGCTGATGATGCTCATCAGCGCCTTCGCCGGCCATGCCCACGTGATGGCGCTGTACCGCCATGCGGTGGCGCAGCGGTATCGCTTCTTCAGTTATGGGGATTCGATGCTGCTGTCGCGGCGGGGCTGAGGGCAGGGTCGAGGGCCTGCGCCGGAGGCGACTCCCGGCCGCACCCCGTGGTGTCACGGACTCGGTCGGCGGCGCAGCCAGTCGCGGATGACTTCGTTCACCCGGGTCTGCCACCCGGGGCCTGTGGCGCGCAAGGCGGCCACCACGTCGCGGTCGAACCGGATCGCCACCTGCTCCTTGGTGCCCGTGCCCGCCGGGCGTCCGCGCTTGCGCGGGCCGCCGACGAGCGCCTCGGCCAGGGCTTGCGGCGAGGCAGGGCGTTCGTCGTCGTCCTGCCCGTCCCAGACGTAGTCTCCCGAGACGGGGAGCGCTCGCACCGCTGCCAGCACCTCCTCACGCTTCATCGCATTCGTCTTCGAGCCAGGCATCGTAGGTCTCTCTTTCCTGCCGGCTGGCGCGCCGGAAGCTGATCACACGGGTACTGCCATCCCGATCGGTGTGGACGACCGTCAGCACGGCCAGGAAACCCAGGGCATAGGAGACCGACAGCACTCGGCACTCTCCCTGCCGCCACTCGGTCACGTCCATGCGAAACCGGGATTCGAGCACCTCGCCGGCATCGGCGAAGTCCAGACCGTGCTTGCGCAGATTGGCCAAACGCTTGGCTTCGTCCCAAGTCATCTGTCCACTCATGATTTATTGTAGATGCGACATTTCTTTCAAGTCAGCGGCCCTGCGGGGGCCGGGACGGATGTCACACAGCACTGGGAGCGCTCAATGCAGCTTGACCCGCGGCTCCGTGCGCCGCGTCAGCAGGCGCGAGGTGGAGCCGAGCGCCGTCTTCCACAGGCCGTGCAGCGCCAGCTCGTGCATCTTGTACAGCGACAGGTACATCGTGCGCGCGAACAGCCCCTCCACCCAGAGGTTGCCGCCGACCAGGCCGCCCATCAGGTGGCCCACGGTCGAGTACTCGCCCAGCGAGACGAGCGAGCCGAAGTCGCGGTAGCGCCAGGGCTGCAGCGGCTGGCCGCTCAGGCGGCGCTGCAGCTGGCGCACCAGGTGAGAGGCCTGCTGGTGGGCGGCCTGCGCGCGCGGCGGCACGGTGCGGCCCTCGTGGCCGAGCCAGGGCGCGGCGGCGCTGTCGCCGAGGGCGAAGACGTTCTCGTCGCGCGTGGCCTGCAGCGTCGGGGTCACGACGAGCTGGTTCAGGCGGTCGGTCTCCAGGCCGGCCAGGTCCTTCAGGAAGGGCTGCGCCTTCACGCCGGCGGCCCAGACCACCAGCTCGGCGGGGATGTGGCTGCCATCGGCGAACTCGACCGCGCGCTCGCCCACCGCGGTGACGCGCGCACCGGTGTGCACCTGCACGCCCAGGCCTTGCAGCAGGCGATGGGCGGCCGAGCCGACGCGCTCGGGCAGCGCCGGCAGGATGCGCGGCCCGGCTTCGATCAGGTGCAGCCGGATGTCGCGCTCGGGGTCGACGCGCTCGAGCCCGTAGGAGATCAGCGTGCGCGTGGCCTTGCGCAGCTCGGCGGCCAGCTCCACGCCTGTGGCGCTGGCGCCGATGATCGCCACCTGCAATTGGTGGGGCTGCAGCTGCGCGGCCTGCACGTGGGCGCGGATGCAGGCGTCCACCAGGCGCCGCTGGAAGCGCTGCGCCTGCGCCGGCGTCTCGAGCGCGATCGCGTGCTCGGCCACGCCCGGCGTGCCGAAGTCGTGCGTCTGGCTGCCCACGGCGATGACCAGCGTGTCGTAGGCGCGCGTGTACGGCGGCGTGATCGGGCCCGTCCTCGTCGAGCGCGGGCGCCACGTGCACCAGCCGGCGCTCGCGGTCCAGACCCTCCATCGCGCCCAGGCGGTAGCGGAAGCCGTGCCAGCGGGCCTGGGCCAGGTAGCTGGTGGCGTGTTCGTGCAGGTCGGCGCTGCCGGCGGCGATCTCGTGCAGGTGCGGCTTCCAGAAGTGGGTGCGTGCCCTCTCGATCAGCGTGATGTGGGCGCGCCCGCTGCGGCCGAGCCGGTCGCCCAGGCGCGTGACGAGTTCCAACCCGCCCGCCCCGCCCCCGACGACGACGATGCGGTGCGTGCCGGGCTTGACGTCGCCGGGGTAGACCTCGGACGAGGGATCGGGGCTGGCGTTGTCCATGTCAGGGCGGGCTGGATGCATCCTGGGAGTGCCCTGGAGCCAAGGTCCGAGCCATGTCCCCCATCTCGCCAAGCCGGGCCACCTCCCGCAGGCAGCCGGCGAAGTCCTGTGCGGCCTCCGACAGCGCCTCGCCGCGGCGGCTGAGGATGCCGAAGCTGCGCAACACCTGGCCGATGCGCAGCGGCAGCACCGCGATGAGGCCCGCGCGGACGTGGTCGCGCACCACCGATTCCGACACCGCGGCCACCGAATCCGTCCCCTGGATCAACTGCAGCACTGCGAACACCGACGAACACTCGACGACGTTGGAGGGCGAGGCCACGCCGGCCAGCGCGAGCTCGGTCTCGAACAACTGGCGCGAGGGACTGCTCGGTGGCTGGAGCACCCAGGGCCAGGGCACGAGCGTCGGCAGGTCCAGCCCCGGCCTGCGCAGCAATGGGTGCCCGCGGCGCACGGCCAGCACCATCTGTTCGTTGGCCAGCGGCGTGAAACTGAAGTGCCTCAGGTCTTCGGCCCGGGCCGGCCGGCCCACGGCAAGCTCGATCTCGCCCTGCCCGAGCAGTTCGACGATCTGGTCGCTGGTCTCGCCAACGATGCGCAGGTGCAGCAAGGGCCTGCGTGCCTTGAGCTGCGCCACGGCCTGCGCCAGCACGTCCGGCGCCGAGCCCATGATGGCGCCCACGACGAGCCGCCCCCCGCCACCGCGTCGCCGGTTGTCCAGGTCTTCGACGAAGGCCGCGGTCATGCGCCGCACGGCCCGCGCGTAGTCGACCACCTGCTGACCCAGCGGCGTGGCCCGCAGGCCGCGCGCATGGCGCTCGAACAGCACGAAGCCGAAGGTGGCCTCCAGATCGGCCAGCATCTTGGTCGTGGCCGGTTGCGACACGTTGAGTTGTTTCGCGGCGACGTGCAGCACCGGCGTGTCGCCCAGCAGGGCCAGCAGTTCCAGATGCTTCAGCCGCAGGCGGTTGACGAGCCGCGCGACGCCCGGCGTGAGGGGATCGGGGGTCTCTGGAAATTCCATTTGGTTATCACATATCGACAAAGTTTGATTGGAATCGTATCGCGTGACGGCATACATTCGACGCAGGAGACAAGGAGAGACCATCCACATGAGCTCGAGCCCTGCGTTGGCAGAGGCCTCGGCCGCTCTCGGTCATGCCCGGGACGCCGCCGCCGCTGGAGGCCCATCGGACGATCTGCACGGTCGCTGCAGGATCCAGGGGCAGGCCGTGCCACCGGCCTTCCTGGGCGCCCTGCGCGACAGCGCGTGGGCGCTTGGCGACCCGGATGCCCTGGCCGCCCGGCTTCGCGATGACGGGTACCTCTACCTGCGGGGGGTCCTCGACCAGGACCTCGTCGATGCGGCCCGGCGCGAGGTGTTCGGCCGTCTGGCCTCGGTGGACGAACTGCTCGAACCGGCCGATCTTGGCATCTTCTCCGGCCGCAGCCGCCGCGACGAGCTCGTCGAGAGTCGTGGCGCCTTCTGGCAGTCGGTCAGCGAAGGCCCGGCGCTGCGACGGTTGACGCACGGGCCCGCCATGCACGCCGTGATGCGCCAGGTCATCGGGCAGGCGCCGCGTCCTCACGACTACATGTTCCTGCGTGCCGGCGTGCGCGGTCGCGCCACGGGCCTGCACTATGACTATCCCTTCTTCACCCGCGCCCACGATCAGGTCTACACCGTGTGGACCGCCATCGGTGACGTGCCGGTGGAGCAGGGCCCGCTGTTCATCGTCGAGGGCTCGCATCGCTTCCACGACCTGATCGAGCCGATGATCGGCTTCGACGTCGCGCGCGACACCTCGCGCAAGGCCACGCTGGCGCAGGACGCGCTGTCCTTTGCGCAAGCGCGCGGCTGCCGTTTGCTGACGACCGATTTCGGCCGGGGGGACCTCGTCGTGTTCGGCATGTACACGCTGCACGGCGCCCTCGAGAACCACTGCGAACGTCAGCGCGTGCGCTTGTCCTGTGATGTGCGCTGGCAGGCCGAAGCACTGCCGGTGGACGAGCGCTACGTCGGCTCGCCCCCTGGTGGCACCACCGGGGCCAGCTACGGCGAGCTCGCCGGCGCCAAGCCCCTGACCGAGGCCTGGCATGTGCGCTGAAGGCCTTCGCAGACTGCAGACCCTGAACCCGAAGCAGACCCAAGGAGACATCTCATGACACTTACCCGACGCACCTTCGCTGCCGCCGCCACCGGCGCCGTCGTGGCCGCGCCCTTCGTGGCAAGGGCCCAGGCCGGCTCGATCAAGCTGGTCTTCTCGCACCACATGCCCACCACCCACATCGGCCACAAGGCCGCGGTGAGCTTCGCCGACGGCATCAAGGCCCAGACCAACGGGCAGGTGACGGTGGACATCAAGCCGGCGTCGCAGCTGTTCAACCTGCGCACCTCGGCCGAGGCGCTGCAGCTGGGCACGCTCGACATGTGCTGGAGCGACCTGGGCACGCTGGCCAACTGGACGCCGCCGATGGGCTTCGTCTCGATGCCCTTCCTGTTCAACGACTTCGACCACGTCAACCGTGTGCTCTACGGCCCCACCGGCCAGCAGGTCGGCGCCATGGCCAAGGACGCGCTGGGGGTGGAGATCCTGTGCCTGGGGGCCTCGGGCTTCCGCGTCTTCCTGGGCCGCAAGGCCATCCACAAGGCCGACGACGTGCGCGGCATCCGGCTGCGCGTGCCCGAGATCCCGACCTGGGTGGAGATGGCTCGCGCGATGGGCGCCAACCCCACGCCGATCCCGGCCGGTGAGATGTACACCGCGCTGCAGACCGGCGTGATCGACGCCATCGAGGTGCCGGCCGACTACATCGTCTCGGCCAAGATCTACGAGGTCGCGGGCTTTGCCTGCAAGACGCACCACATCTTCACCGAGGTGTCGATGATGGCCAGCGCCAAGCGCATGGCCGGCCTGCCGGCCGATGTGCAGAAGATCATCCGCGACAACGCCGTGCGCGCCGTGCAGAAGGAGATGTGGGCCGACAACCTGACGGCGCAGACCGACGCGTGGAACGAGCTGGCGCGGCGCGTCAAGGCCAACGACAAGCCCGACATCGCCAGCTTCCGCAGCAAGATGGGCCCGGTGCTCGACAACTTCGTGCGCAAGTCGGGCCCCAAGGGCAAGGCGTTCATCGACGCCGTGCAGGCGGCCGGCAAGGCCTGACGCCCGCGCATGACCGGGTCCACCGCCACGCCGCCCCCGCCGGGGGCGGTGCATGCCGTCCATCCGCGCCTGGTGCCGCTGGTGCGTGCCCTGCAGGGCAGCACGCAGGCGCTGGCGGTGGCCATGCTGGCGGTGTACTTCGTTCTCGTGCTGCTGCAGATCTTCTTCCGCTTCGTGCTCAACGAGTCGCTGTTCTGGGCCGAAGAACTCATCCGCGGGCTGATGGTGTGGGGCGCGATGATGGCCTCGGTGCTGGTGGGCCGCGCGCGCGGGCACATCCGCGTCGAGGGCATCGAGCTGCTGGTGGGCGCGCGCGGCCGGCGCGTGCTGTTCCATCTGTGTGATGCCGTGTGCATCGCCTTCTGCGTGCTGCTGGCGGTGGCCTGCGTGCAACTGATGGACCGCGTCTGGCACCAGATGTCGCCGATGCTCGAGATCCCGAAGTGGACCGTCTACATGGCGGTGGCTGTCGGCCCGGCGCTGGAGGCGCTGATTGTCCTGCTCACCTGGGGGCAGGGCCCGCAGACGGGCACGTCCACGGGGGATTCGCTGTGAGCATCGGTTGGATGCTGGCCGTGTTCGCGCTGCTCATGGCGATGGGCGTGCCCATCGGTTTCTGCCTGGCGCTGTCGGCGATCCTGAAGATCCTGCTCGACGGGCAGTTGCCGATGCTGATCCTGGCGCAGCAGTATTACGAGGCGTTGGACAACTTCTCGCTGCTCGCGGTGCCGCTGTTCGTCCTGGCGGGCGAGCTGATGGGGGTGTCGGGCATCACCGAGCGCCTGGTGCGGGTGTCGCGCGCGCTGATCGGACATGTGCGCGGGGGGCTGGCGCAGGCCAACATCCTGACCAACATGTTCATGGGCGCGATCTCGGGCTCGGCGCTGGCCGACCTGACGGCGATCGGCTCGATGATGATCCCTGCGATGAAGCGTGAGGGCTACCGTCCGGATTTCGCCGTGGCGGTCACGTCCTGCGCCTCGATGGTGGCGCCCATCATCCCGCCGAGCATCATCGCGGTGATCTATGGTTCGGTCACCGGCGTGTCGATCGGCGACCTGTTCCTCGGCGGCGTCGTGCCCGGTGCGCTGGCCGGGCTGGCGATGCTCGCGCTGGTGTGGTTCCTCGCACCTCGTGTGGGTGCCGCGCCCACGCCGCCGGCCGACTGGGGCGAGCGCGGCCGGGCCGTGTCGAGCGCCGTGCCGGCACTGGTGATGCCGATCATCATCATCGGCGGCATCCTGTCGGGCGTGTTCACGCCCACCGAGGCCGGCGCGGTGGCGGCGCTGTACGCGCTGCTGTTCGGGCTGTTCGGGCGCCGGCACTCCGCCGGCTCGCTGTACCGCAACTTCTCGTCGGCCGCCTTCATGACCGGCAGCGCGCTCGTCACGCTGGCCGGCGCCGGGTTGTTCAGCTGGGTGCTCAGTCGTGCCGGCGCCGGGCAGGCGGCACTGCAGCTGGTGCTGTCGATCACCGCCGACCCGCAGTGGGCGATGCTGCTGCTGATCGGCTTCTTCTTCGCGCTCGGCATCTTCCTCGAGCCGGTGCCCGCGCTGATCATCGTCGTGCCCATCATGGCGCCGATGATCGCCCACCTGGGCTACGACCCGGTGCACTTCGGCATCGTCACCATCATGCTGCTGGTGCTGGGCGCGGTGACGCCGCCGGTGGGCATCCTCGCGATGGTGGCCTGCCGCATCGCCGGCATCGGCTACGCGCAGTCCTTCCGCATGCTGCTGCCCTTCATCGGCGTGTGGCTGGCGGTGATCCTGCTGGTGGCCTACGTGCCCGATCTCGTGCTGTGGCTGCCACGACTGGTTCAGGGTGGGTGATCGGCGTCGGGCAGGCCGGGGTGGCTCCTCGGGAAACCGCCCGGCCTTCGGGCGGCCGCTCAGGGCGTCACGCTGCCGCCGTTGACCTCGAGCACCTGCCCGGTGACGTAGCCCGACAGCCTCGCGCTGGCCAGGAAGAGCATCGCGCCGGTGCACTCGTCGGCCGTGCCCAGGCGCTGCATCGGGATGGTCTGGCGCAACTGCTCGAGCAGCGCCGGGCTGGTGTGGTTCTCGTGGATGGGCGTGAGGATGACGCCCGGCGAGACCGCGTTGACGCGGATGCCCTCGGGCGCGAGTTCGCGCGCCATCGCGCGCGTCAGCGTGTTGAGGTAGCCCTTGCTCGACGCGTACAGCCCGGCCCCGGCGGAGCCGCCGCCGCGTGCCGACTGCGAGCTCAGGTGGATGATGCTGCCGCCCCCGCCCTGGCGCCGCATCTGCGCCACGGCCTGCTGGCTCAGCAGCAGCGCCGAGCGCGCGTTGACCTGGAAGACCCGGTCGATCAGCTCCAGCGGGGCCTCCATCAGCGGCGCGCGCACGATGAACCCGCCGGCGTTGTTGATCAGCACGTCGATGCGGCCGAAGTGCCCGACCACGGCCTGCGCCAGGGCCTGGACCTGCACCGGGTCGGCGACGTCGGCCTGGAAGGCCTGCGCGTCGGCGCCGCCGGCCACCAGGCTCGCGGCGACCGCGCGCGCGGCGTCCATCTGCGTGTGCCCGTGCACGGCGACCCGCGCGCCCTGGGCGGCGAAGGCCTGCGCGGCCGCGGCCCCGATGCCGGAGCTCGACCCGGTGATCAGCACCACCTTGCCCTGAAGATCGTCCATCGCCTGTTTATACAGCGGCGCCGGGGCGGCCGCGCACAACCGAACGCCCTCACACGGGACCACGAAACGACATGGAGGAGCCCCCGATGACCCGCATGCCCACGATACGCCATGTGCGCGCCCTGACCGTGCGCGGCGGCGGCGCCGATTACCACGACCAGGGCTCGGCCCACTGGATCGACGACCACGTCGCCACGCCCATGGCCCGCTACCCCGAGTACCGCCAGAGCCGGCAGGCCTTCGGGCTGAACGTGCTGGGCACGCTGGTGGTCGAGATCGAGGCCAGCGACGGCACCGTCGGCCTGGGGGTGACGACGGCCGGCGAGATCGGCGCCTTCATCGTCGAGAAGCACCTGGCGCGCTTCATCGAGGGCCGGCCCGTCACCGAGATCGAGCGCATCTGGGACCAGATGTACCACGCCACGCTGTTCTACGGCCGCAAGGGCATCGTCACCAACGTCATCTCGGCCGTGGATCTGGCGCTGTGGGACCTGCTGGCCAAGGTGCGCGGAGAGCCGGTGCACGCGCTGCTGGGCGGGCCGGTGCGCGACGAGCTGATCTTCTACGCCACCGGCCCGCGGCCCGACCTGGCGCAGCAGATGGGTTTCATCGGCGGCAAGATGCCGCTGCACCACGGGCCGGCCGAGGGCGAGGAGGGCCTGCGGCGCAACCTGGCGGCGCTGCAGGCCATGCGCGAGCGCGTCGGCCCCGACTTCTGGCTGATGTGGGACTGCTGGATGAGCCTGGACCTGCCCTACGCGACCCGGTTGATGCACGGCGCGCGCGAGCACGGCCTCAAGTGGCTGGAGGAGCCGCTGCCGCCCGACGACTACTGGGGCTGCGCCGAACTGCGCCGCCGCGCCCCGCCGGGCATGATGGTGACCACCGGCGAGCACGAGGCCACGCGCTGGGGCTTCCGGCTGCTGCTGGAGATGGGCTGCTGCGACCTGATCCAGCCCGATGTCGGCTGGTGCGGCGGGCTGACCGAGCTGATCCGCATCAGCGCGCTGGCCGACGCGCACAACGTGATGGTCGTGCCGCACGGCTCCTCGGTTTACAGCTACCACTTCGTGGTCACGCGCCCCAACAGCCCCTTTGCCGAGTTCCTGATGATGGCGCCTGAAGGCGACCGGGTGGTGCCGATGTTCACGCCGTTGCTGCTGGACGAGCCGGTGCCCGTCAACGGCCGGATGAAGGCCAGCGCCCTGGACCGCCCGGGTTTCGGGGTTCGCCTGAACCCGGATCTGGCGATGACCCGGCCCTACCCGCGCTGAGTTCGTCGAAGCGCCTGCACAGGGCTTCGACAGGCCTGTCCTACGCGAAGTCGAAGGGCTCAGCCCGAACGGATGCTTCGCGAACGCCGGGCGCAGATACGGGGCCTGGGACGCTCACAAGAAAACGCCGGGCCGCCCCAAGTTTTCTTGAGCCCCCGCGGGGGGCCGGGACGGGCAATGCCCGGCCCTTGGTGGTGCTCTCAGGCCGTCAGACCGCCACCGGTGGCAGGCCGATGGCCGCGCACAGCCCGGCATCGCCCAGCGCGAAGAAGTCGGGGTTCGGCAACTCACGCCCGGGCCGGTAGTGCAGGGGCTGGCCGATGCGGTCGACAACCCGGCCGCCTGCGGCCTCCAGCACGCACTGGCCGGCGGCGGTGTCCCAGGCGCTCGTCGGCCCGAAACGCGGGTAGAGGTCGGCCCGGCCCTCGGCGATGCGGCAGAACTTCAGCGAGCTGCCCGCGGCCTCGCACTGCAGCGGCATCGGCAGCGCGTGCAGCCAGTGCTGTAGCGCCGGCTCCAGGTGCGAGCGGCTGTGCAGCACCCGCAGGCGTCCGTCGGGGCCCGAGGGCGCGGCCACGGTACGCAGCGGCGTCCACGCCCCTGCGCGCCATACCCAGGCGCCCAAACCGGCGGCGCCGGCGTAGACCTCGCCCGTCACCGGCAGGCCCACCACGCCCAGCACCGCGCGGCCGTCCTCGATGCGTGCGATGTTGACCGTGAACTCGCCGTTGCGGCCGATGAACTCGCGCGTGCCGTCCAGCGGGTCGACGAGGAAGTGCGCCCCGGCGGGCAGCGCGGTGCGGCCGCGCAGCGACTCCTCGGACACCACCTCGGCCTCGGGGAACAGGCGCTCCAGCTCGCGCCGGATCAGCGCATCGGCGCGCAGGTCGGCCTGCGTCACCGGCGAACGGTCGGCCTTGGTCTGCTGGCCAACGTCCGCCTGTCGATAGACCACCATGACCTCGCCAGCCGCCTGCTCGACGACGCCGCACAGCGCGGCCAGCGCCTGCCCCGTCGCGCCGGGCAACCAGGGAACTCCAGCCGCGCTCATGCCTCGCTGGCCTCGTCCAGCGCGGCATCCAGGCGGTCCGGGTCCAGGCGCGCGCGGCTGGAGGGCAGCAGCTCGAGCACGCCGTCGCGCTTGAGCTGGCTGACCAGGCGGCTGGCGGTTTCGAGGGCGATGCCCAGCATGTCGCCGATCTGATCGCGCCGCGGCAGCCAGATCATGCCGTGTTCGTCGGCGTGGCGCACCAGGACGGCCAGCAGCTTGAGCATCCGCCGCCGCGCCGGCCCGGTGCTGAGGTCGGCCGACCAGGCCTCGGCCTCCTCCAACGCCTGGTGCCAGCGGCGCATCAGCTCGCGCAACAGCGCCGCCTCGGCCTCGCCGAGCTGATCGACCAGCGTTGCCGGGATGCGGCACACCTCCACCGGCGTGCAGGCCACGGCGTCGTCCATGTAGCGCCGACCCAGCAGCGCCTCCTGCCCGATCAGGTCGCCCCGGCCGGCCACGCGCACGATGCGGCGCTCGCCCGACTCTGACACGCGCTCGAAGCGCACGATGCCCGAGCGGATCGTGTAGACCGCGTCCCCCTGGCGCCCGCGTCCGTACAGCACGGCCTCCGCCGGCAGCGAGGGCGAGCCGATGTGGGCGTGGATGCGCTCCAGCGAGGCGAGGTCCAGCGCGCCGAACAGCGCGCTGCGACGCACCTCGCAGGCGGCGCACACCCTGGCCTGCGGGTGGCTCTCAGCCTCCTGGAGGAACAGCGGAACGGTCTTCGTCAGCATGGTGCGCACACTCCGTGACGTTTAGTGGCCGGTGCAGAGACCGCCAGATCCGGGCATGCGGACCGGATCTGCCGATGATACGGGCGCGGTGTCGTGGAGCCGGGCACGCAAAATAGCTCACGGGCGCCCGGGCGGCGCATCAGGAGCATGGCCACATGGACAGACCCAACGCCGGCGGCGGCGCCACCGTGACGGTGGGGATCGTCGGGCTCGGACAGATGGGCAGCGGCATGGCCGCGAGCCTGCTGCGCGCGGGCTTCACCGTGCTCGGTCACGACGTGGACGCGTCACGCCGCGCACAGGCGGCCGCGTCGGGCGTGCAGGTGCACGACACGCTCGCGCCGGTGCTCGCGCAGGCCGACCGGCTGGTCTTCTCCCTGCCCTACGCGCGCGACGTCGAATCGGTGGCCACGGCGCCGCAGGGCCTGCTGCAGCGCCGGGACCGCCGCGTCATCGTCGTCGACACCTCCACCTCCGACCCGACGACCACGCGTCGCCTGGCCGCCACGCTGGCCGCCGCCGGCCACGGTCTGCTGGACGCACCGGTCAGCGGCGGGCCGTCGGGCGCCCTGGCGGGCACGCTGACGATGATGGTCGGCGGCGAGGCCGGCGATCTCGAGGCGGCTCGGCCGGTGCTGGATGCGCTGGCCGCGCGCGTCGTCCACGTCGGCCCGAGTGGGGCGGGCAACGTCGCCAAGCTGGTCAACAACCTGCTCGTGGCGCAGCACCTGATCACCGCACAGGAGGCCTTGCGCCTGTCCGAGGCCGCCGGCCTGCCGGCGCAGGCTGCCCTCGAGGTGGTCAACGCCGCCACCGGCCGCAGCGCCGCCACCGAGGCCATGGTGCCGCGCTGGGTGCTCCCAGGCGCCTTCGACAGCGGCTTCACGGCGGGCCTGATGCGCAAGGACGTGACGCTGGCGCTGGCGCTGGCGCAGGAACTGGGCCTGGACCTGCCACTGGCGCAGGCAGGCGCACAGCTTTGGGAGGCGGCGCGGCCGCGCCTGCCCGACGCCGCCGACTTCACCTGCATGGCCGACTTCCGCGACCCACCCACCGAGCCGAGATGAGCCCCGACGCCGACCGCCTGCGCACCCTGTTGTCCCCCCTGCTGCCGGGCGGTCGCCCGGGCAGCTTCATTGCCGGCGAGGTGGTCGAAGGCCACGGCGAGCCGCTGGAGCTGGTCAACCCGGCCGATGGACGCCCGCTGGCGCACTACGCCGACGCCGGCCCGGCGGTGGTCGAGCAGGCGATGCAGGCGGCCGCGCCGGCGCAGCGCGCCTGGGCCGCACAGACTGCCGCGGCCCGCGGCCGGGCGATGTGGGAGACCGGCCGCCTCGTGCGCGCCCGTGGCGAGGAGCTGGCCGCGCTCGAATCGCTGACCGCCGGCAAGCCGATCCGGGATGCGCGTGCCGAGGTCGCCAAGGTCGCGGAGATGTTCGAGTACTACGCCGGCTGGTGCGACAAGCTGCACGGCG
>CAZFVH010000052.1:9669-29095 GCA_964522465.1 uncultured Rubrivivax sp. | reverse complement strand
CGCCCGTGCTCAGCGACGCGATCGTCAGCGCGTTCGCGTCCGCGATCTGCGTGGCTGCACCCACCACCGTGACTGCGCCGCCGAAGTCGTTGCCGGCATTCGACAAGTCGACGGCCTGACCTGTGGCCGTCAGGTTCGTCGTGCCGATCACCGTCAGCGCAGTCGCTGCCGTCTGCGTCACCGCGCCGCCAGCCGTCACCGACAGGTTCCCGCCGACGCTTGCCGCGCCGAAGGTCGTCACCCCGCCAGCCGTCAGCGCCAGATTGCCGCCCACGGTGGTCGCGCCGAAGCTCGCCGCGCCGGCGCTGGTCACCCTCAGGTCGCCGGCCACAGCGGTCGTACCAAAGCTCGTCGCACCGACGCCCGTCGTGGTGGTCGTCAGGTCGCTCTGCGCGCCCGTCACCGTGCCGCCGACCGCCAGCGCCCCGCCCGCGCTCAGCGTCGTGGCGCCCGTGGTCGTCAGCGTCACCGTCAGCGCATTCACGTCCGCGATCTGCGTGGCCGCCCCCGTCACCGTGACCGCCCCGCCGAAATCGTTGCCGGCGTTGGCCAGCGTGATCGCCTGGCCCGTGGCCGTGAGGCTCGTCGTGCCGGTCACTGTCAGCGCAGTCGCTGCCGACTGCGTCACCACCCCGCCAGCCGTCACCGACAGGTTCCCGCCAACGCTTGTCGCGCCGAAGCTCGTCGCGCCGGCACTGGTCACCCTCAGGTCGCCGGCCACAGCGGTCGTACCAAAGCTCGTCGCACCAACGCCCGTCGTGGTGGTCGTCAGGTCGCTCTGCGCGCCCGTCACCGTGCCACTGACCGCCAGCGCGCCGCCCGCGCTCAGCGTCGTCGCGCCCGTGGTCGTCAGCGCCACCGTCAGCGCGTTCACGTCCGCGATCTGCGTGGCCGCACCCGTGACCGTGACGACGCCGCCGAAGTCGTTGCCGGCGGCCGTGAGGGCGACGACCTGCCCTGGCGCGACGATGGTCGTCGTGCCCTGGACGGACAGCACGCCAGCCTGCGTCACGGGGCCACCCGCCGCGACGTGCAGGTTCCCGCTCAGCACAGGAATCTGCAGGTCCAGTGCGCCGGTGTGGGCAACGGCAAGGTCGCGCAACCCGCCTGCACCGGCGAAGGTGACCGCGCCATCGAAGGCGTTGCCGAGGTGGTCCACACGGATGCTCGCGCCTGCCGCGTCAGCCCGGAACGCGGCGTCGCCCGAGACGACCAGCGCGCCCGTGCTCGAGATGTCGCCGGACCGGACGGTGACGGCCAGATCGCCCGTGACGATGGACGCCCCCAGCACCAGACCGTCGTCGCTGACGAGGGTGACCTGCGCGCCCGACACGCGGACCTCGCCGAGATCGTTGAGCGCTTCGTCCAGCGTCACGTCCTGGCCCGCCGCGCTGACCGTCAAGACCCCAGCGATCTCCAGCGCGCCGCTGTCGGTGACCGGACCCGCCGCCAGCACCGACAGGGTGCCGGTCACCGTCGACGTGCCAAGGTCGAGCGCGCCGGCATTGGCCAACACGACATCCCGGCCCCGGATCTCGACGGTGTCGGCGAAGTCGTTGTCCGCATGGGCCAACATCACGGCCGAACCGACCGCGTCGATGCTCGTGCGGCCCGTGACGACGATCGCGCCGTCCTGGGTCACCTCACCGGCGGCGACCAGGTGCAGTGCGCCGCCGAAGGAACTGGCGCGCAGGCGCAGGTCGACCGTCTCCAGCCTGACGTCGCCCGCGCTCAGCAGCCCGATCTCGAGTGTGTCGCCGGCGTTCGCCAGGTCGACGTCGCCGGCCGACAGCGTCACCGCACCGCGGAAATCGTTGCCCACGGCGTCGAGCCGCACAGCCTGACCCAGCGCGGTCAGCGTCACCGTCCCGTCGACCCGCAGCGCCGCCGCCTGCGTCACGCCATCGGCGGCAGCGGAGGCCACCAGGGCGCCGGTGACCATGCCCTGGCCCAGGTCGAGTGCGCCAGCAGCCTGCACCGTCAGGTCGCCCGTGCGCAGGACGCCCAGCGTCAGCGCCCCCTGGTCGCGGACCTGCACCATACCGCCGCTCAGGCTGACCGCCGCCCGGAAGTCGTTGTCGGCGCGCGTCAGCGAGATCGCGCCCGTGCCGGCATCCACGTCCGCGGCACCGGTCACCGTCAGTGCGCCGGCCTGCGTGACCGCGCCGTCGCCCGACGCCACCTCCAACACCCCATCGACGCGGCCCCGGCCGAGGTTCAGCGCACCCGAGGAGGTGACGGTCAGCGCGCCCGTGTCCAGGGTGCCCAGCGTCAGCGTATTCGCATCGGTGATCCGGACGGTCCCACCGGTCAGGGTGACGACATCCTGGAAGTCGTTGCCCTGCGTCAGCGTGAGGCTTCCGGCACCGGCATCGACGCTGGCCGCGCCCGTCACCGTCAGCGCACCCGCCTGCGTCACCGCACCGTTGCCCGACGTCGCCGCCAGCGCGCCGCCCACGGTGCCCTGGCCCAGATCCAAGGCACCTGAAGAGATCACCGTCAAGGCGCCCGTGGCCAGCATGCCCAGCGTCAGCGCGTTCGCATCGGCGATCTGCGTCATGCCACCGGACAGGCTCACCACGCCCTGGAAGTCGTTGGCCCGGCTCAGCTCGATGGTGCCGCTGCCGGCGTTCACGCTGGCCGCACCGGCGACCATCAGGACACCCGCCTGCGTGACCGGTGCGTTGCCCGAGACCGCCGTCAACGCCCCACCGACCGTACCCTGGCCCAGGTTCAACGCACCTGTGGAGATCACCGTCAGCGCGCCTGTGGCCAGCGTGCCCAGCGTCAGCGCGTTCGTATCGGTGAACTGCACCGCGCCGCCCGTCAGGTTCACGGACGCGAGGAAGTCGTTGTCCCGTGTCAGCGTGATCGACCCGGCGCCCGCGTCCAGGTGGACCGTACCGACCACCGTCAGCGCGCCGGACTGGATCACGTCAGCGGCACCTGACGCGGCCGTGAGGGCGCCGCCCACCGTGCCCTGCCCCAGGTTCAGCGTGCCGGTCGAGGTCACCGTCAGCGCGCCCGTGGCCAGGGTGCCCAGCGTCAATGCATTCGCGTCCCGGACTTGGGTCGCGCCACCGGTCAGGGTGAGGACACCCTGGAAGTCGTTGGCTTGCGTCAACGTGAGGCTTCCAGAGCCCGCGTTCACCGTGGCCGCCCCTGTCACCGTCAGCGCGCCAGTCTGCGTCACCGCGCCGCTGCCCGACACCGCTTCGAGCGCACCGCCGACCGTGCCCTGCCCCAGGTTCAAGGCCCCCGTCGAGGTCACCGCCAGGGCGCCCGTGGCGAGCGTGCCGAGCGTCAGCGTGTTGACGTCGGTGATCTGCGTCGCGCCGCCAGCCAGGCTCACCGCGCCCAGGAAGTCGTTGGCCTGGGTCAGCACGATGGTGCCCGTGCCGGCGTTGAAGCTGGCCGTGCCGGCCACCGTCAGGACGCCCGACTGTGTCACCGGGGCGTCGCCCGAGACCGCCGTCAGCGCACCACCGACCGTGCCCTGGCCCAGGTTCAGCGCCCCCGCCGCGGTCACCGTCAGGTCGCCCGCCACCGTGCTGGACGCCAGCGTCGCCGCGCCGCTGGAGCGCAGTCGAAGATCGCTGCCCGCGCCGGTGACGGTCGCCGTGATCGCACCACCGAAGCGATTGGCCGCCGATTCGAGGACGACATCGCCACCGGCACCGAGGGTGACGACACCGTCGACGTCGAGCGTACCGCCCGAGGCCTGCACGACGGACCCGCCGGCGGTCGCGGTCAGCGTGGCGGCGACGATCCTGGCGTCGAGCTGCATGCCGGCCGTGCTCTCGAGCACGAGGTCGGTGACTTGCAGCCGGCTGTCGCTGCCACCGTTGACCGGACGCAAGGCCAGCATCGCGCCAGCCGCGCCCTGCAGCAGAAGGTCGTCCAGCACGAGCTGACCGCCGTCCACGCGCACCTGCGGCGCGAACAGGCCGAGGCCGGCGAACTCGACGCTGAGGCCATCGCCCGCGAGCACGCCGTTGTCGAAGCTCACGACGCTGCCGCCGGCGCGGCCCGACGTGATCCGGATGGCATCGGCCTGGGGCGCGCCGCTGAGCGCGATGCCCGCTGCGAAACGCACGGCATCGGCGCCGTCGATGCGCAGGGTGGCCCCAGAGGACAACGCGAGTGCCTGCGCGAAACGGACAGTGCCGCCCTGCGCCTCGATGTCCAGGTCGCCCGCGACATCGGCCTCGATGGCCAGCTCGCCGCCCGAGCGCACGGCCACGTCGTCGCTCGCCGATACCTGCAGCGTCAGGCCGTCGGCATCCGCCACAGTGACGGTACTGCCGGACAGGACCACGGCCCCGCCGAAGTCGTTGGTGGAAGTGCCCAGTTGGACGGCCTGCCCGATGGCGGTGACGGCGGTGACACCGCCGACGGCGAGCCAGTCATCGGCCGTCTGGCGGACCGCCCCGCCTTCGGTCACCACCCGGAAGTCGCCCGCCACCACCGTCCGGCCGAGGCTGACCGCCGCACCAAGCCCCGGCAGCAGGGTGAGATCGCTGCCCGCACCACTGACCGTGGCGCTGACGGTGAGCGTCCCGCCCGAGCGGAGTTGCACGTCGCCGCGCGCCGCGACCACCGCCTCCAGCGCGGTGCTGTCGTGCAGCACGATCGCACCGCCGACCAGATGGACCGCGCCGCCGAAGACGTTGCCCGCGTCGGCCAGCGTCAGTGCCGTCTCGACACCGAGGCGGTTCTGCGCCGCATCGGCGAACACCGCGCGGTTGAGCTGGAGGCTGCCAACCTGAGCCGAGACGACCTCATCGCCTGCGGGCACGACGTAGCGGAAGACCTTGCTCGTGGGCGAGGAAGCCGCGGCGTCGTAAGTCGCCACAGCGCTGCGTGACCCCGTCGTCAGCGCCAGCAAGAGTTCGAGCGTCGGCGCGCCGGAGACCGTGTCGACGGCCGTGGCCTCACTGAAGCCGAGCTTGAACACCATCTCCCGCCCGGCGCCGTAGCGCCCTTCAGCCGGCAGGTCGATGCGGGTCACCGTCGGCACGGTGCGATCGATGCCCGTGGGGACCGGCGCCGTGCCGATGCGCAGGAAGCCATCGCTGGCGAGCACGGCGCCACTGGCGCTGGCGACGGACAAACGCACGTCACCACTGCCGGCCAGGGCAGACAGATCCACCGAGGGCAGCGACCACACGCCACCGGCCGGCACCGCGTTGCGCACGACCGACACGCCCGCGGCGTCGGTGAAGCGCACGGTCAGGCTGCCAATGCGGTTGCCCGCCACGTCGGCGATGGCGCCGCCGGCCAGGCGCAAGGCCCCCGGCACTGCGGCGTTGACCGTCGTGCCCTGCGGCACGGTGTAGCGGAAGACCTTGGTGTGGTCCGACGACAGCGCGGCGACGTATTCGGCGTCGACGCTGCGCGCCCCCGCAGTCGTCTGCAAGCCGAGTTCCAGCACAGGGGAGCCCGCACGAGTGTCGACCGTGACCGCTTCGGTGAAGCGCACGGCGAAGAGCATGGAACTGCCCGCAGCGTAGACGCCACTGGCAGGCCCGTCGATGCGCGCCAGTTGCGGGAACACGGTGTCGCTGGCCGTCTGCACCGGCGCATTGCCCAGGTTCAGGAAGGCCGCCTGCTCGTAGCGAGTGCCTTCCGCGCCGGTGATCGTGAGCGACACGGCACCGGTGGCGGCGAGCGGGAAGAGATTGACCCCGGTCAGGGACCAGGCGCCGTTGCTGACCGTGGCGGTGCGCTCCACGCGGATACCCGCCGCGTCGGTGAAGACCAGGGTCAGCAGCGAACCTGCGGCCGCAGACGCCGTCCCCGAGACATCGACCGCGCTGCGCGCTGTCGACGCGACCCAGCGGCCCGGCGCTGCGCCGACGGCGATGTCGCCGGCCGGCTGCACGACCGCGTTCGCGGCCACGGTGCCGGCGGCAGCGACGACGATGCGATCGACCGCCGCACCGGCGTCGGCCGACACCGTGCCCGCCACGGCCACCGAGGCCCGGTCCGGCGCGGCGATCCAGCGCCCTTCGGCCGTGCTGACCTGGATCTGAGGTGACGACTGCGTCAGCGTCGCGCCGGCGCCGCCGAGCGTGAGTTGCTGGCCCTCGACACGGGTGACGCCACCCACCGACAGCGCGCCCGTCTGGGTGACAGCGCCCGCGCTGTAGACGCTCAGATCGCCGGGCACGGCACCGATCGCACCCAGGGTCACCGAGCCACCGGCCAGGGCGATCAGGGTCAGGTCACTGCCGGCGCCGGAGACGGCACCCGAGATCGACAGGTCGCCAGCCGCTTCCAGGCGCATGTCGCCACCCGACTGGAACACGCCCGACATCGCGTCGCCATCGCGCACCGACAGGGCGCCGCCGGCCGTGGCGGTGACGCTGCCGCCGAAGCGGTTCGAGCCCGCGAGCGTGATCGCACCGGCCGCGGTAAAGACCGGCGCGCCGTCGACGACCAGGGACGCGGCCGAGCCCTGGACGATGGCGCCGCCCGTGGACGTCACGGTCGCCGCCGTCCCACTCAGCCGGGCGTCGATGCGGATGTCGCCCGCGTGGGTCAACGTCAAGGCCTGCGCCGCGAGCACGGCGGCGCCACGCCCGAGCGCGGGCTCCAGCGCCAGGGTGCGGCCGGCGGCACCGGTGACGGCGACGTCGCCCACGACCAGCCGGCCCAGCTCGTCATCGAAGCGCTTGCTCATCGTGAACGACTGCACGCCCGACAGCACCAGGCTGTTGCTGTCGCCCGCCAGCAGGCTGGAGCCGAAGACGATGGTCACGTCGTCGCCAGTGGTCGGGGTGATCGAGATCGGGCTGGCATTCGCGCTGGCCCCCCCGGCCAGGCGGATGCCGCGGTTGAAGATCACCGAGGTCGCGCCGTCGATGACCAGCCGGCCGTCGCCCAGGATCACCACTTCCTCGGAGAAGGTGACCGTGCCCACGGCCTGGATGCGCAGATCGCCGTCGACCTGCACACGGTCCTGGAAGTGGACGTCCACCGCCTCGGTGATGCGCAGCAGCTCGAGCTCGACGAGCCGGTTCACCGCCAGGCTGAAGCCCCTGCCCGTGCCCGTGGTGTCTCCCAGGCTGGCAGCAGCCACCGTCAGTACGTCGCCCACGGCGTAGCTGCTGCCCAGCGACTCGAGGCTGACCGAGGTCACCGTGCCGTCGGTGACCACCAGATGGGCCGTCGCGCCGGTTCCGGTGCCGCCCAGCAGCGGCACGCTGCTGTACAGGCGACCGACACTGGCGGTGGGGGCGTAGGCCTGCGAGCCGTCCACCGGTGTAAGCGTTACGGCAGCCCCGGCCGCAGAGGCTGCAGCCAGCGTCGCGCCGGCAGCCGCGCCGGTCGCGCGCTCGGTGAGCGAGGCGGCCAGTGAAGAAGCGACGTTCTGACGCACCTGATCGGGTGTCGCGATTCCACCGCTGCCATCGCCCGCGGCGGTGAGGTCGTCGGCATCGACGGTGTAGACGACATCGGCTGCGGCCACGCCCCGGACGACGATCCGGTCGCCCTTGACGAAGTCGCCGGTGAGCGTGAGCGTGTGGCCACTGCCGTCGATGGCCACGCTGACCGCGCCCCGTCCCTGCTCCGTCGAGTAGCCCGTGCCTGCGACGAAGCTGAAATCGCCGTCGACCAGGCTGTCGCCGATGCCGCCGCCGATCGCGCCCTGCAGCGTGATGTCCCCGCCGTGGGCGCGCAGCGTCAGCAGATCACCCTCGACTTCCGGGGTTTGCGGGTTGTCGATCAGGGCACCGCCATTGATCCGGCCGGTCACCGTCAGGTCGGGCGCGGAGACGGCGGCCACGCCACCCGAGGACAACGGCGTGACCGTCGCCGTGATCGTGAACGCGCCCTCGTCCCCGGCCGCCAGGCCGGTGAAACGCAGCTCGGTGCCGCTGCCGTCCACGGTGGCCCGCGCGCCGGCATTCGGGGCGGCCAGGGCGGTCGCCGCCACGCTGCGCAACCGAGCGGCGATGTGCTGCAGCGCCTGCGCGGCAGTGGCATCGCCGCCGCCGCCGAGACCGTCGGCGCTCAGATCCTGCGCGCTCACGGTCAGCGTGATGTCGTCGGCCGCCGCGCCGCGCAGGGTGATCAGGTCGCCAACAGCGAAACCACCCGTCAGCTCGAGCCGGTACTCCTGAGCCCCGAAGGCGGCCGTGCGCGCGCTGTCGCCGGCCGTCAGCGTGACGTCGCCGAAGATCCGCAGGGCGTCGTTGATGTACAGGCCCTGGCTCATCTCCAGTTCGGTACCGCCCGCCGCCGTGCCGTCGAACTCGGTGGTGTTGCCCGAGCCCTGGACCTCCGTTCGGGTGCCCTTGATCTTGCCGCCCACGCGCACCTTGCCGCCGTCGCCCTGGGCCTGGATCACCAGCGGCGTGTTCATGGCCAGGCTCGAGCCCGCGCCACCCAGGGCGACGGGGTTGGAGCCACCGGTGGCACCAACCACCAGCACCGGGATGGCCGCGAGTTGCGACGGGTCCAGGCTCATGCCGGAGCCACCGGCGCCGCCGATCGAGATCGGCGCGTTCGGGTCGGCCGGCTTGAGCTGCAAGCCCTGACCCGCGTTCTGCGCCGCGAGCGCCGCCAGTTGCGCCGCATCGAGCGGCCCGGCCACGGTCTGGGCGGCCACGATCTGCGGCGCGCGATCGGCCGGGATGATCCGGGCGAGATCGAACTTGACGTTGTCGCCGTGGCGCAGCAGGTCGCCGTCGAGCGTCAGACGCTCCGACACGTCCAGCACCAGCGCGCCGGCCACGAGGTCGGATTCGATCGACAGCCGCTGCGCGACGATGCGTACCTTCGTCGCGCCCAGGTCCATCGGCAGGGTCTGGCCATTCGCGTCGGTGAAGCCGGTCAGGCGGACGATGTCGCCCTGGATCACGAGCTGCCCCAGGGTCTCGTCCCAGCGCACGTCCTCGACGCCCGAGAGCATGCGCACCACGTCGGGCAGGCCGGCCCGCGCGGCCGGCGACTGTCCGAGCTGCACCAGCGTGCCCGCGCCGCTGGATTTCGCCGGCTGCGGCTTCAGCGCCAGGGTCAGCGTGTCGTCGGCCAGCAGCGAGCGGCTGCCCTCGATGGCATCGACAAGGGTCAGTGCGCGCAGCGAGCCGTCGGGCGAGACCGTGTTGCCCAGGTTGACCAGCGTGCGGTCGGCGCCCTCGGTGGCCACCAGCCGGATCGGGGCGGCCCCGAGCCGGGTGACCGTGAAGCTGTCGGCCTTGCTGCCCAGGCGCAGGTCGTCGAGCGCGAACTTCGATAGGCGCAGGCTCGTGCCATTGGGGTCGATGACCTCCAGTCCCGAGCCATTGAAGACCGCGTTGATCGAGCTCGGTCGCGTGACGTCCAGCGTGATCGTCTGCTCGCGCACGTTGACGCCGTCGTCGACGCGCATGAGCAGGGTGCCGGGCGGCCGGCTGAGCAAGGCCACGCCACCGGTGGCCGTGGCACGCACCGACAGCGCACCCGCCGGGTCGCCTTCGAGCGACTCGAAGCGCAGGACGGCACCCTCCAGCAGGTCCACGCTCGCACGCAGCCCGGGGGCGGCCAGCGCCAGATCGGCCAGCTTGCCGGCAATGCGGGCGGCGACCTGAGCGGACGTTGCCACGCCGCCCGTGCCATCCCCGGCGACGCTCAGGTCCTGCGCCGTGACCGTGTACAGCAGGTCGGCCGAGGCCACGCCCGCCACACGCACCGTGCTGCCCGCCACGAAGTCGCCCTTCAACTCGAGGCGGAAGACATCGCTCGACGTGAAGGTCAGGTTGCCCGGGCGCGACAGGTAGTCGGCGATCGTGGCGGCCGTGCCGGTGATCGAGAACCGATCGGCCAAGTTACCGACCGCCACACGCGGAAGCGCCAGCGTCCGGTCGATCGACAGGCGTCCGGTCTGGGCGCCCGTGACGCGCACCGAGAGGGTCTGGGCGTTGCCGTCGTAGAAGACCTGCCCCGGCGCGCCCAGGTACGCCTGCAAGGCCGGCGCCGAGCCGCTCAGGAGGATCTGCGTCTCGGTCGACGCCGGATCGACCGTGATGCCCTGGAACCCGCCCGAGGACAGGCTGAGTCGTCCCGTGGGGGCGCTGATCACCGCGGTCAGCACGTCGGGCAGCGATGCGGGCTGCACGCGCTGCGAATCCAGGGACTGGACCGTGGGGTCGTCGCCCAGGAGGTAACCCAGGCGCGCGAAGCTGGTGCTGTCGTACTCGTCGTTGAACGGCCAGGGACGGTTGTTGGTGACGTTGCGCGTCTCGGCATGACGCAGTTCGAAGTAGTAGCGCCGGCCTGCCTCCAGGTGGACAGGCACGGACCGGCTCGACCCGGCGCGCTCGGGGTCCTGGACCAGTTGGACGAACGTGCTGCCGCTGGTGAGCCCGCTGCCCGTGGTCTCGAACCACAGCGCCGCCTGATCGTTGGCCTCGAGGTCGAAGACGTAGCTGCCGGTGTGCTCGGGCACGAAGAAGCCCGAGAGCATCTGGCGCGCCGTACCGCCATCGCTGATCGCAGGACGGCCGAGTTCGACGTCCGCGCTGCGCAGCGCCAGCGCCCCGGTCGGACCTGCCGCCGCACCCGAGACGAAGGCGCTGTTGCCCCGATCGGCCGTGAAGGTGACGCCCGACACGAGCAGGCCGCTCACGACCACCTCACGGTTCAGGCTCGCGTCGAGATAGCCGCCCTCCGGCGGGAAGAAGGTGACCGTAACAAGGGCCGAGTCGGCGTCGGCCACGGCACTGCGGTCGAAGACCAGGTCCGTCGGCTCGCCTGCCACCGCACCGATCACGTCGGGCACCAGCAGGCTCGGCGCGGACTGCACCGGCGTGATCGGCAGCGCGTACAGGCGGTCGTTGGCGCCTGCGGCGAACAGGGTCTGACCGTTCGCGTCGAGTTCGATCGCGCGCCAGTCGATGTCGCGCACGGGCAGGCCCAGGCCATCCGGCGAACGCCAGGTCGCCCCGCCGTCGATGCTGAGCCACAGCCCACGCTGCGTGCCGGTGGCCGCCGCGGCAATGACCTTGCCGTCGCCGGAGATCGTCACCGCGCTCCAGTTGCGCGCGGCGGTGCCGATGCCGGTGCTGATCTGTTGCCAGGTCCAGTTCGGCTGCGAGGTGTCGGCCAGATAGACGTGACCCCCCGCGGCCGCCACCACGAGGAAGCGACCCTCCGCGTCGGAGTCCACCGCCACCCAGTTGGCGTTGGTCGGCAACCCGCGCGTCGCCTCGGTCCAGGCGATGGTCCCGTCGGCCGCCATACTCGCGGTGTAGACCCGGTTGCCCAGCGCCCCGTTGGCCGCCGCACCGGACACCGCCACGAGCCGGGTGCCGCTGGCATCGGTGGCGATGTCGCGCCAGTTGACGTTGGGCGCCCCGGAGGACAGAGACCAGTCGATGGCACCGGGCTCGAACACCCGCACCTGCGCCGGGTTGTCGCGCGTGCCCTGGTCGTTGCGGTTGTGGAAGTAGGTCTCGCGGCTCGCAACGTCGGCCACCAGGAGACGCCCGCCGGCCAACACCGCCGAGGCGCTGTAGGCGTCGCCCATCGTCAGCGTGCTCGCGAGGTCCAGGTCTAGCGCCGGACGCGCGAAGGCGATGGTGTAGCGCTCGTCCACGCCCGGGCGCACGGGACCCAGCGCAACGCTGCTGCTGCGGTCCACCGCCAGCTTGCCCGCGCCGACGGCGATGGTCCGCGATTCCAGCACGCGCCCGCTGGCCAGGCTCGTGGTGCTCATCACCACCGAGGTGGCAGAGCCCGCATAGCGCACCGCGTCGGCCTGTGCCAGGTAGGCCGACAGGGCCGCCCAGGTGCCGGTGACGGTGCGCGCGGTGTCGCTGCCATCGATCTCGATGCCCGGCGCCGCCTGGGCCAGGAGCACCCCACCGGCGGCGGCCGGCACCGTGAACGTCAGGCGCAGGCGCTCGTCGCCGGCGGCCAGCCAGCTCGCTGGCAGCACCTGCGGCGTCGACTCGTTGGCCCTGCTGACGCCCACCTGGACGAAGTCGCCGCTCGTGCCCTCCTTGTGCAGCACCTCGAAGCGGTACAGGCGCCCTTGCTCCAGCGTGATCGCCACCGACCGCTGCGAGGCGTTGCGGGTCCAGTTGCCGGAGCCGGTGGCGCCCTCGAGGAAGGCCATGCGCGTCAGCGCACCCGTGGCCGTCCCGCTGGTGTCGAGCCACAGCTCGGAGCTGTCGTCGGAGGCCACCCACAGCCGGTAGACACCGGTCTGGTCGGGCGTGATCCAGCCCGACAGGCGCTCGCCGTAGCTGTCCCGGTTGGGCGCGACCTCGAGCCGGCCGCTGATCCGTTCCACCGTACTGGCGGGGCCGGCGTAAGCGGGGTTGCCCGTCAGGTCGGAGACGCGGGTGCCACCGATTCCGGTCCAGCGCTCGACCCGGAAGCCGCCCGCCGGCACAGGCTGGCCGGCCAGCGGCGCAGCGCCGATCGTCACGGGCCGCGGCTCGGGCTGCGCGGTGCTGACGCGCACCGTCAGCGCCTGGCCGTTGGTCAGGGCCTGCACATTGCCAGCCGTGCCCAGGTAGGCGTGCACGGCTTGGATTGGCCCGCTCACCGTGGGCGTCGCCGCGGTCCCGCCGAAGCTCAATTCGGAGGACGGCGCCAGGCGCACCTCACCGTAAGGGATCTGCGAAATCGGCGTGCCCGAGGACAGCAACGTGGCCTCGGAGAGGTGGACGTAGCGACGACCATCCGCCGTGGCGCCCTTGGTCTCGACGAAGACCAGCTTGTAGTGACGGAAGGCCGCGCCCTCGCCGCTGACCGCCACCGTGTTCGCGGCGCCACGCGCGTCGGCCAGCCCGGTGTCGCCCTGGTCGATCAGCGTCCAGCCGGTGGCATCCCAGTCGGCACTGCCGTTGGAGCCCCACAGCTGCCAGCGTTTCGGGTCCCACTGCCAGTTGTCGTCGTTGGTCCGCGCCACCATCCGGATCGCGTCGACGGTCACCGGCTGCGGCGCGCTGTAGACCAGGCCGCTGCCCGGCCCGTCGAGGTTCAGGTACTTCGTCGCCGTGTTGCCGTCGGCAACGTTGGCTGCCGCCTCGTTAGAGGGTGTGTTGGCGCGGCTGCCCGAGGCATTCGAGCCGCCCGTGACGACGACGCCACCCGCGGGCGCCGACAGGGTGACCGTCACCTGAGAAGGTGTGTCGGCGACCAGCCAGTTGGCCGGTACCGGCTGGATGGCGGCGCTGCCGGCCGGCGCATAGCCGACGCGGACGTAGTCGCCGCCGGTGGCCTCCTTGAGCAGCACCTCGAAGCGGTAGAGCTTGCCTTGCTCCAGCGTCAGGGCAGGCGACCTCTGCCCGGCGGTCCGGGTCCAGTCGCCGCTGCCGACCGCGCCGGTCACCTGCGCCACGCGCGTCAGGCTGCCCTGGCCGGTACCCGACAGATCCACCCACAATTCGGCGGTGTCGTCCGCCGTCAGGTAGAGGTTGACGCTGCCCGTCTGCGGCGGCGCGAGGTAACCCGAGATCCGCGCGCCGTAGTTGTCACCGCCCGGCGTGACCTGGAAGCCCGAGCCCGCCGACAGCGCCACCTCGCGGATCGAGGAGGTGAGGTTCGGGTACAGCGTCGAGCCGGTCAGCCCGGACAGGGCCGTGCCACCCAGGTTGTCCCAGACCTCGAGCGTGACCGAGCCGGTGACGAGCGAGGGCTGGACAGCCACCGGCGTCAGCGTCGGCTTGCCCGTCACGCTGACCTGGAGCTGCGTGCCCACACCGGTGAACTGCACGTTGCCGACCGTGCTCAGGTAGCGATGCAGCGCATGCAGGTCGCCGCTGAGCGTGCGGCTGACCCCCTCGCCCGTCACCGTCAAGCCCTCGGCCGGCTGCGCGTCCACCGTGCCATAGGGGATCGCCGCCAGCGAACGGCCGCCACCGAACAGCGTGACGTCGGCGATCTGCATGCCCGCGGCGCGCCCGGCATCCCTCAGCGTCGGGAACACGACCTTGTAGTAGCGATACGCCTGTGCGTTGTCCAGCGCGATCTCGTTCGCCGCGCCCCGCGCCGTGCCCAGGCCGGTGGCGCCGGAAGCGACCGGGACCCAGCCCGTGTCGGCCCAGTCGGCCGAGGTGTTCGAGCCGTAGAGCACGAACTGCGTCGGGTCGCGCTCGGGCGCGTCGTTCGCGCTGACCAGACGCAGCGTGTCGGCCGCATAGGCCTGCGGATAGGCGAAGACGAGACCGGTGTGGACCTTGTCCCGGTTGAGGTACTTGCTGTCGGCATCGCCATCCAGGACGTTCAGCGGCCCCGCATTCGAAGGCGAGTTCGCCACGCCGCCCGCGCGGTCGGAACCGCCCACGACCACCACGCCGCCGGCCGGCGCGGTCAGCGTGACCGACAGCGCGGTCGGCAGGTCGGGCAGCACCCAGTGCGCCGGCAAGGCTTGCACCGTGGTCGCACCCGGCTTCTGGAAGCCCACGCGCACGAAATCGGCACCGCTGCCCTCCTTGAGCAGCACCTCGAAGCGATACAGCCGACCCTTCTCCAGGGGGATCGCATCCGACTTCTGGCCCGCGGTCTTCGTCCAGTCGCCGACGCCGAGCGCGCGCGTCACCTCGGCCACCCGCGTGAGGGGGCCCTGACCGGTCTCCGAGAGGTCGACCCAGAGCTCGGCCGTGTCATCGGCCGTCAGCAACAGGTGCATCGGCCCGCTCTCGTCCGGCGCCAGGTAGCCGCTGATGCGTGCGCCGTAGTTGTCGCCGCCCGGGCTGACGTAGAAGCCGTAGTAGCCGTTTGCGTCGACGGGCGACAGGGCGACCTCGCGCACCGTGCTGGCGTTGTTCGGGAAATTCGCCGAGCCGGTCAGTGTCGACAGCGCCGTGCCGCCGAGGTTGCTCCAGGTCTCGAGCGTGACCGCGCCCGAGGGCAGCATCGGCGCGAGCGTGACCGCCTCGGGCGCCTGGCTGGCGCTGGTGACACGCACGTCCAGCGTGCGGGCATCGCCCGTGAACCGGATGTTGCCCGGCTGGGTGAAGTAGGCGTGCAGCGCCGGCAGGCTGCCCGTGAAGGTGCGCTGGCCCGCGCTGCCACCGACCGTCACGTCCAGGCCCGGCACCGTGTCACCGCTGATCGTGCCGCTGCCACCCGGCGGCAGGCTCAGCGTGACCGTCAGCTCGTCGGGCGTGTGCCCGGCCACGAGCCAGCTGCCGGGCACGACCTGGACCGCCGTGCTGCCCGCATTGGACCAGCCGACCTGGACGAAGTCGCCGCCGAAGCCCTCCTTGTGCAGCACCTCGAAGCGGTAGAGCTTGCCCTTCTCCAGCAACACCGGGGCGCTGCGCTGCCCGGCCGACTTCGTCCAATTGTTGCGGCCGACGGCAGCGTCCACCGAGGCCACCCGTGCGAGCGCGCCCTCGCCCGTGCCAGAGGCGTCCAGCCACAGTTCGGCGGCGTCGTCGCCGGCGATCCAGAGCTGGTAGTTGCCGGTCTCGGGCGGCGTGATCCAGCCCGAGATCCGCGCGCCGTAGGTGTCGGCCTGGGCGGAGTAGTCGAAGGCGCCGCTCATCTCGGCCAGACGCGTGGCCGGCAGCGTGAAGCCGCTGTTGGAGAAGGTCAGGTCGGCCACCTGTGTGCCGGCGATGTTCTGGTACAGCTCCACCGTGGCCGACCCACCGAGGAAAGGCGAGCCCTGCAAGGCGATCGCCTGCGTGGTCTTCCAGGTCTTGCCGCCGTCGGCCGAGCTGACCACGCCACCGCCCGAGACCGTGGCCACGATCGTCAGGCCGTCCTCGGAGATCGCCACCGACGAGTAGTCGACCCCCTTGGGCGCGTCGGTGGCAAGCGACCAGCTCACGCCGCCGTCTTCCGACAGATAGATGCCGCCCACCGCACCGCCGCTGTCCTTGGAGGCCACGGACACCGCGACCTGGCGGTCCGGCGAGAGCGCGATGTCGGTCCAGCCCAGCACCTCGGCCGTGGCCGCGCCCGCGCGGATCTTGCTGCGCACCGTGTTCAGCGCCGAGTCGACGCGGATCTCCACCGCCAGGTCCTGCTCGGAGGTGTCGGCCGAGAAGGTGTAGCGCACGCTGCCCGGCGTCGTGAAATAGGCGTTGAGCTTGTCCAGACGCCCGGTGAAAATGCGCTCGGTGTCGCCGCCGCTGACGGTGACGCCACCGCCCGAGGCCGCCACGACCGTGCCACTGCCCACGCGCAAGGTGACCGTCAGATCCCGGTCGGTCGGGCCGCCGAAGGGCTTGCCGTAGAAGCGCAGGTCCGAGGTGAACCGCGTCTCGCCCACCGGCCGCAGGGCACCGAACTCCAGAGGGATGGACACCGTCGGCAGGTTGGCCGGTGGGCCCACCAGCGCCAGCAGCGCGGTCGGCACCGCACCGGAGAAGTCCAGGTCGGAGACCTCCTCGTCGGTCTCGCCCAGGATGCGGTTGGCGCCCACCGCGCCGACGAAGACGTAGCGGTCGACGCCACGCCCGCCGCTCAGCCTGTTGATCCCGGCCAGCGCATACATCCAGTCGTCACCCGCCCCGCCGTTGAGCACGTTGGTGCCCTCGCCACCCAGCAGGATGTCCGCGGCCAGGCCGCCGGTGAGCGTGTCGTCACCCGCGCCGCCGACCAGCGTCACGGACCTCTGACTGCGGCTGGCATCCAGGCTGTTGCGGCCGGTCAGGTCGACCGCCACGCCTCCGCCGGTGCCGAACAGGACCGTGTCGTTGCCGTCGCCACCCCGCACGTCCAGGCTGATCGTCGTGTCGAACAACCGCGAGGCGTCCAGGGTGTCGTTGCCAGCGCCGAGGTCGACGACCACCTTGCTCACGCCGGTGTAGCGCACGACGAAGCTGTCGAACTCGACGTCGACGACGCCTCCACCCATGCCGCTGAGGATGAAGTTCTCACCGCCGTCCGCCGTGTTGACCCACAGGCGGTCGGCCGCGCGCGGACCGGCGTTCAAGGTCAACACGCCGTTGGACACCTGACCCAGCGTCGGCGTGACCGTGGGTGCGGCCAGCGTGATCGACGGCAGCGGCACCGTGAACAGCTTGAAGGCCATCGTCCCGGTGAAGAAGGTGTTCACCCAGACGTAGGGACTGATGCCGCCGCTGAAGGTCAGGTCGAACAGGTTCAGCGGGCCGCCGGGGATGCCGGTGCTGATGTTGGTGAAGGGGATGACGCCCGGGTAGAGCATCATCGTGCCGATCTCCGACAACCGCACCCGGCCGTCGCCCCGGTAGCTGACGCTCGTGACCTGGCCGTTCTCGTCGCGCACGATGGTGCCGCGCTTGATGTCGTTCAGGTCGGCATCCACCCGCATCGTGATCGAGCCGCCGATGCCGCCCGACATGACACCCGTGACGCCCACGCCACCGAGCAAGCCGATCTCGAGCTCGATGCCGAACTCGGGCTTCTCCCGTCCACCGGTGCCAGGCACGATGGCACCGTTACGGATCGTCGGCAGCGTCCAGTCGTTGACGTAGAAGCTGTCGACGACGTCGAACAGGTTGCCGGTCTGCATCGCCTTCTGGATGCCGAAGGTGTCCACGCCGAAGGACAGGTCGACGAAGGCGCGCGCCCGGCCCACCGCGCCGATGTTCAGCGAGATCCACGACAGCGGCGGGAAGGGGATCGGTATCGTGGCCAGCATCTCCTGGAACACGAACTGGAAGTCCAGCACCGGCAGTTCGTAGGTGAACAGGGTGGCATTGCCGCCGCTGAAGATCTTGGCCCAGTTGCCGATGTCGAGCAGGTAGGGCAGGAACTGCAGGCCGGTACGCTCGGTCACCACCGTCGTGCCGCCCGAGGCCATGCCGGTGATGGATGTGATGGCCTTGAACAGTTCGCTGTTCGGGCTGCCGGCCTCGGGTGCCTGGACGGACGAGACGAAGCGCACGTCCGAGGTGCCCAGGCCGTAGATGCTGCCCAGCGGCATGCCGGCGCCGAAGGCCAGCAGCGTGCGCAACTGGTCCGGCATGTCGAGCGCGAACTTCACCGCGTCCAGGAAGGACCAGTCGATGCGCGGCAGCCCGAGCGAGGGCTTGGCCTTGCGCACCAGTTCGTTGATGACGTCGATCAGGCCACGCAGCGTCGGGTCCGGCGCCAGCCCGAGCGCCTGGCGCGGCTTCCCGGTGAACATGTCCAGTCCCGACACCGGCTCGGTCAGCGCGTAGACGATGTCGCGGAAGGGCGAGACGATGTCGGCCACCGTGTTGGCGATCGGCAGCAGGAAATCCGCCACCGCCGACTTGAAGTCCAGCCGCAGGTTCTCGATCGCGATCGACGGGAAACGCAGCGTCTTGTCGGCCAGATCCCAGTCCCAGTCGATCACCAGGTCGGCCATCAGCGCCGGCAGGCCCAGCGCGCTCAGCGACACGCCCAGGCGCAGGTCGGCCGCGGCCGAGAAGTCGGCGGCCAGGGACGTGCCCGGGCTCGACAGCAGGTCGGTCAGCGTCAGCCGGTTCGTCGCGCGGTCGCCCTTGAGGTCGATGCCGAGCTGGCCGCGCAGGCCGCTGGGCTGGAAGCCGAGGGCGTCCGGATCCAGGTCGCGGTCGGTGACGGCCGCCTCGAAGAACAGCAGCTTGCCCTGGCCCGCGAAAGGTGTGACCACCGTCGGGTCCTGCGGCGAGCCATCGAGGTAGGCCGCCACATCCAGCCGCAACTCGGGCGTGGCGTCGTCGTTGGTGGTGAGGAAGAAGCCGTCCTGCACCGACAGCCCGAAGCCGAAGTCGTAGTTCCACAGCACCTCGAGCGCGAAGCCACCGTCGACCGACAGCTCGAAGCCCGGCAGGTCGAGGTCGAGCGGGATGTCGATGCCCGTGCCCAGCACCCGCCCGCCCAGGTCCATGTCGAAGCGGATCGAGTCGGCCTCGCCCGGCATCACCGTGCCCGGCGCCCACGCGGCCAGCCAGTCCCCCTCGACATCGTGGAAGTCGATCCCGATGTCGGCCAGGGTGACCCAGCCGTCGGCGTCGATGTCCTTCAGGATACCGAGCCGGTCGTTGAAGACGGTGAACAGGGCGTCGCGCAGGATCTCGACCGTCTTGCCCGGCTCGGAAAGGCGGCCGCGCAGGTCGGCCAGCAGGCCGTTGCGCACTTCGGCCACCATGCCACCCACCTGCGCGAGCTTGTCGCCGATCAGCGGCAGGTCGGCCACGACCGTGTTGCCGAACACGTCCTGCACCGAACCCAGCGCGAAGTCGATGCCATCCAGCACCGGCGTCGGGTCGTAGAGCACGTCCAGCAGCGATGGCGGCTTGACATTGAAGACGTCGAAGTCGGGCAGCTTGACCACCAGCGAATCTGCGGCGCCCAGCCGCGGGAAGGCCGCGTCGTTGGCCAGCTCGCGCACGAAGGCCTCGAGGCCGCGGCTGCCGTAGACCGGGTTGGTCGCCACCGACAGGTCGCCCAGACGAAGCGTGCGGTTGCCGAACACGAAGGTCAGCGGCAGGTTGATCGAGAAACCGCCCTCGGTCTCGACCTTGGGTGCGCCGTTCTC
>CAZFVH010000052.1:0-9569 GCA_964522465.1 uncultured Rubrivivax sp. | reverse complement strand
AAGACGACGGAGCCGCTGTCGATGCCGATGTCGAAGGGCCCGGCCTTCAGGCGCAGGTCGATGTCCTCGGCCACCAGCCGGGCCTCGAGCCGGATCTCGGTGCCCTCGTCCATCAGCTGCACCGGCGGCGCACTCGTGCCGGGCAGACCCAGGCCGATGCGCAGGTCGAGCGCGGCACCGATCTCCAGGCCGATCCGGGCCTCGCCGCCGACATCGACCAGCTCGTACAGCGCCTCGGGCACCTGGGCACCAGCCATCGCCAGCAGGTCGGCGAGCTGCAGGTTCAGCGCGAAGTCGTCGGCATACGCCGCTTCGAGCTGGATGTCGATCAGCAACTGGGTGCTGCCCAGCGTCAGGTCGAAGAAATCCGGGCCGATGCCCAGCGCTCCCTCGATGATCTTCTCGACCTCGTCCAGCGCCGCCGCCGGCGTGCCGCCCGCGGCCTCGATGCGCCCGAGGAAGACGTCGCCGAGGTCGAGCAGCTCGCCCAAAGAGCGGTCGAGGATGGGCAGGGCCTGGTTGTAGAAGGGCTGATCGCCCACGACGTCGGCCACCGTGGCCAGGGCGAAGCGCAGCCCTTCGACGATGTCGCCGAAGCTGAGCTTGCTCAGGTCGAACAGCGCGCCAACATCCTTGACGTCTGGCAGCACCACGACCGCGCTGCCGAGGTCGGTGAGGTCGGGCACGGTCACCGACAGCTCGAGCTCGGGCGCGATCGCGAAGCTCGCACCCTTGCCGCCGACCACGCTCAGGCCCTTGAGCGTGGCGCTGGCCGTGCCGTCGATGTCGAAGCGCACCGCCTGCAGTGCCTCGGTCGAGCCGAGCTGAGCCAGCGTGAAACGCGTGTCGCCGGCCGTCTCGGCATCCGGGTCGCGGTCCAGCGCGAACCGCACGTCCGCGTCCAGCGAGACCCCGGTGCCGGTCCCCGCCCCGCCCGCCTTCAGGCCCAGGAAGCCCATCTGCGCCGCGACCTCAAGGTCCGAGACGGCCAGGGCCAGCCCGGCCTGGGCATGCAGACCTTCCAGCGCGATCTCGAAGCGCTCGCCGCCCAGCGCCAGGACGAGGTCGAATCCGGCCGCCACGTCGACGCCGAGCTTGCCCACGGCCGAGGTGCTGAGCGTGATCGCCTGGCCCTCGCCCAAGGCCAGATCGATCGGCGCATCGAGGCCCACCAGGCGCTGATTCAGCCGCAACGGGATGCGCAGGTCGCCGCTGGCCGCATCGAAGGCGATGGTGCCCAGCACCGGCGAGCCCTCGAAGGCGGCGTTGAAGGCGTCGACGAACTCGTCGATGGTGCGGATGTTCTCGCGCCGCTCGTGCACCCGGTAGTCCACGCCGCTACGCCCGGCGCCATAGGCGTCGCGCAGGGTCAGCGTCGAGCCGTCGGCCGAAACCGAGACGATCTGCGACGGCGCCAGCCAGCCGCCGCCCTCGGCCGCCAACGTGATCCAGTAGCCCGCCATCGAGGGCGCGAACTGGCCGGCCGAGCCCACGAGCGTCGATCGCGCCGCGTTCGGGATCGAGGCCGTGCCGCTGACCGCGGCCGTCTCGCCACCCACCGGCTTCCAGAGCACGATCGGGCGGTACAGGTCGATCGGGTCGACCACCGTGCGCTTGAACACCCCCGCCAGATCGAGCAGGCCGTCCACGCCCTGGGTGATGAAGGGCAGGTCACCGAGGCCCAGGCTGTCGGCGCTGACCCCTTCCAGGTAGGACAGGATGCCCGGCAGCGCCAGCAGCAGGTCGGTCACCGACATCTTGCTGATGTTGGCGAGCTGCTCGAAGTGCTCGGTGGTCACCGTGAACTCGCCGGCCAGTGGGTCGCCACTGAGCGTGGCCGTGGGCACCGCGCTGCCGGTGGCCACGAGGTCGAAGCCCGCCACCGAGGCGTACAGCGGCAGCGCCAGCTCGAAATGGCTCGCCGTGGGCGTGAGCGTGAGCTTGCCGCCCTGCCAGGCCATGCGCCCGCCCAGGGCCGCATCGAGTTGGCCGCGCGCCCAGGGCACGGCCGGCTCGATGACGGCGCCGCTGTCGTCGTACTGCGCCGGCTCGGCATCGCCGGCGCGCCCGATGCTCAGCGCCACCGGCCCGAGGCTGGCCTGCAGCACCACGTCCCGCGCGCTGAGCGCGCCCGAGAAGCTCAGGTCGCGCAGTTCGAACGACGCCTTGAAGCCATCCGACCAGTCCAGCGCGAGGTCGAAGTCGATGGCCGCGTCGAAGCTGGCATCGACCCGCAGGTCGCCTTCGATCTCGAGGCCGATGTTCCCGAACTGGGCGCCGACGTCGAGTGCCAGGTCCTCGACGCGGGCGCTGAGCGCGGCCGTCAGGCCGAAACGCAGACCGTCCTCGTCGAGCACGAACCGCAAGCCATCCGCGTTCTGTCCCGTGCCCTCCAGTGCAGCCTCCAGATAGACCTGCAGGCCGCGCAGCGTGGGCACGCCCTTGACGCCGTGGGCGCTGGCCGGCTGGTTCAGGTAGGCCAGCACGTGGTCGCCCAGTACCAGGGTGGACGACAGGTTCAGGATCTGGTCGAGCGTCCTGTCGACCAGGGGCAGCGGCTCGGCCGCGACCAGGTCGGCGCGCAGGCGGCTCATCTGGCCGGCGGTCGAGCGCAGCGCCTGGCCCAGCAACCCTTCGAGCGAGGCGTCGAGATTGCGCAGGTCGAAGTCGGACTCGCCAGCCTGCGCAAAGTCCACCGACAGGTCGCGCCCGCCCACCGTGACCGTCTCGTTGAGCGGCCCGTCGGTCAGGTTGACGCCCACCGAGACGTCGCCGAAGAGCTTGACATCCAGGCCCGGCACAGGCACTTGTGCCGTCGCGTCCAGGACGAAGGCGATGCCCTCGCCGGGCAGCACGGCCGCGAACTCGCCATCGACGATGCCTGCGGTGTTGCCGCCAAGGGTGACCGTGGCGCTCAGGCCGATACCGGCCACCCGCATGCCGCCGCCGGCGCCCAGGTCCTGCTCAAAGACGAAGCGGCCGCCACCGGACAGCAGAGGCTGGGCGCCGGGCGCCCCGCCCGGATCGGACAGGGCGACCCGCACGGTGCCTTCGGCGGCCAATCGCCCCCGGTCGGCGTCGATGCGCGCCACCTCGTCGCCGCGCAGGCGCAGGCTGGTGTAGCCCGCGGCCCGGCCGTCGCCGTCCAGGTCGCCCTGGCTGAAATCGACCGTCTTGCCGCTCAGCGCGCCCGAGCTCGGCCCCAGGTTGAGCGACAGAGCCAGGCCACCGGCCTCCAGCGCCAGACCGTCCAGCCCTTGCAGGGCGGCACGGCGGGCCTGGGCCTCGGCGCCGATGAAGGTGCCGCCACCGGCCTGGTCCTCGAGGATGGCCGCACCGAAGCCTGCGCCCTCGAGCGTGACGCCGGTGAAGCCATCCGTGCCGGCACTCGCACCCATCTGGATGTCGATGTCACGGCCCGACAGCAGCGTGGTCCGCATGCTGCGTCGCGAGCCGTCGTCCAGGGTCGCCAGGCGCGGGCCCTGCAAAGCCAGACCGAAGCTGCCACTGGCGCTGAGGAAGTCGCCAAGTTTCAGCTTGGCATCGAAGCCCAGCGCGGTGTACGCCCCGGCAGCGGCGTCGAAGTCCAGCGCCATCGTGGTCGCCGCCTGGCTGGCGGTGGCCGGCGACGTCACCACGTCGAGCGAACGGTCCACCGATCCGCCATTGGCAGCCGTGCCGAGGCCCAGATCCAGGACCTGGTCGTTGGCGAAGCCGCCGCGCGCGCCCAGGGCGCGGTTCGTCTCGAAGCTCAGCGAGGTCGCCGCGATCTCGATCAGATCGGCTGGCAGGCCCAGGGCCTGCGCATCCAGCGCCACCGACGCCACCTCGGCCTTGACCGCGAGCCAGCTGCGGTCGTCGCCCGGCTGCGCGTCGGCCGGGCGCAGCAGGGCGGCGGCCAGGTCGAGATCCTGAACCTCGATGCCCATCACCGACGCGTTCGCATCCTGCACGCCGATCAGGAAGCCCTCCAGCGCCTCGGTGCGGCCGCCGACGCGGGCGTCGACCGCCTGCTGCGTGACCACGACCGTGCCGCTGGCCTCGACCCACTCGCCCAGCGTGACCGCCATGGTGCCGGCAACCTGCACGATCGCGGCGTCCTGCGAGAACGCGACCGTGCCGCCCGAGCCTGCCTGCAGGGTCAGGTCGGTAGCGACCCAATCGACGGCGCGGGTGTTGGCCTGCCCCCAGGCATCGCGGCCAAAGCCGCGGTTGAACTCGAGCGCAAGGTCGGTGCCGGCGATCGCAACACCGAGCGACTCGGTGCCGAAGACACCCACGCGGTCTGCCGCGCCGGTGACGGCGAGCCAGCGCCGGTCGTCGTCGGCATCGACGGCGTCGGCCAGCGCCAGCCCGAAGTCCAGGCCCTCGACGGCGAAGCCGATCGCGCCCGCGTCAGCGCCGGTGGCCAGGCGCGCGTTCACGCCCTGCCCCACCACCGTGAGCATGCGTGTGGCGACCTGCTCAAAGACGCCGCCGTCGATAGCCGTCGTCACCGAGCCCTGCGCGCTGGCGGCCACACCGTAGGTCGAGCGCACCACCGCGATCGACGCCACGTCGGCGCCGGCCAGCGCGCCGGCGAAGCGGATCATGGGCTTGTCGGTGCCCGGCGCGGTGGTGACCTGCACGCGCGCGCCGTCCACGGGGATCAGCGCGGCGTTGAGGGCGCCCTCGATCGCGGCGTTGTCCTCGCTCAGGTGCAGGTCGCGCGTGGCCACCGTCACGCCGCCCACCGTCATCTGCAGGCGGTACCAGCTGCCGCCGCGCAGGCCGGAAGACACCTCGAGCACCTGCACCTCGTCACTGGCCTGACCGAGGGTGACGGTCCGGGCCGACTGCTCGAAGCCAACCGAGCCCGACAGGCTGAGCAGGCCGGCGAAGCCGAGGTCGACGTCGCCCTGCACCCGCAGCAACTCGCCCTGGGCGCCGGCCATCGTCAGCGCCTGCGCGGTGCCGGCGCCGGTGCGCACGGCGTAGGCCCGGTCGCCGGCGAAATCGACCACGTGCGGGTCGGCGGCCAGCCCGTTGGGCAGGTCGAGCGCCCGGTTGACCTCAACGTTCAGGCTGCGCGCGGCCAGCGTCAGGTCCGGCAGGCCGACGGCCTCGACCGCCCCGGCCTGCGCCGACAGCGCGAGCCAGCGCGCGCCGTCCAGGGCGACGCCTGCGGCGTTGTTCTGCCCCGGCTTGGCCGAGAAGACGGCCAGCGCGGCATCGACATCGGTGAGCGACAGGCCCACCGCCTCGTCGTTGACGGCATCGGCGTCGTCGATCAGACCGTCGCCGTTGGTGTCGCTGCGATAGGGCCCGTCAAAGCCGACGAAGGCGTGGATGTCGGCCGCGCCCAGGGTCAGCGCGTCGACGGCGACCACGGTGCCCTCTGCCAGGGTCACCGTGTCGCTGCGCTTCTCGAAGGCCCCACTGCCCTGCAGGAAGACGTAGTCGCCCAGCGCCACCTTGAAGGACGTGGCCACGCTCAGCGTCTCGTGGCGGGCACCGTCGATCGACAGCGTGCGCGTGCTGCCGGTGCCGGTGGTGACGGCGAAGTCACCCGCGGCGAAATCGAGCACCCGCCCGGCCCCGGCCACGCGGTCGGCGAGGTTGACCGCCAGCGCCGCGTCAGTGATCTCGAGCGTGAGGCCGTCGAAGCCCACCGCACGCGCAGCGCCCGCCTGGGCCTCCAGCGCGATGCGCGTGGGCAATTGGATGTCGCCCACAGCCAGCCGCGTCGAGAAGATGCCCACGCCGGCAGCCACGGCCGTCAGGCGGTCGCCTTCGGGGCTGAGCGCGACCGAGGTCCACTCACGACCCTGACTGTCGGCCACGAGGCGCCAGTTCGCACCCGCGTCTTCCGACACCCACAGGCCCCCATCGTCGCCCATGGCCGCCGCGGCCATCACGGCGCCGCTGTCGGACACCGCCACCGCGTTCCACAGCCGCGGCGTGCCGGCGGCGCGCCAGAGCCAGTCGTCCGATGCGGTGTCGGCCACCCACAGGAGGCCACCACGGTCGGCCGCGAGCAGGAAGTCGCCCGTGGCGTTGGCGGCCACGCCGGCCCAGTCGGCCAGGCGCGGCGCGTTGCGCGTGGCGTCCTCCAGGGCAACGTCGTGATCGTAGGCGCCGGTGTCCGGGCTGTAGGTGGTGCCCAGCGAGCCCCGCAGCAGCATGCCCTCGACGCTCTGCCACGACGGCCCGCGCGCCGCACCCAGGAAACCGGTGCCGCCGTCGTAGCGGGCCAGCGCCGCCCAGTCCAGATTCTCGAAGGGGATCTCGCCCCAGCTCGTGCCGGCGGCGTCCAAGGGCAGGGACAGCGCGCCCGTGTAGGACGGGTATTCGCTCGTCCGGGCGTGCCGCACGGCAGCCGTGCTGTCCGCGTCCGCGGCCCGGACCAGCCGGACATCGAGATCGAAGGCCTTGCCATCCACGCCGGTGAAGGTCAGCAGCGCGCCATGGCCCGCCACACCGACCTGCACCCCTGCCGCCTGCGGCTGGCGCGCCAGCAGCGCATCGCGGTCGGCCTTGAGCCGGTCGAGCTTCGTCTTCAGGGCTTCCTTCTTGTTCGCATCCTTCTCTGCGTCGTGGGCCGCCTGCTGCTTCTGGATCTCCGCCGCCTTGGCCTTGATCTTCTCGTCGACATCGGACGGCTCGGCAAAGAGCTGACGCAAGGCGGAGCCGATGTTTTCGCGCGTCTTGGCCGGGTCACCCGCCACCACGACGTCCTTGGCCGGCACCAAGTAGGTGATCGTGCGGCTGTTCAGACCCCTGATCTCGATGCGGTCGCCGACCGCGAAATCGCCTTCCAGCAGCACCGAGTCGATCTGCTGCTGGGCGGGCGCGAGCCAGCCCGCGGACGCGCGGGCCGGACGGGTGATCGCAAAGCGGCCCGAGGCGTTGGTCGCGATCGCCACCCCGGCCCAGCCGCCGTCCACCGGCTGTCCGTCCACCTCGGTGCGGGCCTTCAGCACCAGCCAGTCGCCGGTCGCCTCGGCAGTGACCAGCGGCGCGCGCTCGCCGACCATGGCCGCCAGGCGCTTGACCAGGTTGGCGCGCACCTGCTCGGCGCTGGCCTTGCCGCCGCCGCCCTTGCCGTCGACGGTGAGGTCGATGTCCTCGACCCGCAGGTCGATGCTGTTCGGCGCCAGACCCCAGAGCTGGATCACCCGGCCCAGCTTGAACTCGCCCTCCAGACGGATCGCGTCGAAGGTGAGGGGGCGCTGGGCATCGGCGGTCAGCAGCACGTCGCCGGCCATCACCGCCACATCCCGGTAGCGGTCCTCGTGCACCGGCAGCACGGTCCAGGTCTGCCCGCCGTCGCGGGACAGGACGACACCGCCGCCGTCAACCGCCGCGGCGATGACCTCCCCCTCGACGGAGATCGACACCGCGCGGTAGTCCAGGCCGGTGGGCGCGCCGGTCGCGCTCCAGGTGTTCCCGGCATCGCGCGAGATCCACAACCCGCCCTCCGCGCCGGCGGCGCTGGCCACCAGCGTGCTGCCGGCCTGCGCGATGTCGGTCCAGGCCTGCGGCGCGTCCAGCACCCGTTCGGCCGTCTCGCGCTCGCTGGCGATGACCAGGGCGAACTCCAGGTCGGCGAGCGAGAAGCCCACCGCCTCGGTGCCCGGGGTGTCGAGCGCGTCGATCCGGCCGTCGCCGTTGGAATCCACCAAGGGCCCGCCGTCGATCCCGGCGAAGGCCTGCAGGCCGGTGCCGCCGACGGTCAGCACGTCGTGCGAGCGCCGCGTGCCGTCGTCCAGCATCAATGCGCGTGTCGACTTCTCGAAGCCCAGCGAGCCGGCGGCGTAGACGAAGCCGCCGAGCTGCAGTTCGACGTCGGCGCTGGCGCGCAGCAGATCGCCGCGACTGCCGTCGACGTCCAGCACTCGGCTGCCACCGGTGCCGGTGAGCACCGTCCAGGGCTGGGCCTGCAGGTCCAGCACCTTGGCCGTGGCCGACTGCCCCTGCGCCAGGCCGCTGACCTGGTTGACCTCGACCAGCACGTTGCGCGCCGACATCTGCAGCGCATCGCCACCGATGAAGCGCACCGCGCCGGCCGAGGCTTCGAGCGCCGTCCAGCGGGCGCCGGCCATGGCCGCCGAGTCGGCGGCCGTGGTCGCCAGCGCCAGCGCGATCTCGGCGTTCTCCAGCGCCAGGCCGCGCGCGTCGGCGTTCGGCGTGTCGTCCTCGTCGATCTCGCCGTCGCCATCGCTGTCGACGAAATAAGGGCCGCCCACCCCGGCGAAGGCATCGAGCCCCGCGCCGCCGATCGTCAGCGCATCGACATCGACCCGGCTGCCGTCGGCCAGCGTGACCGTGGTGGAGAACTTCTCCACGCCCATCGTGCCGCGCGCCTGGACGAAGCCGCCGATGTCCAGGTCGAAGCCACCCGAGGCGCGCACCGACTCGCCCTTGGCGCCGTCCAGCGCCAGCGTCGTCGTGCTGCGGTAGCCGGTGGCGACCTCGAAGCCCTGGGTCGCGAAGTCCAGCACCTGACTGCGCTCCAGGCCCTGGGTCACGCCTTCGACCTGGTTGATCGCGACCTCGATGTCGCGCGCCAGCGCGGTGACCGCGGGCACGCCCACCAGCGCCGCCTCGCTCAGACGCGCCTCCAGCGCGATCCAGTGGCGCGGCGCGTCGAGCGCGCGCTCCCAGCCGAGCACCAGACCGAACTCGCCACCCACCGCCGACAGGCCCACCGCATCCGGAGCGGCCTCGTCCCGGCGGTCGACACGGCCGTCGCCGTTGGTGTCGCTGCGGTAGGGGCCGTTGACGCCGACGAAGACCTCGAGCCCGGTGCCGCCGAGGGTCAGCACGTCGGCCTGCGCGGTCGAGCCGTCGGCCAGCGTCATCGCGGCGCTGGACTTCTCGATGGCGATCGTGCCGCCGGCGTGGAAGAAGCCCGCCAGGCCGATGTCCACGCCCGCGGTGGCGCGCAGCATCGGGCCGCGCGTGCCGTCGAAGGCCAGCGTCAGCGACTGACCGGTGCCGGTGGCCAGTTCGAATTGGCGGTCGTCCGCCAGCTCGGCGGTGGAGCGGTCGGCGAAGTCGAGCACCTGCTCGCGCGCCAGCACCAGGCTCGCGCGCACGGTCGCGCCGGTCGACGCCACCGTCAGCGCGGCCTCCAGCGTGCCGGCCTCACCGGTGTAGAACAGGCGATCCGGCGCCTGCAGGAAGGCCGCGATCTGCGCTGCGGTGCCCTCGATCGTCACCGCCTGCCCATCGGCCGAGGCCACGGCCGAGACGCCGTCGCCCGCCTGTGGGCGCAGGTCCAGGCGGCCCTGGGCCGCGCCCCCCTCGACGGGCGTGGGCAGGCCGAGGGTCAGGGCCAGCACCTCGGTGCCGAGCGTGCCCGCCGCGTCCTCGGCCGACGGCGCCTGCACGGCGCTGCCGCGCAGACCGAAGTCGGCCACGCCGAAGCGCAGTTCCTTGGCCGCGCCGGGCGTGATCCAGAACTTGCCGGTCAGGGCGCCGATCTCCGGCGCGATGCCGCTGGCCTGCGCTTCGGCCTGCGACGCGGGCACGGCGATCACCGGCGCCACGTGGCTGACGAGGTTGGCGTCCACGCCCAGGGTGTG
>CAZFVH010000051.1:6722-29171 GCA_964522465.1 uncultured Rubrivivax sp. | reverse complement strand
TCTCGTTTGAAGATCAGGCTGTCCAGTCGCCGGCGATTCCAGTCTCGGATCGATCATCTCAAGGAGGTGTTCGCGACCGGACAAGGCATCCAAGGTGATCCAGGATCTACTTGTCGGGTCCGGGATGATTGGCTACTAAAAATAGGCGTGCACTGCTCTTGGGACGCGAGGTCCTGAAGGCGGTCATGGCAGCATTCAAGCCCGGGAGCCAAGCCACATGATGATCAAGCTTCACAAGAACGCCACGACCACGCCGGCGGTGCGGGCGCAGATCCAGCAGTCCTCGGCCAGCGAGTACGAGTTGGCTGCGCAGTACCGAATCAGCCGCACGACGGTGCAGCGCTGGAAGAACCGTCACTCGGTGGAAGACCGTCGATCAGCCATGGATTACTCTGGAACCACCGCCGGCCTCGGGGTCCTCGCCATCGAGCTGAAGAACAGGTGGCACCTCAGCGTGTCGGTTGACGCAGCCTGATCGCGACGAGTAGCTGGTTCCTCAGCGCGCTCAGCATGGCAAGCCTACGGTTGTCCAGCACCAGGGAACCTGCAGGGCTTCGGTCGAAATACAGCATTCCCTCCACCTGCGTGTCAGATTTCATCGGCAGCACCAGAAAGGTTGGCGCTCCCACGTGTTGCAGGTACCAGGCAGGCAGGCGCTCGGCGATGGTGCGCTGGCTCGAGTCGGAGATCAAGGTGTCACGGGAGTTCAGACACAGCAAGCCAAAGAGGTCGCGCGCGCGATCGAGCGGGACATCGAAGTGTGCGAGCATTTTGCGGGCCTGCCCAGCGTCCCCAAGCCCGCTGCCGAATCGTCCACGAAGTCTCCCATCGGGCGCACGCAGGCACAAGACACAGCGCTGCAGCGACAGCGCCTCGCGCATGTCATCGAGGACCGAGGTGGCCACCTGGCCCATACCCGCAGCGGAGAGGACTTCGATGCTCGCCCTTTCAAGCGCACGGGTCAGGCGGTCCAAACTGGCGTCCGAGGTACGCGCAACATCCGAATTCGCTGGCGGCTGCATCGAACCGTCCTCGGTCGTCGGGGACGCGTTGACATCCTGGGCAGCTGCGGCAATCGATCGAGGAGGCGTCGGCAGGTGAGAGGTTGCGGCGTCCTTGGTCATCGCGAAGGTCGAGACAGCATCGGACCCTCGAGCAGGCGAGGTGTTCGACACTTCCCTTCTGTCAGCGGACGCGGCAGGCGCCATGACAGGCGCTGAAACGGGTTTCGGTCTTCTCCGTGAGCCCTCCAGGCCGAGCATCTCACCCAGGGACTGCCAATTCTCCCGCCCCCGCTCGATGGCAGGCTGCGCCCTCAGTTTGTCGATCGAGAGGACGCCACCCATTTGATGAGTGAATGACTCCACCAACGCAGAACGCCGCGAAGCGGCTTCCCCGTCAGAAAGGCCGGGCAGTGCGTCTTCACGGTGGAGGCGGGCCGAAAGGTCCGATGATGCGGTGGCCAGTGCCCGGAGGTAATCGGCCCCTGTCAAAGGGGCGGCGCTGGCCGGTGGATCGAATCGGCGCAGCGTCTGGATCATTTCCTCGGGCCACCCCCAATCCGTGGCGACGGCGATGCCGAGATCCTCGGTGGTAAGTCCGAGCACCGAGTGCGCGATACGACGATGCTCGGCTGCAGCACGTGGTCCGTCGGCTTCAATGCCCAGAGCAGCCAGGGCTGCGCTCGTTTCCTTCGCGATCCGCTTCGCTTCGTCGGGAAAGTACAACCAAACCAGGATCCGCCCAAGATTCTGGAACAGGCCCGCGAGGTAGCTGCGTTCAGCTTGGCGCTCACTCTGGCACAACTCCTGCGCCAACAAACCCGACAGCAGTGCCTGGCTGAATTCTTCTCGAACACGGGCACCTTCCAGGCCCATGGGCAACTTCTCGAATAGGATCAGCGAGGCCGCCATCCGACCGACAGCCTGAAAACCCATCAGCGCCAAAGCCCGTTGCACACTGAGGATCTCACCATCACCTGATGAGCGATAGGTCGCTGTGTTGATCATGCGCAGCAACTTCGCTGTCAGCGCGACATCCTTCAGCACGCCGTCGGTCAGCGCCCGCATGTGCGCCTGTTCCGACAGGATGATGCGATGGATGGATGCAATCGAGTTGCCGAGGCTGGGGAGGTCCTTCTTCGGGCCGATGCGAGACAGGAGCCGCGCCAGAGCCTGGCGTTGCAACTCGCTAGAGGAAGGTCCCGTCATTTCGCGCCGATCGTCCAATGGTTTCGAAGATCGCCTCGGGGTCGCAGCCCGCCCCGCAGCAAGATCGAGCGCTCTACAGCGCTGATCCCGGCGTCGACAGCGGATTCAAGTGATCGCGGACCGCAGCACGACGGGCGAGCGCGTTTTTCGTGCGATGACTCGATTCGATAAGTGGATTTTCGGCACTGCCGGTCATTACTGAAGCTTGACCTCACATCCGACACCGCTTCGGGTGTGGCTCGGTGCGTCAAGACGCCGAATCGCCGAATGGAACGCGGGATGGCTCAGGGGCTCGGGCGATGCAGGGCCACCGCCTGCAGACAAGCCCTCACTTCCTCTGGCGTGTTGTAGTGCGCCACGGAAACGCGCAGGCAATCCTGCAGACCCAGGGCGCCCAGGATGTGGCCTGAATAGCCGTCGGTCACCCGTGCATGGACGCGGATGTGGCGCCGGGCCAGGGCCTGTACCAGCGTGGGTGAATCCATGCCTCGCAGGTTGAATGAGACGATGCCCTCACGACCCTGGGCCGTGGCCGGGCCCACGAGGGTGACCTCGGGCATGGCCAGCAGGCCGGGCGTCCGTGTGTCGCCGTGCAACAGCAGATGGATCAGCGCTGCCTCGTGCCGAGCCATCGCGGCGGTGCCCGCAGCCACCAGCGTGGCGCGGTCGTGGCTGGCGCCGGATGGCGCGCCCTGCGTGAAGTGGCTGCCCAGCCAGGCGTAGTAGTCCACCACTGCCGATTGCGCCGCGTAGAAGCCGGGGTCGCGTGAGCCCAGTTCCCAGTCAGCCCCCTCCTTGCCCAGCATGTGCTCGTGCGGCAGCGCGTGCACCCGGTCGCCGACCCAGGCAAAGCCCAGCGAGAGCCTCGAATACGCCTTGTAGGGCGAGAACACGTAGGCGTCGGCACCGTAGTGCGCCACCTCCATCGTGCCGTGCGGCGCGTGCTGGATGCCGTCGACGATGATGTAGCACTCGGGCGCCACGCAGCGTATGGCCGCCGTGATGGCAGGCAGGTCGGCGACGAAGCCCGTCAGCATGCTGGTGTGGATGATGGTGGCCAGCCGCGTGTCGGGCGTCACCGCTGCCGCGTAGTGCTCGGCGGTCAGGGCCCCGGCCTGTGTGTCGAAAGGCACTTCGATCCAGCGTCGGCCCGTCTGCTGTGCCCACTGGCGCGCCGCGTCCAGGCTGGCAGGGTGCTCCAGCGTGCTCGACAGCACCGGCCCCGGTGGGGCTGACAGCGCGACCGAGCGCACCAGACGGTACAGCAGCCGCGTACCCGTCTCGCCCGAGATGACGCGCCCGCGCGCCGCGCCGAGCGCGGCGGTGCCGAAGAGCAGGTGCAGATCTTCGCGACCGCGGTCCAACAGCGCGCTCAGGTGGTGCGAGGCCGGGTTGTCGCGCCCTTCCTGGTCGGGCAGAGCCGACACCTCGGCGCTCGCCGCGATGGCCGCCTTCAGCTTCAACGAACCGCCGCCGCTTTCGAGAAAGATGCGCGGCTCACCCGTCACCGGGCAGCGGTCCACGTGGTGGAAGCGCTCGCGTACCGCGGCCAGCAGATCGTCGGGGAGGAACTCGGGGGTCGGGGTCACGATCTCATCCTTTGCGCAACCGGGCGATCGGCGCGTCCAAGCGGGTTTTCACCCGGGTCTGATGCCGTGCAGGCAGGAAGGCAGCTCGGGCAGTCTATCCAAGGCCGTCCCCCGGCCGGGTGGCCGTCGGCGCTCAGAGCGTGCCCGCCTTGTTTCGCCGGCGCGGGGCTTCGGGATAGTCCCGATGTCGGCGTCGATGGTGGCAAGGGCGCATTACTTTAGACTTCAAGCAACTGCCAGCCGGGCCCGCTCGGCCCCCGCGCGTCGAGGTCACGCGCAGCGGCGGCCCAGGACCCATTCCTTTCCCACCCGAGGCGGGCAGCGAGAATCTGAGCATGCACACTGTCAGACGTCAGACCGGCGCGCTCCTGCGTTTGCGCCGGGGAAGACCATCGGTGCCCCAGGGCCCGCTCCGATGAGCGAACCTCTGCTGAAGCTGGAGGGCGTGCGCAAGTCCTTCGGTAGCTTGCGTGCCGTCGATGGGGTGGAGTTCTCCGTGATGCGCGGCAGCCTGACCGCGCTCATCGGTCCCAACGGGGCCGGCAAGACCACCACCTTCGACCTGATTGCCGCGGCCCGTCGTGCCGACGCCGGGCGTATCGTGTTCGATGGCCAGCGCATCGAAGCGCTGTCGCCCGACCAGATCTTCCGCCTGGGGCTGGCCCGCACCTTCCAGGTGCCTCGCCCTTTCGCCAACATGACGGTGCTCGAGAACGTGATGCTCGCGCCGATCCATCAGTCGGGCGAGCGTTTCTGGAACAACTGGTTTCGTCCTGGGCGCGTGCGCGCCCAGGAGCGCGCCGCGCTCGAGCGCGCGCGCCAGGTGCTGGAGGTCTGCGCACTGGCTGGCAAGGCGGGTCACCTGGCCGGACAGCTCTCCGGCGGACAGCAGAAGCTGCTGGAACTGGCCCGGGTGCTGATGATCGAGCCCAAGATGATCCTGCTCGACGAACCGGCCGCCGGCGTCAACCCGGCACTGCTCGAGACCCTGATCGACCGCGTGCAGTGGTTGAACCGCCAGGGCATCACCTTCCTGCTGATCGAGCACAACATGGACATGGTGATGCGCATCTGCAACCCGGTCATCGTGATGGCGCAGGGGCGGGTGCTGGCGCAGGGAGACCCGCAGCGCGTGCGCGAAGACCCTCAGGTCGTCGACGCCTATCTCGGCGAGGTGGTCCACGATGGCTGATCTCGACGCCACGTCGGTGGTCCTGCGCGCCGACCAGGTGGTCGCCGGCTATGTCAAGGGCCTGCCCATCGTGCACGGCGCGTCGCTGCATGTGGCGCGCGGCGAGGTCGTCACGATCATCGGACCCAACGGTGCGGGCAAGAGCACGCTCATGAAGGCCATTGCCGGTCTGATCGGCATCGAATCGGGCCGTGTGACCCTGCTCGGGCGCGAGGTCACCGGTCAGGCGGCCGAGGCCGTGGTCGCCGCCGGGTTGGGTTACGTCCCGCAGACGGGCAACGTCTTCACCACACTGACCATCCACGAGAACCTGCGCGTGGGCGGCCACCTGCTGCGCGGCGAGATGACGGCGCGGCTGGAGCGCGCCTACCAGACCTTCCCGGTGCTGGCCGCCAAGCGACGCGACCGTGCGCGCACCCTGTCGGGTGGCCAGCGGCAGATGCTGGCGATCGCCCGAGCGTTGATGACCGATCCGTCCGTGGTGATGCTCGACGAGCCCACGGCCGGCCTGGCGCCCAAGGTGGTGCAGGAGGTCTTCGACCGCTTGCGGGTGCTGGCGGCCGGCGGCGTGGGCGTGCTGATGGTCGAGCAGAACGCCAAGGGCGCGCTGCGCAACGCCGACCGGGGTTACGTGCTGGTCGAGGGACGCAACCACCTCGATGGCGCCGCGGCAGTGCTGCTCGGCGATCCGGCCGTTGGCGCCGCCTTCCTCGGTGGGGCGGCCGGTCGGACCGTCCCGCATCCGCAGCCCGGCGTGTCTGCGTCACAGGAGACCGTCTCTTGAGCACCATGCTGCTGCAGGCCCTGGCCGACGGCGTGTTCACCGGCGCAATCATCGCGCTCGGCGCGATCGGCGTGTCCTTCACGCTGCAGATCATGCGCTTTGCCAACTTCGCGCATTCCGAGTTCCTCACTTGGGGCGCCTATCTGACGCTGGCGCTGGTGATGGCGTTCGGCATCGGCCAGCCGCTGGGCATCCTGACCTTCGGCTGGGGCCTGCTGCTCGCCGCAGCCCTCGGGGCGGTGCTGACCGGCCTGGCGGCCTGGGGGCTGGACCGACTGGTCTTTGCGCGGCTGCGCCGCAGTGGCGCGCAACCGCTGGTGCTGGTCTTTGCCGCCTTCGGCGCGGCGCTGGTGATGCGGCACATCGTCGTGCTGATCTGGGGTCACGACTCTTATTTCTACTCGCGCGAGTTGCAGATGGCGATGCTGGTGCCCCCGGGCATCCGCATCATGCCCGATCAGGTCTTCATCCTGGCCCTGGCGGTGGCGGTGATGATCGCGCTGCACCTGTTCCTGACCTACAGCCGCACCGGCATCGCGATGCGTGCGATGGCCGAGAGCCCGGGTCTGGCGCAGGCCTGTGGCGTGCGGGTCGAGTCGGTCGTGCGCACCACCTGGCTGATCTGCGGGGGGCTGGCGGCGCTGGCGGGCGTGTTCACCGGGCTGACACCGCAGCTGCACCCCGAGATCGGCTTCAACCTGCTGCTGGCGTTGTTCGCCGCGGCCATCTTCGGCGGGGCGGGCAGCCTGCCGGGGGCCGTCATCGGCGGCTTGATGGTGGGCATCGCCGAAAACCTGTTCCTGCTCGTCGTGCCGCCGGGCTACAAGCCGGCGATGCCTTTCGTGTTGCTGCTGCTGGTGTTGCTGTTCCGTCCGGACGGCTTGTTCGGCGAGAAGCGTTGAGGTCGCGGGTGCATCGATGATCGGTCTGAGCTCCTACCTCGTCTTCTTCGTCTGCGTGGTGCTCACGTTGTCGCTGCTGACGCTCGGCCTGAACCTGCAATGGGGCTCCACCGGGCTGTTCAACGCCGGCGTGGCGGGTTTCTACGCCATCGGCGGCTACACCCACGCGATCCTGACGGCGTCGCCGGCGCCGCAGTACCTGGGTAACTTCGGCCTGCCATGGATCGTCGGCGTCGTTGGCGCGATGCTGGTCACGGCGGTGGCGGCGCTGCTCGTCGGGCTGCTGACCATCCGGCTGCGTGGCGACTTCCTGGCCATCGCCACCTTCGGCATCGCCATCCTCATCCAACTCGTCACGCTCAACCTCGAGCCGCTGACGGGCGGGTCCCAGGGTCTCACGCGGATCGCCAAGCCGCTGTCGTCGTGGTTCAGCGACCCGCTGGCCTACAACCTCTTCTACCTGGCGATGCTCGCTGCCCTGGTAGGGGTGGTGTACCTGGCGCTGGAGCGCATCCTGGCCTCGCCCTGGGGGCGGGTGTTGCGCGCCATCCGCGAGGACGAGACCGCAGCCATCGCGCTGGGCAAGAGCGCGGTGCGCTTCCGCCTCGAGGCCTTCGTGCTGGGCTCGACGCTGATGGGGCTGGCTGGGGCGATGTACGTGGGCTTCATCGGTTTCGTCAGCCCCTTCGACTTCCTGCCCATCCTGACCTTCCAGGTCTGGGCCATGCTCATCGTCGGCGGCAGCGGCAACAACCGTGGTGCGTTGCTGGGCACGTTGGTGGTGTGGGCGATCTGGGCAGCCAGCGGCATCTTCGTGTCCAAGGTTGTTCCGCCAGCCCATGCGGCGCAGGGAGCGGCCGTCCAGGTCATCCTCATCGGCCTGGTGCTGGTGCTGATGCTGCTGTTCCGCCCGCGCGGTCTCATAGGGGAGCGCCCGATGGTGTCGCGCCACCTGGACCGTTAAGCTCGCGCGTACCCAAGCTTTCCACCCCCCACCGTTCGAGAGGAGATCCACGATGAAGAACCCGATGTCCCGCGTCGTCCCCCGGCTGGCCGCAGGCCTGGCCGTGGCGGCCGGCGCGCTGCTGGCGCTGCCGGCCCATGCCCAGGCCCCGTCCTGCCCTGTCAAGGTCGGCGGCATCCTGCCATTGACCGGCTCGATGGCGCCGATCACGAAGAAGATCGCGCAAGCCGCCGAGCTCGGCTTCGAGCACATCAACCAGGGTGGCGGCATCAAGGGATGCCCGGCCCAGTTCATCCTGCGCGACGACCAGGGCCAGCCCTCGGTCGGCGTGGACGCCGCCAAGTACCTGGTCGAGGTCGAGCGCGTGGCCGCATTCACCGGCACGATCTCCTCCGGCGTCACCGGGCCGATCATCTCGGCCGTCACGGCACCGTCCAAGGTGGTGCAGATCAGTTGCTGCTCCACGGCCAGTTCCTTCACCGACGGGCGCAGCGGCGGCTATTTCTTCCGCACCCTGCCCACTAGCAAGACACAGGCCTACGCCACTGCGTCGGAGATCTCGCGTCGCGGCTACAAGAAGCTGGCTGTGATCTATGTCAACACCGACTTCGGCACCGACATGCTGCGCTTCTTCCGCCAGGCGGCGGCCAAGCTCGGCACCGACATCGCCGCGGAAGTCGCCTACAACGACAACCAGCCGAGCTACCGCGCCGAGGTCACGCGTGCGCTGGCGGCCAAGCCGGAGTCGTTGCTGCTGATCGGTTTCCCGAAGGACGCCGTGACGATCGTGCGTGAGTGGCTGTCGCTGGGCGGGCCGAACAAGGTTGCGTTGAACAACTCCATGCGCACCATGGACTTCGTCAACGGTGTGGGTGCGCGCTTCGTCGAGGACTTCTTCGGCATGGACAACGCCCAGGTCGCCGGCCCGCACGTGGACGCCTTCAACAACGCCTTCCAGGTGAAGTGGGGCACCGACTCCAAGGGCCCGGGTGTGCACACGCAGTACGACGCGGTCATGGTGCTGGGCCTGGCGATGAACATCGCCAAGGATCTGACCGGCCCGTCGATCCGTGAGGCCGTGCGCAAGGTGCACACGCCAGGGGGTACCCCGGTGGGCACTGGGCCCGCCGAGTACCGGAAGGCGCTGGAGCTGATCAAGGCCGGCAAGCCGATCAAGTACTACGGTGCCACGGGCCCGGTCGAGTTCGACGTCAACGGCGACGTGACCGGCCCCGCGCTGGTGTGGAAGATCACCGGCGGCAAGATCGAGACCGACCGCGTCATCTCGATCGAGGACATGCAGGCATTGACCAAGCGCGTCGAGAACTGAACCTCGACGGCAACGCTGGGCGCTGAAGTTGCTGGCGCCTGTGTGACGAGGGCCGAGCTTCCGGCAGGAGGCTCGGCCCTCGCGCCTTGCAGCCGCTGTGTTCAGGCGGTCGGGTCGATGTCGAGTTCGGCCTCGGCCTCGATCTCGACCTCATAGCCGCCCACCAGACCCGCGACCGCGAGCAGCGTGTTGGCCGGCCGTGTCTCGGCAAAGTAGCGGCCATGCACCCGGGTCGGGCCTTCCCAGGCTGCCACGTCGCGCAGGTACACGCGGGTACGCACCACGTCATCGAGACGCGCACCCACGGCCTGCAGGCTGGCGCCGATCTTGTCCAGGATGTAGACCGCCTGGGCCTCGGCATCGCCGCGGCAGATCACCCGACCGTCGCCATGGGTGGCGGTCGTGCCGCTGACGCTGATGCGCCGGCCGCTGCGCACCGCGCGTGAATATCCGCCGATCTTCTCCCAGACGCTGCCGGTGTCCACACGCCGGCGCCCGGGCTGGCCGGGCACCGCCTCGGAGCGGAATGCCGATTCGAGCGTCGACAGGTGGTGGCTCAAGTCCCCCGAGGCGGTCAGGAAGGGGGGCTTGCGGTACTCGTCGCCGCAGTCACCCGGCGGATCCCGCGTCAGCGCAAAGGCCTCGCGCAGGAGGGCGTGGTCCTGCGCATCCAGTGCAAAGCCGAAGACGGCCAGGTTGTCGGCGCGGTGTTCCCGCTCGCCCAGACGCGCGCCCACGATCGCCGCGGCCACCGCGGGCTGCTCCAGTACCCAGCGCAGCGCGACCGCCGACACGGACACCCTGTGCCGACGCCCTATCACGGCTGCGGCCCCGAGCACCGCCTGCAGTGCCGGCCAGCCGCCGATGGCGTCGATGAAGCGCTTGTACTTGTTCTTGCTCCAGTCGACGATCTCGGAGGGTTCGGGTTGCCCGACCCAGCGGTCCGACAGGAATCCGCCGGCCAGCGTGCCGTAGGCCAGCAGACGCACGTCCTGCTGCAGACACAGCTCGCTCATGCGGCCGGCGGCTCGGCGGTCCAGCAGCGAGAACGAGACCTGGTTGGTCGCCACGGGCACGCCTTCCAGGCGCAGCAGGCGCAAGTGATCGGTGTCGAAGTTGGTCACACCGAGGTGCGCGATCCGGCCCTCGCGCTGCAGCGTCTGCAGGTGCTCGAAGGCATCGAGGTAGGCCGGGTGGCGGTAGTCCCACCAGTGGAACTGCATCAGGTCGATGCATTCCACGCCCAAGCGCTGCAGCCGCTCGCCAATGCCGGCGCGCACCACGTCGGACGTCATCGCGCCCGGCTCTGGGCACCACTTCGTGAAGGCCCGAGCGCCCGGGCCCGCATGGTGCGCCAGGTAATGCCCGGTGATGAGTTCGGCGCTGCCATAGTGGTCAGCCATGTCGAAGGCGTCGAATCCCGAGGCGGCGTAGTCCGCCAGGGCCCGGGCCGCGCGCGGCGTGTCCAGCGGGGTGCCGCTGCGCTCCATGTCAGCCACCTGCCATAGGCCGGTGACCAGTCGTGGGATCTCCAGCCCGGCGGGCAGGGTGATGCGGTCGGGGGTGAAGGGCACAGTGGCTGGCATGGTGGGACGTAGCGTCGGTGGGTTGGGACACCCGAGGCGCAGGGGCCTGCAGGGCCACCCGTGGCTGGAGGGTGCGACAGTGGTGCGAGCGGCTTGCGGGGTTGGGGGTCGGCGAGGCGTCAGGTGGCGCGCTCAGAGGGTGGCGGCGACGCCGTCGGACCGGCCTCCGACCATATCGGCCACCAGATCGGCGATGGCCAGCGAGGCGGTCAGGCCGGGGGACTCGATGCCGAACAGGTTGATCAGTCCTGGCACGCCGTGCTGGCGTGGCCCGTCGAAGCGGAAATCCAGGCTGGGCGCCTGTGCGCCGGCGATCTTCGGGCGGATGCCGGCGTATCCAGGCTGCAAGGCCCCGTCGGGCAGCGCCGGCCAGTAGCGACGCACCTCGGCGTAGAAGGCGTCGGCGCGGCGGGCGTCGACGCTGTAGTCGATGCCGTCCACCCACTGCACGTCGGGCCCGAAGCGCGCCTGGCCTTGCAGATCCAGCGTCAGGTGCACGCCGAGCCCGCCGGGCTGCGGCACCGGATAGATCAACCTGGAGAATCGGGCTCGACCCGTGAGGGTGAAGTAGTGCCCTTTGGCGTAATGGGCGGTGGGCACGTGTGCCGGCGCCAAGCCTTCGATGCGCGCCGCCAGCCCGGGCGCGTGCAAGCCGGCGCAGTTCACCACGCAACGCGCGTGCCAGGGCGAGGGTTCGGCCTCGGGTGCCGTGGCATCGCCGACCCACAGCACGATACCGTCCTCGACGACACGCGCTCGCCGCACCGGGCTGTGGAAGGCGAAGACGACGCCGGCGTGTTCGGCATCGCCCTGCAGCGCCAGCATGAAGGCGTGCGAATCCACGATGCCGGTCGACGGCGACAGCAGCGCGGCGACACATTCCACCTCGGGCTCGAGCGACCGCGCCTGCGCGCGCGAGATCAACGCCAGATCCTCGACGCCGTTGGCTCGGGCCTTGGCCTGGATGCCGCGCAGTGTGCCGATCTGGTCATCGTCAGTGGCCACGATCAGTTTGCCGCAGCGGCGGTGCGGCACGCCGCGCTGGGCGCAATAGGCATACAGAGCATGCCGTCCAGCCACGCACAACCGCGCCTTCCAGGAGCCCTGAGGGTAGTAGATCCCGGCGTGGATGACCTCGCTGTTGCGCGAACTCGTCTCGGTGCCGATGCCCTCGGCGGCGTCCAGGACCACGGTGTCGTGTCCGGCCAGCGCCAGCGCGCGTGCCACGGCCAGACCCACGACGCCGGCACCAACCACGACGGTGTCGAGACGCTCGATCGGGGAGGAGGTTGAACGGGACATCCCCGCATTGTGCTCGGGCTGGCGACGGTCCGGCCGCTGCCAGCCGTTAGCATCGGCCTTCACAGATCTTTACCTCGTGAACAGTCTGCGGACATGGTGGCCCGGCACAGTCCTCCCATCGACAACCCGTTCCTCCTGTTGAAAGGAAAGACACCATGAAGACGATCGATGTGTCCACGTCCCGTGCCTCCCGCGCGCCCGTCCGTCATGCCCTGGCGTTGGCCGCGTCCGCCGTGCTCGCCGCTGCGGCACTCGCCATGCCCGCGCACGCGGCCGGGCACGGCGGCATGGGGCCCCACGGCACGCAGATGCAACATGCCGATGGCCACGGCCACGGCCATGGCGCAGGTCACGACCATCACGGCCGGCACCAGGGGCGGCATGCCGTGCGTGGTGAGCAGGGCCAGTTCCTGTCTGATCGCGCGCTCGACCGCATCCAGGCCACGCCGGAGCAGAAGACGCGGATCCGCGAGATCCTGATGACCGCGCGCAAGGACCTCCAGGCCCAGCGCAGCGAAGGACAGTCGTTGCGTGAACAGTCCATGAAGCTGTTCTCCCAGCCGGAAATCGATCCGAAGGCGATCGAGGATCTGCGTGCCCAGGTCATGGCGCGGCGCGACGCTGCCAGCAAGCGCATGACGCAGGCCATGGTCGAGGCCAGCCAGGTGCTGACCCCGGCGCAGCGCCAGCAACTGGCGCAGCATGGCGATTCGCGACGCGAGATGATGCGCCGGCATCATGAGGAGCGGCGCGCGCTCGGGACGCCCCGGTCCTGAGCACGGCGCGATCGGATGGTTCGCGCACGTGACCAGGCAACTGCTGCTGATCGACGACGACGCCCGTTTGGCGCAGATGGTCGGTGACTATCTGCGCGGACACGGCTACGAGGTCGACGTCGCCGGTTCGCTGGCGGCTGGGCGTCAGCGGATCGCTGCCCGCATGTTCGATGCGCTGATCCTCGACCTGATGCTGCCCGATGGAGACGGTCTGGACCTCACGCGCGAGTTGCGTGGCGACCCGCGCACCCGGCGCCTGCCGCTGTTGATGCTGACGGCGCGCGGCGAGCCGATGGACCGCATCGTCGGCCTGGAGCTCGGGGCTGACGACTACCTGCCCAAGCCGTTCGAGCCGCGAGAACTGCTCGCCCGCGTCAAGGCGCTGCTCAGACGCACGGGCGATGACGTCGTCTCGGCGGAGGTGCTGAGCTTCGGGCGTCTGACACTCGATCTGAGCGCGCGTCAGGCCCGGCTCGACGGGCAGCCCTGTGACCTGACCGCGCATCAGTTCGACCTGCTCGTCGTGCTGGCGCGCGCGGCGGGCCGCGTCCTGACGCGCGACCAGATCATGGATGCGCTGAAGGGGCACGCGCTCGAGGCCTTCGACCGCAGCATCGACGTGCATGTCTCGCGCATCCGCGCCGCCATCGAGGACGACCCGAAGAACCCGCAGCGCGTGCTGACGGTGCGTGGTGCGGGCTATCTGTTCGCGCGCAAGCAGGCCTGAGCGCCTGAGAGCTCGGCTGACCACACCAGATCCACTCATGGCCGCACAACCGGTGGGCTCCAGGTTGAAGAGCGCGTTCAAGGGCATGGGTTCGCTGTACCTGCGCATCTGGTTGACCGTGCTGCTCGCGCTCGGCATGTTCACGCTGGCGTCGGGGTGGCTTGTCCAGCGCCACCTGGCCAACGAGCGTGAGCGCATGCAGGACCAGGTGCGTCAGCGCGTGGAGGCCTGGGCCGATCTGGTGCAACGCTCGCTGCCGGCGCCTGACGCGCCGGCCGATGAACAGACCCAGGCCTTGGCCGCGTGGTCCATGCGGCTGCGCCTGCCCTTGTCGCTGGAGGACGCCCAGGGTCGCCGGATCGCGGTGTCCGAGTCGTGGGCGCAGCGTGAAGCGGCGCTGGGCGTCGTGCGACGCGCGGTGGCCATCCCGCTGGACGACGGCCGCACCTTGTGGGTGGCGCGCAGCGTGGAGGACCTGGCGCGTCGAGGCCTGCGGGCAGGCGCCGGGCCGGGCGGTGCCGGCCTCCACGGGCCGCCGCCGGCGCGCGATCCCGCCGCCATGGCCCTCTTGCACCCCTTGCCACCTGGCGCGCCCGGCCTGCCCCGAGGCATTCCGGATTGGCCGGTGCTGCCTGGCAGCCTCGGACTGGCGGCGTTGGTGCTGCTGCTCTTCCTGGCGGTGGCCGCAGGCGCCTGGCCGGTGGTTCGGCGTCTGACGCGTCGCCTCGAGGCCTTGCAGAAGGGGGTCGAGACCTTCGGCTCCGGCGCGCTCGGTCATCGGGTCGACGACAGCGGACGTGATGAGGTTGCGGCGGTGGCCGCCAGTTTCAACCAGGCGGCCGAGCGCATCGAGACGCTGGTGCGCTCCCACCAGACCCTGCTGGCCAACGCCAGCCATGAACTTCGCTCGCCTTTGGCACGTCTGAAGATGGCGGTGTCGATGCTCGAAGAGGCGTCCCCCGCCCAGCGCCTGCGCCTGCGTGCGGAGATTGACGAGAACGTCCGCGAGCTCGATGCCCTCGTCGAAGAGGTGTTGCTGGCCAGCCGCTTGGATGCGGGGCAGGGCGAGCCGGTGCGCGACCCGGTCGATCTGCTCGCCCTGGCGGCCGAGGAGGCGGCCCGTGCCGGTGCCGACGTCACCGGGCTGAGCGCGACGGACGGCGGCGCGCCTGCCGATCCACCCGCCTTGCCGCCGCTGCCGGGTGACGAGCGCCTGTTGCGTCGGGCCTTGCGCAACCTGCTCGAAAACGCCCGCCGCTACGGCGGCGGCCGCGAGATCGTCGTCCAGATCGGTCCGCTCGACGGCGGTGGCGCGCAGTTGCGCGTGTGCGACCGCGGCCCGGGTGTGCCTGCTGCCTGGCGGGAGCGTATCTTCGAACCCTTCCTGCGCCTGCCCGGCCATGCCGAGCGCGAGGGCGGTGTGGGCCTGGGTCTGTCCCTGGTGCGGCAGATCGCGCAGCGCCACGGCGGGCAGGCGCGCTGCGAGGCGCGACCGGGTGGCGGCAGTTGCTTCGTCCTGGAGCTGCCTACCGGGAGGGCTGCGCAGGCCTGACCTTGGGGTGGCCGTGCCGCCTCGGCGCTCCCGTCGGCCCGCTCGCGGCGTCGCGGCTCACCGCCCCCCGGCGTCGGCCGGCAGGGTTCGCAACGGTCTACGCAACACCCACCCGAGGAACAGGCTCAGGGCCACGGCGGCCACCGTCAGCCCCACTGTGGAGGCGAACCAGAAGCCCGGCGCCCCGCGCAGGCCTGCCGGTGATGTGCCGGTCAGGTCGAAGGCCACGGCATAGCCCCCGCCCAGACCCACGCCCCAGAGCGCAAAGACGTAGATCAGCAGCGGCACCGTGGCGATCCGAAAGGCGCGCAGCACGAAGGCCGCGATGGTCTGTACGGCGTCGGCCAGGTGGAACATCGCCGCCCAGGCCATCAGCGGCAGCGCGGCCGCGGCCACCATCGCGTCGCGTGTGTACAGACCGACCAGCCGCTCGCCCAGCCAGGCGACGGCCAGGCACAGCACGGCCGAGATCGCGCCACCGATCAGCAGGCCGTGCGCGGCCAGGCGTCGAGCCCCCGACGGGTCCCGGGCGCCCACCCGCTGTGCCACCAGCGTGGTCGACGCGCTCGCCACCGCCAGCGGCACCATGAACAGCAGCGTCACGACGTTGACCGCGATCTGGTGGCCCGCCACGGCCGTGGTGCCCAGCCGTGCGATGAAGATCGCCATGAAGCTGAAGCCCGAGACCTCGATCAGGATCGACCCGCCCATCGGGAGCCCGAGCTTCAGGTGTGTCGCCAGCGCGCGCCGGTCGGGGTGGTCCAGGCCGCGGCCGCCGATCTCGAAAGGGCGGTAGAAGGGATCGCGCCGCATCACCTGCCAGGCCACCATCGTCTGCAACCACATCGCGATCGCCGTGGCGATACCGCAGCCCACGACGCCGAGCGCCGGGATCCCCAGCCCCGGCACGCCCCATACCAGCGCCACCGACGCCGGGATCTTGACCGCCAGGCCGCCCATCTGCAGCAGCATCACCGACTTGGGGCGCGAAACGGCGGTGTTGAACCCCCGAAAGACCGTGAACAGCAGGGCGGCCGGCAGCGAGAACGCCAGCGCCAGCAGGTAGCCACGGACTTTCTCGGCCACCTCCGGTGTCGTGCGCGCCAGCGCCAGGAAAGGCGCCGGGAAGGCCAGGAGGGCACTGCCCAGTACCGACAGCCCCAGCGCCACCCATACCGCCTGGTGCACCTGCCGTCCAGCCTGTGCGTGCTGGCGCGCGCCGAACAACTGTCCGGCGATCGGGCTGATCGCCAGCACCACGCCCATGAAGCCGATGAACACCGTGATGTAGGCCGCGGCGCCCACCGCCAGCGCGGCCAGGTCATCGGGGGAAGAACGCGCCACCAGCACCGTGTCGACAGTACCGAAGGCCAGCACCGAAACCTGGCCGACGAGCACCGGCCAGGTCAGCGGGGCAAGTTGCCGGGCGCTGTCGCGCAGGCCGGCGCGTGGTGTCGATGCCGTCGGCCGCCGCGGCGCGGCAGCACCGGTCAAACGGTACGCTCCGAGCGTTCAGCCGCGCCCTGGTGGACGCCTGTCGGCGATGCATCGCCTCGAACGCTCAGTGGATCGGGCTGCACCGGCGCGCCGAGCGCACGCTCGGCGTAGCGGTTGAAGCGCCAGGCCCGGTCTTCCTGCGTGATGCGTCGCCACACGGCGCGCTTCTGGCCCGGGGTGTAGGCCGTCCAGTCCTGCACCTCGTCGAAACGCCGACCGCAGCCCTTGCATTCAGCGTCACCCTGGCTGGTCGAGCAGATCGCGATGCAAGGCGCGTCGGGCGTGGTCGCGTACCAGGCGAGCCAGGCTTCGTGGGCGGCGCGTGGCATCGTGGCCTCGTCGCACTCGTTCTCGCGGAAGTACACGAGCAGCGCGTACACCTCGGCCAGCGCGCGCACCTCGCGGCAGGCGGTCACGCCGTCGGGCGAGGGCGAGCGCTCGCGCCAGTGGTTGATCGCGGCCTCGATGTCGGTGATGTGGATGCCGGCCATGGGTGTGTCGAGCATAACGGGTGGGGCGCTCGGTCGCTCGAGGCGCGGCCGGGGCCGCGGGCGCCGGCAGCAGCTCGCTCCATGAGCTTCCCAAGCCTCTGTCGGGGCGCGATGTTCGCCGAGGAACCCCTCGGGCAGGGCCTTTCGACCTCGCTCGGGACAGACCTGTCCACCGCCTCTTCGCGCCGAAAAGGCGCTCAGGACGGGACTGGCACCAGCGTTCGACCCCCCGGGGCCTGCCCCTGCCTCAGCCGACGCGGGTCAGGACCCAGACCAGCACGCCCAACGACGTCAACAGCGCCAGACCGGCCGCCGTGGCGGTCAGCGCCATGCGGCGGCGGTTCAGCTCGATGCGCTGCACCAACTGGGTGTTCTGGTCAGCCAGGCGTGCGATCAGTTCGGACGAGTCCTGCATCTGCTGGTGCAGGTCGGCCACCTGATGCTCGAGCGCCCGGGCGCGTGCCGACAGCGCCGCCAGGGCCCGGGCCTCCGGGGTGTTGCCCTCGGCGGCCCCTGAAGCGGCCGCCGCCTGCGGATCGGGAGACTCCTCGCCGCGACGCGCGACGTTCTTCCACAGCTTGCGCGCCCCCTCGGCCACGGCGGGCGCGTTCGAGATGACGTCGGTCCAGGGGACGTGCTGCAGCACCGTGAGCCAGCTGATGGCCATCTTCGTGGATCCTCTCTAGCCGGGCGGCGTCTGCGGCGGCCATCCCGGGGAACGGCTCGCGATCGCGACCGACCGGCCGGGTGGGCGGGTGTCGGGATGGGACTCGAGTGTCGATTGTCGACCGTCTCGGCCGTTCGGGCCGATTCTGCGAACATCAACCGGTGGCGGGTGATGGCTTGCCGCCCGGCCACGAACGGCCGGTCGATGGGCGAAGGATGCGTTCGAGGCAAGGGGGTGGTGATGGGGTGGCTCGACAGGATGCCCGGGCGGCAGCGCTCGCCAGCCGGGCTGGAGTGGTGGCTGTGGAAGCGTCTGCCCGCGGTGTTCGCCTGGGGCTCGGCGCTGCCGGTGGCCGTCGTGGCCTGGCTGTGGTTCAACCGTGCCGACCCGATGTCGGCGGCGCAGCAGCGCGACCTGTGGCTGGCGATCTACCGCCTGATGGGTGTGGTGGCGCTGCACTGGACGCTGGTGCTGACCGTGGCGATCGGCTGCGTGATCGTGATGGTCATGAAGGGGCCGGCCTACACCGCCGACGCCTATCCGCTGCCGCAGCGCGACCCGGGTTGAAGCTGGGTTGCAAGCCCGCAGCGGGCTGCCGCGGCGCCGTCGTCACGCCGGGCGACTGGCCGCCAGCGCCCATTCGATGTAGGCACCCAGGCCGTCGATCACGGGCAGCGCGATCAACTCGGGCAGCTCGTAGGGGTGCAATTGCAGCAGTCGCTCCTGCAATGCGGGCAGGCGTTCGGCCGCCACCTTGATGAGCAGTGGCGACTCCTGCGCCGATGCCACCGTGCCTTGCCAGCGGTACACCGAGGTCGCCGTCCCCAGCAGGGTGACGCAAGCTGCGAGCCGCTCGTCCACCAGCACCCGCGCCACGTGCGCGGCTGACGCCGCATCGGGCAGCGTCGTCAGCACCAGGCGCAGACCGGTGTCGGCAAGGTTGGCAGGCCCGGATCGTGGGGGGTCGACGGTCTCCATGATCGGGATTTTCCGCGCTCGCGGCCGGGTTCTGGGAGGCCGTGGCGGCTGCTTGAGGGCTCTCAACCCACCATCAGCCCGGAGGCCAGCAGTGCGCCGATCACGCCCTCCAGGAGGACACCGCCGGCATTGGCCCGGGAGGGATTGCGGTCGATGGCCATCGACACGCCGCGGCCAACGGCTGCGCCCAGCCAGGCGGCGCCGGCCGTGCCATAAGCCGCTGGGCTGTCGAGCGCCAGACAGGCCAGACCCATGCCGATGAACAGGCCGCCGTAGGTGGCGCGCAACTCCGACACCCCGAGCCGCCCGACGGGTGTCAGGCCGACCAGGCGAGCGGCCTGCATCGGCGCCAGCAGACCCAGCACGCCCAGGGTCAGGCAGGCGAAGGCGCCCACGGGGGCCAGCCATGCGGCATCGATGCTCAAGCGACGTTCTCCTGTTGGCGGCCCATGTGTCAGCCCGATGTGCGATGACGTCCGGGCGTCGGATCCGCTCGATTGCAGCATGGTCGCCCGGCACCGCATTGGATCGTGATCAGTCCTCGGTGCGGAGGGTGTGTCCGCGCGATGTCGCCGCCGCGGCGCGTCGTGTGGCGGTGGATGGTTGGCTTGCGCGGCGACTTGTCGCGACGGCAGGTCACGTGGGCGGCACCGCCGACCGAGACGGGCTCCGGCAAGCACCACCAAGTTCCCGATCTTTCCGGGTGCCCGCGCAGTTAGCATCGGGGCTTGCGCGCAGCCCTCCATTCCCTGCGCCCGACGGAGGTTCCGATGAACGCACCCGAAGCCTGGACGACCACGGCCACGCCGCCGCAGGTCGACGCCCGATGGTTCGACGCCCATTGGATGCCGTTCACCGGCAACCGCGACTTCAAGGCCCAGCCGCGCCTGATCGTCGGCGCCGAGGGCGTGCACTACACGATGAGCGACGGCCGCCGGCTGTTCGACGGCCTGTCGGGCCTGTGGTGCACCGGCCTGGGCCATGGCCGGCGCGAGATCGTCGAAGCGGTCAGCCGCCAGATCGCCACGCTGGACTACTCGCCGGCCTTCCAGTTCGGTCATCCGCTGTCCTTCGAGCTGGCCAACCGCATCGTCGAGCGCATGCCCGCGGGCCTGAACCGGGTCTTCTTCACCGGCTCGGGCTCCGAGTCGGCCGACACGGCGTTGAAGATGGCGCGCGCCTACTGGCGACTGCGAGGCCAGGCCGGCAAGACGCGGCTGATCGGGCGCCTGAAGGGCTACCACGGCGTCAACTTCGGCGGCATCTCGGTCGGGGGCATCGTCACCAACCGCAAGCTCTTCGGCCAGGGCGTGGAGGCCGACCACCTGCCGCACACCCAGCCACCCGCTGGAAGCTTCCACCGCGGCATGCCGCCCACCGGTGCCGAGCTTGCAGACGAGCTGCTGAACCTGATCGCCTTGCACGACGCTTCGAATATCGCTGCGGTCATCGTCGAGCCTTTTTCGGGCTCGTCCGGCGTGATCATCCCGCCCCGTGGCTACCTGCAACGCCTGCGCGAGATCTGCACGGCGCACGACATCCTGCTGATCTTCGACGAGGTGATCACCGGCTTCGGGCGCGCCGGCGCCTGGACGGGCGCCGAGGCCTTCGGCGTGACGCCGGACATCCTGAACATCGCCAAGCAGGTGACCAACGGCACGCAGCCGCTGGGTGCGGTCATTGCGCGCCAGGACATCCACGACACCTTCATGGCCGCGGGCGGGCCCGACTACATGCTGGAGTTCCCGCACGGCTACACCTACTCGGCGCATCCGGTGGCCTGCGCGGCGGGCATCGCCTCGCTGGACCTGCTCGAGCGCGAGCACGCCGTGCAGCGCGTGCGCGAACTGGCTCCCCACTTCGAGAACGCCGTGCACGGCCTGCGCGGCGCGCGGCACGTGGCCGACATCCGCAACTTCGGGCTGGCCTCAGGCATCACGCTCACACCGGTGCCGGGGGAGCCCGCCAAGCGCCCCTACCAGGTGGCGATGGCCATGCTGCGCAAGGGCTACTACGTCCGCTACGGTGGCGACACCGTGCAGCTGGCGCCGCCCTTCGTCAGCACGCCGGCACAGATCGACAGCCTGACCTCGGCGCTGGGCGACGCGCTGCAGGAGACCGACTGATTGCGCTGCCCCGCTGGCTAGACGCGCCGGTGTGGCTGGCGCTGGCGCCGGTGCTGGTGTGGCAGGGCCGGCGCACCCGGGCCACGACCCCGCGTCTGCCGGAAGCCCCCGGCCCGCGGTCCGCCCTTGCGGGCGACGGCCCGCCGCTGCGGCTGCTGATCGCCGGTGACTCGGCCGCCGCCGGTGTCGGCATAGATCACCAGGACCACGCCTTGTCGGGCCGCCTGGCGGCCTTGCTGGTGCCGCACCACTCGCTGTCGTGGCGCCTGGTGGCGCGTACCGGCTGGGCGACCGCCGACCTCACGGCGCACCTGCGTGCCGTCGAGGCCGAGCCCTTCGACGTCGCGGTGCTGTCGCTCGGGGTCAACGACGTCACCTCGGCGCTGCGTGTGGGCACCTGGCTGCGCCACCAGCGCGAGCTGGTCGATTTGCTGGCCGTCCGCTTCGGCGTCCGACAGATCGTGCTCACCGCCGTGCCGCCGATGCAGGTGATGCACGCGCTGCCGCAGCCGCTGCGCTGGGTGCTGGGCCGGCGCGCGGCGCATTTCAACCAGGCCCTGCGCGCCGCGGTGCGCGGCTGGCCGAGCTGTCGCCTGGTCGGCCTCGACCCGTCCGACCTGCCGGCGCACCGCCCCGGCGTGCTCGCGGCCGACGGTTTCCATCCCGGCGAGACCACCTGCCAGCGCTGGGCCGAGGTACTGGCCGCGAGCATCCTGTCCGACCTGGGTCAAGACGCGACCGACTGATTCCGGCACCATCGGGCGATGGTGGACGCGCTGCACTCTTCTCACGCCGCTGCAGGCGCTGAGGCCTCGTCTGGCGACGAGACCGATGCCTTGCGCCGGCACCGCCAGACCGTGGACGCTCTCGTCGTGGCCCTGCGCGGCGGTCGAGCCACGGCCGTGGGCTGGCCGCAGGCCCTGCCGGCCGGTTGCGAGGTCGAGCAGGTGGAGACCCACATCTCCACCGTGCTCCTGGCCGGCGACCATGCGCTGAAGCTGAAGAAGCCGCTGCGGCTGCCCTTCCTGGACTTCTCCACGCTGGCGCTGCGCGAGCGCTGCTGTCAGGAGGAACTGCGGGTGAACCGGCGCACCGCGCCGCAGTTGTACCTGTCGGTGCTGCCGTTGACCGGCCGCCCCGAGGCGCCGCGGCTGGGAGGAGACGGCCCGGTCTTCGACGTCGGGGTGTGGATGCGCCGCTTCGACGGGCACCGGCTCTACGCCTGCCTGGCCCGTGACGGCCGGCTGACGTCGGCACATGTCGATGATCTGGCGCGGGCCGTGGCGGCCTTCCAGGCTGCGCAGGAGCCGTCGCCGCCGCGCTGGGGCGCGCCATCCGACGCCCTGCGATGGGCCCTGGACACGCTGGCGGAGTTGCAAGCCCTGGCAGCGTCGGCGGATCTGGCGCCGCCCACCGCCAGGGGGTTGGCCGCCCCGCATGAGCCGACCGAGGAGCTGGTCGAGGAGCCGTTCGAGGAGCCGTTCGAGGAGCCGTTCGAGGAGCCGGCCGCACGGCGGGTCGGGCATCCGGACGATCAGCCGGACGGGCAGCCAGCCGCACAGCCGGTCGGGCATCCGGACAGAAAGCCGGTCAGACAGTCGGACAGACAGCCGGTCGGCGAGAAGCTGCAGGCGCTGGAGCGCTGGACCCGCGAGCGCCAAGCGCAGATCGTGCCGCTGATGCAGCATCGGCGCGAGGCCGGCGCCGTCATCGAGGGGCACGGTGATCTCCACCTGGGCAACATCGTCGAGCACGAGGGCCGCGCGCTGCTGTTCG
>CAZFVH010000051.1:5194-6622 GCA_964522465.1 uncultured Rubrivivax sp. | reverse complement strand
GGTGATCTCCACCTGGGCAACATCGTCGAGCACGAGGGCCGCGCGCTGCTGTTCGACGCCATCGAGTTCGAGCCGGCGTTGCGGCATGCGGACCGCATGGCCGACCTGGCCTTCCCCTTCATGGACCTGCTGGACCACGGCCTGCCGCGGCTGGCCTGGCGCTGGCTCAGCCAGGTGCTGGAGGCCGGCGGCGACCACGACGGTCTGCCGCTGCTGCGCTGGCATGCGGTGTACCGCGCGCTGGTGCGGGCCAAGGTCGGCCTGCTGTCGGCGCATCAGCAGCCGGCCGGTGCGGCCCGGGGCGCCGCCTGCGCGCGTGCCTGGCAGCGCGTGGCGCTGGCGCAGGCGCTGGCCTGGCCGCCGGCCCCGCCGGCCCTGGTGCTGAGCACCGGCCTGAGCGGCAGCGGCAAGAGCACCGTGGCGCTCGAACTCGTGCAGTCGCTGGGGGCCGTGCGTCTGCGCTCCGACGTCGAACGCAAGCGCCTGCACGGCCTGGCCGCCACCGACCGGCTGGCCGACCCGGCGCAGCTCTATCACCCGCTGGCCACCGTGCGCACCTACGAGCGCCTGGCGCAGATCGCCCGCGTGGCGCTGGAGGGCGGGGTGTCGGTGGTCGTCGATGCGGTCTTCAACCGCCGCAGCGAGCGCGAGGCCTTGCGCGAGGTGGCCCGGGCCTGCGGCGCGACCTTTGCGATGCTCGAATGCCGCGCGCCCGACCGGGTGCTCACGCAGCGTGTGACCTCGCGGCGCACCGAGGGCCGCGATGCCTCCGACGCCGACGCGGCCATCGTCGAGCTGCAGCGGCGCAGCCGTGAGCCGCTGGACGCCCGCGAGGGCCTGCACCAGGACCCGCGCGTGGCGACGCTCGACACCGATTGCGCGCCCGAGGTCCTGCGCGAGCGGCTGGACGGCTGGCTCAGGGGCTGGGGCGTCTCGGTGCTGGAGGATGCCGGGCCATCGGGCGCGGAGATCGACCGGGATCGCAGGAAGACTGTATGAAAATACAGTATCGTTTGCGGTATGTCCGCTCTGCCGGCCTATGCCGAGCTGCACTGCCGCAGCAACTTCAGTTTTCTCACCGGGGCTTCGCACCCGGAAGAACTGGTGCAGCGCGCGCACGCGCTGGGCTATACCGCGCTGGCGCTGACCGATGAATGCTCGCTGGCCGGTGTCGTGCGCGCGCACGCCGAGGCCCGGCGCGTTGGCCTGCACCTGATCGTCGGCGCCGAGATCGCGCTGTCGCCGCCCTCTGCGGCGGCGCCACCGGCCGCGCCGCTGGCCGTGCCGATCAGCAAGGGGCTGGCGGTCGCCTCGGGCAGCGCCATGGCCGGGGAGGATGCAGGCGATGGTCCGGATCAAGACCGATGCGCGGGCCGAGGAAAGAGCCGAAGACAGGGGCGGCGCGATAGCGGGGATGGTGACGGGGAT
>CAZFVH010000051.1:0-5094 GCA_964522465.1 uncultured Rubrivivax sp. | reverse complement strand
GCGACGGGGATGGCGACGGGGATGGCGACGACAGCGAGGACGATGACCCGCTCTGCGCCGAATGGATCTCCCCTGCTGCCGATGGGCCGGACGGCGCGCCCCGCCTGATCGTGCTGGCCCAGTCGCGCCGCGGCTACGGCAACCTGGTGCAGTGGATCACGCTGGCGCGCCGCCGCGCCGGCAAGGGCGCCTATGTCGCGCTGGCGGCCGATGTCGAAGGGCGCACGCCGCGCGCGCCCATGCTGGCCGGCCTGCCCGGATGCGCGGCCCTGCTGCTGCCCGCGCCGTCCCAGCCCTTCGAGACCGTGTTCGCGCAGGCGATGTGGCTCAAGACCTGGTTCGGCATCGACCGCGCCTTCTTGTTGCTGGAACTGCGTCACGGCCCGCTCGACGCGCTGCTGCAGGACGTGGTCGAGCGAGTGGCAGCGGCCACCGGCCTCGAGATCGTCGCCGGCGGCGGCGTGCTGATGCACGCGCGTTCGCGCAAGCCGCTGCAGGACGTGCTCACGGCCTTGCGTCTGCGCCGGCCGGTGGCCGAGTGCGGCCGGGCGCTGCAGCCCAACGCCGAGGCCCACCTGCGCCCACGCGCCCGACTGGCCGGGCTGTACCGCCCCGAATGGCTGGCCGCCACGGTGGCGCTGGCCGGCCGGTGCGCCTTCTCGCTCGACGAACTGCGCTACGAGTACCCGCAGGAGATCGTGCCCGCGGGCCACACCCCCACCAGTTGGCTGCGCACGCTGACGTCCGAGGGCGCGGCGCGGCGCTTTCCCGGCGGCGTGCCCGCGTCGGTGCAGGCGCTGGTCGAGCACGAACTCGCGCTGATCGCCCAACTCGGCTACGAGGCCTACTTCCTCACCGTGGCCGACATCGTGCACTGGGCGCGTTCGCGGGGCATCCTGTGCCAGGGCCGCGGCAGCGCGGCCAACTCCGCGGTGTGCTACTGCCTGCACATCACCGAGGTCGACCCGGCGCGCATGAGCGTGCTGTTCGAGCGTTTCATCAGCGCCGAGCGCAACGAGCCGCCCGACATCGACGTCGACTTCGAGCACCAGCGCCGCGAGGAGGTGATCCAGTACCTGTACCGCAAGTACGGCCGCCACCGTGCCGCGCTGGCGGCCGTGGTCATCAGCTACCGGCCGCGCTCGGCGCTGCGCGATGTGGGCCGCGCGCTCGGCCTGGACGCCGAGCGCATCGATGCCGTGGCCAAGGGCCTGCAGTGGTGGGATGGCAAGGGCGTCGAGCCGGAGCGTCTGCGCGAGCAGGGCTTCGACCCCGAGGCCCCGCTGTCGCGGCTGTGGCTGTCCTTGTCCGGCGATCTGATCGGTTTCCCGCGCCACCTCAGCCAGCACCCCGGGGGCTTCGTCATCGCACGCGACGACCTGGCGCGCCTGGTGCCGGTGGAGAACGCCGCGATGGAAGGGCGCAGCGTCATTCAGTGGGACAAGGACGACCTGGACGCGCTCGGCCTGATCAAGGTGGACATCCTGGCGCTGGGCATGCTCAGCGCGCTGCAGCGCGCGCTGGCGTGGGTGGCCTGGAAGCAGACGGGCGTGGCCCTCGGCCTGCAGGACATCCCCGCGGAAGACCCCGCCGTCTACGCGATGCTGACCCGCGGCGACAGCGTGGGCGTGTTCCAGGTGGAGAGCCGCGCGCAGATGAGCATGCTGCCGCGGCTGGCGCCGCGCTGCTTCTACGACCTGGTGATCGAGGTCGCCATCGTGCGCCCGGGGCCGATCCAGGGTGGCATGGTCCATCCCTACCTGCGCCGACGCAACGGCGAGGAACCGGTCACCTACCCCAGCGACGAGGTGCGTCAGGCGCTGGAGCGCACGCTGGGTGTGCCCATCTTCCAGGAACAGGTGATGCAGCTCGCCATCCTGGCCGCCGACTTCTCGCCCGGCGAGGCCGATCAGTTGCGCCGCGCCATGGCGGCCTGGAAGCGCCGCGGCGGGCTCGGCCCCTTCCACGAACGGCTGGTCGGCCGCATGGTGGAAAAGGGCTACACGCGCGAGTACGCCGAGTCCATCTTCCGCCAGATCGAGGGTTTCGGCGAGTACGGTTTCCCCGAGAGCCATGCCGCGAGCTTCGCGCTGCTGGTCTACGCCAGCGCCTGGGTCAAATGCCACCATCCGGACGCCTTCCTCGCCGCGCTGCTGAACAGCCAGCCCATGGGCTTCTATGCCCCGGCGCAACTGGTGCGTGACGCGCAGTCGCACGGCGTGGAGGTGCGGCCGGTGGACGTGCACGAGAGCCTGTGGGAGACCGCGCTGGAGGACGGGGAGGCAGCGTCGTCGATCCGACCCGTGCGCCTGGGCTTCAGCCGCATCGCCGGTCTGTCCGAGGAGGCTGCGCAGCGTATCGTCGCCGCCCGCGGCGGACGTCCGGGTCACCCCGGCTTCCAGCCCTTCCGCAGCCCGGAAGACCTGGCCCGGCGCGCCGGCCTGGACGCGCGCGCGTTGCAGGCGCTGGCGCAGGCCGATGCGCTGGCCCCGCTGTGCGGCCACCGCCACCAGGCCGCCTGGGCGGTGGCGGGTGTGGACACGCGTGCCACGGCGCTGCTGCAGTCCACGCGCACCCACGAGCCGGCGGCCACGCTGGCCGCCCCGCTGCGGGTGGAGGAGACACTGGCCGACTACCGCAGCACCGGGCTGTCGCTGAAGGCCCACCCGGTGGGCCTGCTGCGCGAACAACTCGCCGCCTTCCGCATCCAGCCCGCGGCGGTGCTGGCAGGCTATCCGCGCGGTCGGCTGGCGCGCGCCTGCGGCATCGTCACCCACCGCCAGCGCCCCGAGACCGCCGGCGGCGTGGTCTTCGTCACGCTCGAGGACGAGACCGGGCAGGTCAACGTGATCGTCTGGCCGGCGCTGGCGCGCACGCAGCGCCAGCCCCTGCTGGGCAGCCGGCTGCTGACGGTCTACGGCATCTGGCAACGCGAGGGCGAGCCCGGGCGCGAGATCTGCCACCTGGTGGCACGGCAACTCGTCGACCACACGCCGCTGCTGGCGGGGCTGGCCGCGCGCAGCCGGGATTTCCATTGAGACGGCGGCGTCGCCACCGACTGCTGCGGAGCCGCCACAATCTGCGCTTGACTTTCGCCGATGCTGTCCCTGCTGTCCCAGAAGGCTTGTTTCCATGCTCTTCCTGCTGTCCCCCGCCAAGACCCTCGACTACGACACGCCGGTGCCGGCCGCGGTGGCGAAGAAGGCCACCGACCCGTTGTTCACCGACCGCGCCGGCGAGCTCATCGACACGCTCAAGACCCGCACCCCGGCCGAGATCGCCTCGCTGATGGAACTGTCCGACGCGCTCGCCACGCTCAACGTCGGCCGCTACGCCGCCTGGCAGCGTACGGCCACGCCCGACAACAGCAAGCCGGCGGTGCTGGCCTTCAACGGCGACGTCTACGAAGGTCTGGATGCGAACACGCTGACGCCGGCCGACCTGGCCTGGGCGCAGGACCATGTCGTGATCCTGTCAGGGCTGTACGGCGCGCTGCGCCCGCTGGACCGGCTGCAGCCCTATCGCCTGGAGATGGGCACGTCGCTGGCCAATCCCCACGGAAAGGACCTCTACGCCTTCTGGGGTGACGCCTTGGCCCAGCACCTGAACGAGCGGCTGGCCGGCCAGACCGACCCGGTCGTCGTCAACCTGGCCTCGCACGAGTACTCGAAGGCCGCGCTGCGCCCGGCGTTGAAGGCCCGGGTCGTCGACTGCCAGTTCGAGGACTGGAAGGGCGGTCGCTACAAGATCATCAGCTTCTACGCCAAGCGTGCGCGCGGCCTGATGTGCCGCTGGGCCATCGAGCACCGCGCACGCAGCCCGAAGGCGCTGCAGGGTTTCGCGGTCGAGGGCTATGCCTTCGATGCCGCCGTCTCCACCCGCGACCGGATGGTCTTCCGGCGCCGTCTCGAGGGTTGACATCATGGTTGCCACTTCGAAGGTCACCCAGGCCGTCACCCCGGCACTGCGTCGCTGGATCATCGAGCAGGCTGAGGCCGGCTGCCTGCCCGAGGACGTGGTCAAGGCCATGATCGCCAGCGGCTGGCACGAGGACGTCGCCATCGAGGCGCTGGAGCAGACGCTGCGCAGCCACCTCGAGACGCTGCGCCGCGAAGGGCGCATCGGATCGGCCCAGTCGGCCCACTCGGCGCAGGGGGCTGCGGAGCCTTCGCAGGCGTCTGCGCAGGACGGGCCGGGCAGGGGGGACTCCGACGTCGCGCGGGCGACGTCCACCGATGACGTCCCGGCCCGCCTGGACCGAACCGACCCCGCCGCAAGAACCGATCGGCCCGTGCCGGAGCCCTCGATCGCCGACGGCCGCGCCGTCGTGATGGCCGACGGTCGCCCGGTCAAGATCGCGATGAGCCTGCGCCTGCCGCGCGTGGTGCTGTTCGCCGATCTGCTCGACGCGCAGGAATGCGAGGCGCTGATCGACCTGGCCCGCCCGCGGCTGGCGCGCTCGCAGACGGTGGACACCGCCACCGGCGGCAGCGAGGTCAACACCGCACGCACCAGCGACGGCATGTTCTTCGAGCGTGGCGAGTCCGCGCTGATCCAGCGCATCGAGCAGCGCATCGCCGCGCTGGTGAACTGGCCGGTCGACCATGGCGAGGGCCTGCAGGTGCTGCGCTACCGCCCGGGCGCGCAGTACGAGCCCCACCACGACTACTTCGACCCGGCCCGCCCCGGCACCCCGCGCATCCTGGAGCGGGGTGGGCAGCGCGTGGGCACGCTGGTGATCTACCTGAACACGCCCGCGCGAGGCGGGGCGACGATCTTCCCCGACATCGGGCTGGACGTCGCGCCGGTGCGTGGCAGCGCCGTCTTCTTCAGCTACGACCGCCCCGACCCCGCCACCCGCACGCTGCATGGCGGCGCGCCGGTACTCGAGGGCGAGAAGTGGGTGGCGACGAAGTGGCTGCGCGAGGGCGTGTTCGTCTGATCGGCGCACCGTGGAACGGCCGCAATCAATCGCTCACCTCGCGCGCGACTGCAGATCTGTAAGGGCCCCTCGGGGGGCGGGCTGGGCGCAGCCCAGCCCTGGGGGCCCTGCTCTCATGAAAACGCCGGGCCGTCCCAAGTTTTCATGACCCC
>CAZFVH010000050.1:0-29465 GCA_964522465.1 uncultured Rubrivivax sp. | reverse complement strand
CTGTGGATCTGGACCCACCGCCTCGTCGACACGCTGCGGCTCAAGCTGTGGTGGTAGGCGCGGAGGGAGGCTCAGGCGTGGCCGTGGCCGTTGCGGCGACCGCGACTCCCGCCGCCGGCAGCGGTGCCGGCGGCACCAGCGGCAGCAGCGCCTCGAAGCTGTCCACGCGGGTGGCGTCCGCTTCGCGGGCGATGCGCGGCGACTTCGGGTCGATGACGAAGGCGCGGTCGGCCTGGCGCAACATCTCCAGGTCGTTGAGGTTGTCGCCCACGGCCCAGACCTCCTCGATGGGTGGCTCGACCGGGTCGTCGCGGAAGCGGCGCACGACGTGGCTCTTGCACAGTGGCGTGCCACGGGCGGAATCGGGCGCGGTGAAAGCCGGGTTGATGCGCAGCTCGCCGTTGCACACGTCGCCGTCGAAGGTCAGGGTGTGGGCCAGTGCGAAGTCGGCGAAGATGCGTCGGCGCAGGATGTCGGCGGCGACGAAGTAGCTGTCGCTGACCAGGCCGACCATGAAACCGGCGCGGCGCATGCGGTTGACCCAGTCGATGACCCCGGGCCGCAGCGGCAGTTCATGCGCGACGCGCTCGAACTGGCGGCGATGGACAAAGCGGAACAGCGCGGCGATGCGCTCGCTTCGTGTGGCGGCGTCGCCCTGGCCATCGAGCAGCGACTCGAGCGCCGCCTCGTGACCGGTGGCGCGCGCGAGTTCGACGACGAAGCGCTGCGCCGTGATCGTGCCGTCCATGTCGAGCAGCAGCAGCCGTCGCCGGCCGCGGCGGCGCGACAGGATGTATTCGATCGACGCCGTGGCCAGACGCTGTGTCTCGTACATCGCCGAGATCTGTTCGACGTGCAGGCGCCCGGCCTCGCGGGCGCGGGAGTAGATCACCCGCGCGACTTCATTGGCCATCACCGCCAGGTCCAGCAGCGGCTGGCTGTCGTGCTCGAGCGAGCCGATGTCGACCTCGGCCAGACGCGCCCCGCTGCGGTGCGCATCGATCAGCAGACCGATGTCCACGCCGTAGCCGTCCTCGAAGTGCGAGGCCAGCAGCAAGGCCCTGCGGGCCGCGATGATGCCGCCCAGCGGCTGCGCAAAGCTTGCGAGTTCCGGGAAGAACACCTTGAGCATGGGCTTGGCCGTGAGCTCGGTGACGCGCCCGCCGCCCCGGCCGAAGCGGGCCTTGACGAAGTCGGCGTTGCCATGCAGGAGCGCGGTGCACAGGTCGGTGACGATGCCCGGTCGCAGCCCGGTGAGGTCGCCGTCCAGGTAGACGACGAGGTCGTGCGCGGCGGCCATCACGCCATCGCGCATCGACGCCCCCTTGCCCAGCATCGTGCTGGTGAGCACCCGTGCACCGGCGTCGCGCGCGAGGGCAGCCGTCTCGTCGATCGAGCTGTCGTCGATGACCACCACCTCGGCCGTGGCCGGGTCGCCCAGCGCGTAGCGCACCACCTCGGCGATGCGTCGGGCTTCGTTCAGCGCCGGGATCACCACAGTGGCGCAAGCGCGCACCGGCGGCAGCGGGGGTGTGGCATCGGCCGTCGTGACAAGGGCCGGTGCCGATGGCTCATCGGGCCGAGGACGGCGCCTTGCCAGCCAGGCGCCGATGCGGGACCACAGGCTGCTCATGGCGCGCGCCTCGGCTCAGGATCAGGACCAGGCGGCGGCAGGCCGGCCAGCGGCAGCATGGCCGCGAGCTCGGTGTACATCGGCCGCGTCACCAGCCGTGCCACGCCGCTGGCGATCATGGCGCTGGCCATCAGGCTGAGCACCATGGCGTGGCCGGACACCATCTCCATCACGATGATGAAGGCGGTGATCGGCCCCTGCGTCGTCGCGGCAAGGAAGCCGACCATGCCGAGCGCGATCAGCGGGATCGCGGCTTCTCGCGCCACGCCGGTCAGGGCTGCCACGTCACTGCCGATGCCCGCGCCGATGGCCAGCGACGGCGCGAACACGCCGCCTGGCACGCCCGTCCACGCCGACAGCCAGGTGGCGCAGAACTTCAGCACGGTGTAGATGAAGGGCAGGTCGTCCTGCCCCTGCAGCAGCGCCTGCGTGGGCGCGTAGCCGGCGCCGGCCGTGGCGCCGCCGGTGACCACGCCGATCAACGCCACGCCGAAGGCGCAGCCGGCGGCGAAGCGAAGCGGATGCGCCCGACGCCAGCGGCTGAAGCGGTCGGGCAGACCGCGCACCGAGACGATGATCAACTGCGAGAACAGCCCGCCGGCCAGCCCGGCGATCACCGCCACCGACAGGCCGGGCCAGAACAGGCTCCAGTCCAGATCCTGCACCGCCAGTCGGCCGAAGTAGGTGATGTTGCCGAAGACCGACACCGCGGCCAGGCCCGCCAGCACGATGCAGGCAATCACGAGCGTGCTGTGCGAGATGCTGCGCCGGCGTGAGAGTTGCTCGAGCGCGAATACGATCCCGCCCAGCGGCGTGTTGAACGCCGCGGCGATGCCGGCCGCCGCGCCCGCCACCATGAGGTCGTGTGCGTCGATGCCGCTGTTTGGTGACAGCCAGCGGCGTGCGTGCGCCATGATGCCGGCGCCGACCTGGACCGTGGGGCCTTCCCGGCCGATCGACAGACCGGCCAGCAGTCCCGTGGACACCAGACCGATCTTGTGCAGCGAGGTCCGCAACGACACCAGATGGCTCTGACGCGCCGGGTCCACCGGGTCTTCGAAGGCACGCATCACCTGGGGGATGCCCGAGCCGGCAGCACCCGGGACGAAGCGCCGCGTCCACCAGACGACCGCCACCGTCAGCGCCGGCGTCCACACCAGCGCGAACCAGGGGCCCCAGCCCTCAGCCGTGCTCATGCCCAGGTACCACTGGCTGGCCCCCTGGCTCAGCAGCGTGAAGCCGACCACCAGCAGCCCGGTCACCAGGGCATAGACCAGCACCACACTGCGGTCCATCCACAGCCGCCAGGTGCTGAATTCCTTGCCGAGGCTGCGCCAGAAATCGGGCTCCACATCGCGGACGGGCCCCCACAGGCCTTGCGCGGTCGTCTCGACGCGGGCGCGCAGACGGGCCCAGCCCAGGCGCAGTCGGCGCATGGCACGAAGACTGGGAGCCGTCACCTGCGGTCTCCAGGTCGGGCGGCCCACCCGATCTCGGGCGAGGCGGTGGCCTTGCGCCACACGGTCCGAGAACGGCCCGCACGCTGGCCGAGCCCTGGTATCGAGGTCTCGGGGGCCATGACGGAGCATCTGCGCATTGCGGCACAGTGTATTTGCACCCTTGGGAATCCGCCCGGTGCCCGTGCGGTGGCCCCGCAAGTCGGGCGGAAACATCAGGCGAGATCGATGCCCGACGTGCTGCCCTGGGCTGTTACGACCGGACTGACGCCGCGTCGGGCCGGTCGACGGCCGCAACTCACATCTGCGCCAGCGGGATTGAGGCGCTGCGTTCGTCGACCTTCAGCAGCGCGATCAAGGCGCCCAGATCCTGATCGAGACGGTCGAGGGTGGCACGGTCGAGTCGGGCCAGGGCGGCTGGCAACACGCCGGAAAAGGGCCCAGGCGCCTTCTTCAGCACCTCGAGCCCCGCCGGCAGGACGCGCAGCTGCACCGTTCGCCGATCGGGGGCGTTGCGATGTGTTTCGATCAGGCCGGCCAGCATCAGTGCCTTGACGAGGTTGCTGGCGGTGGTCTGGTGGATATCCATGCTGCGCGCCAGTTCCCCCACGCCGATTTCAGGCCGTTCGGCGATCAGGCTCAAGGCCCAGACCTGCGCGCCGCCGATGCCTGCGCGCCGCTCGACCTGTTGGAAATGGGACTTGACGGCGTTGAAGACGACACGAAAGCGGCGCAGCACACGGGTGGCTGACTCGGGGTCGGCGGCATCTTCCGACGCCGCGGAAGGGTCTTGGGCAGCCACGGGGGCGATCGTGATTTCGACCATGGCGTCATCATAGGGTCCGCTCGTGGTCGGTCGTCTCGTGCGAGACGCAGCGGAACAAAAAAAGGGATCCCGAAGGATCCCTTGAAGAGTTGCTCCTGACCACCCGACCCCGGATGGAACCGGATGGTTCACAAATTATATTTGCTTAAATGCAAATAACATCGGGGTTTTCACTGATGTCTGCCGGGTTGTCAGGGACACCCCTGGTCGGGTCGAGAGCTCATCCCCATCCGCTGCGGGTCCATCGGACGCCTCACCGGCTGCCACTGGACGAGTTGAGGCAGCATCCAGCATTTGGTTCCATGATTCCTGGATGGAGGTGGCCGGATGGTGCAGCGCAGCGTAAATGAGGGGCGGCCGACGGTTCGGGTGTCGCGACTGTCCCCGGGGGCTGCGTTGCGGCGCGCCGCGGCGGTCGCTCTGTGGATGGCCTGCATCGGGCCGTCAGCACACGCGCTCACCGTCGAGGCGATCACGGTGGCGCGGGGACTGTCGCAGCCGTGGGCGGTGGCCTTCCTCCCGGGCGGCGAGATGCTCGTGACCGAACGCCGCGGCCGCATGCGCCTCGTTTCGGCCGACGGTCGTGTGGGCGAGCCGCTGGACGGTCTGCCCGGCGTCGACGCCGGCGGCCAATGCGGACTGCTGGACGTGGCCCTCGACCCGCGCTTTCCGGCCCAGCCCTGGGTCTACTGGTCTTATGCCGAGGCCGGTGAGGGGGGCAACGCCGTGGCGGTGGCCCGCGGCCGGCTCGACGGGCGACGCATGGTCGACGTCCAGGTGCTTTTCCGTCAGGCCCCGCGGGTGGCGAGCTCGCTGCATTGCGGCTCGCGCCTGGCTTTCGATGCCGACGGCCATCTGTTCATCGGCCTGGGCGACCGGTTCTCGCGCAAGGACGATGCGCAGGACCCGTCCAACCATCTGGGCAAGATCGTGCGCGTCGCCACCGACGGCTCTGTGCCTGCCGACAACCCCTTCGTCGGCCGCCCGGGTGCACGACCCGAGGTCTGGAGCCTGGGGCACCGCAACATCCAGGGTCTGGCCGTGCACCCGGTCACCGGACAGTTGTGGCAGACCGAGCATGGGCCGCAAGGGGGCGACGAGTTGAACGTGGTCGAGCGCGGCGGCAACCACGGCTGGCCGGTGGTGACGCGTGGACGCAACTACGGCACCGGCACACGCATTGGCGACGACGGGCCGAAGCCGGGCTATGTCGACCCCGTGCGCTGGTGGGGTCCGGTGTCGATCGCGCCCAGTGGGATGGCCTTCGTGACGAGCGACCGCTATCCAGCCTGGCGTGGCAGCCTGCTGGTCGGTGCGCTGCGGGGCCAGCACCTGTCGCGCCTGACACTGGACGGCGCGCGCGTGGTCGGCGAGGAGCGACTGCTGGACCGCCTGAAATCGCGCATCCGCGATGTCCGGCAAGGCCCCGACGGCTGGATCTACGTGCTGACCGACGGGGTGGAAGGGCAGATCCTGCGACTGCAGCCGCGCTGACGGGCAGACCGCGCAACGCGCCTGCCGACATGTACGCCGTCGGGCGTCGGCACGCTGCGGTTCACGGAAGGCTCGATCGCCCGCGGGCCGCCCGACCTGCGTCGTGCCGGATGCTCAGGCCACGCGCCCGAACCAGTACACGCCCAGTCCGCTGGCCAGTGTCACCAGCAGCGCGCCCAGCAGCGCCAGCAGGGCGGTGATCTCGGTTTCCTTGCGTTCGACGACGAGCTTGTTCGACAGCGACTCGTAGACCTTCATCAGGTCCTCGGCCGTGGCGGCGTGGAAGTACTCGGCCCGCGTGAGGAGCGCCACCTGCTTGAGCGTTTCTTCGTCCAGGCGCACGCGCATGCTCCAGCCTTCGAAGCCGATCGTCTCGCCCGCGGTCGTGCCCACGCCCACGGTGTAGACACGTACGCCGCGCTCGGCGGCCATCTTGGCGGCGTCGATCGGGTCGGGACCGGTGGTGCGTTGCCCGTCGGTGAGCATGATGATCGCGGCCGAGCCATAGGAGCCGGGCTCCACGGAAGTGAACTCGCGCTTGGGCTTGTCCTCACCCAGTGGACGCGGCATCGGGCGCTGTCCCGTGATCTGTGCGATCTCGATGCCGTCATCGGGGAAGAGCGTCGCGAGCGACAGCACGATGCCGCTGCCGGTGGCGGTGGCGCGCTGCATCTGGAAGCGATCGATCGCCGCGATGATGTCCTCTCGGCTGACTGTCGGGGCCTGCACCACGGCAGCGGTGCCGGCGAACGAGACGATCCCGACCCGCACGTCGCGCGGTAGCGCATTGACGAAGGCCTTGGCGGCGTTCTGCGACGCGACCATGCGGTTAGGCTCGACATCGGTGGCGCGCATGCTGCCAGAGACGTCCATCGCCAGCATGATGGTGCGCTGTGACAGCGGCAACTGGATCACCGCCATGGGTCGGGCAGAGGCCAGCAGCAGCGCGATGATCGCCAGACCCAGCAGCGCGGGGGGGACATGCCGTCGCCAGCCTGGGCCCTTGCCCAGTGCCTCGCGCGCGACCGCGATGCTGGCCAGCCGCACCGTCGAGCGCCGCCGGCGACCCAGCAACCACAGATACAGCCCCACGAGCAGGGGCACGAAGGCGAGCGTCCACAGCAGGGAAGGCCACTGGAAGGTCATGCCGGGTCTCCACGGGTTTGCGTCGCGCGACACCAGGTCGCGGTCTCCGCGCCGTGCACGGAGTGTGCCAGCGTCACACCCATCTTGTCACCGTGCCGTTTCCTCCAGGACAGGGCACCACAGGGTTTGCGGCCTTGGCCTCACGCTGGCGCATAGGCCAGCCGCACGTAGATCGGCGCATAGGCTTCGGCCTGGGTGATCTCCAGCAGGCGCTCACGGCTGAGCTCAAGCATCGCGATGAAGGTGACCACCATGACCGCAGGGCCACGCGCCGGCTCGAACAGCTCATGGAACTCGACGAAGCGTCGCCCCTGCAGCCGGCGCAGCACCTGGCTCATGGTCTCGCGCACCGACAGTTGCTCGCGCGTGATGCGGTGGTGCTGCGTCAGCCGCGAGCGCGCAACGATGTCATCCCAGGCCGCGCGCAGGTCCTCGGGGCGCACGGTCGGCAGCCGCGAGGGCTCGCCACGCTCGTGCAGGACCTGGGCGCGCAGGAAGTCTCGGCCGAGCTGGGGCAGCGCGTCCAGGCGTGCCGCGGCGATCTTCATCTGTTCGTATTCGAGCAGACGACGCACCAGCGCGGCGCGCGGGTCCTCGGGCTCCTCACCGTTCTCGGCCTTGCGCGCGGGCAGCAGCATGCGCGACTTGATCTCGATCAGCATCGCGGCCATCAGCAGGTACTCGGCGGCGAGTTCGAGGTTGCTGCGACGGATCTGCTCGACGTAATCGAGGTACTGCCGCGTGACATCCGCCAACGGAATGTCGAGGATGTTGAAGTTCTGCTTGCGGATCAGATACAGCAGCAGGTCCAACGGGCCCTCGAAGGCTTCGAGAAAGACCTCGAGTGCGTCGGGCGGGATGTAGAGATCCTGGGGCAGTTGGAAAAGTGGCTCGCCGTACAGGCGTGCCAGGGCCACCTGGTCGACGACATCGGGCAGTGCGCCGTCCGGGGCTGGGGGCAGCGCAGACGCAGCGGAGGTTCGAGCCAAGGGCGGGGGAGGATCGCCAGGCCGGCGGTCAACCCTTGGTCTGGTAGACGTAGGGCTGCTGCGGCACGCGTGCCTGCCGCCACTCTGCCTGGGCGTCGAGGTCGACCGGACGGTCCCACAGCAGCGCGCGCCCGCGTTTCTGCTCTTCTTCGAGCGTCGGGCGCTGGGTCTTGAGTTGGTCGATGAACTGGGTCACGTCGGACCTGTAGGGCTTCCAGAACAGCGGCATGACGGTTGAATGCGGCAAGTGAACGAAGCCGCGGATGTTACAGGCCGCCCCCGCCGCCCGAGTTGACGGGGTCAGCGTCTGGCGCCGATGTCGCGCTGGGCCTGGTCCACCATGTGTGCGGCCTGTTCGGCCGACAGGTTGAAGGACCGCCGCAACTTCTCCAGCGTCTCGGCATCGGCGGCCGACAACTGCCCGTCGGCCATCGCGCGGCGCAACTCCACCTCGTAGATCACGCGCCGGCGCGCCATCTGGTTGGCGAACGCCGACGCCACGATGCCGGTCAGCAGGGCCACCGTGCACACACCGAGGAAGGCGGTGGCGATCGAGATCATCCGACCTGTCCAGGTCACGGGCGACAGGTCGCCATAGCCCACCGTGGTGAGCGTGATCACCGACCAGTACAGCGCATCGGGTATCGAGCCGATGCGCTCGGGCTGGGCCTCGTGTTCGGCAAAGTACAGCAGCGTCGAGGACATCAGCATGGCGATCAGCAGCAGGTACAGCGCCGCCGCGAAGGAGCGACGCTCCTCGTAGACCGCCTGGAAGAGGTCTTCGATGGCAGTGCTGTAGTGCGACAGCTTGAACACCCTGACCAGGCGGACGATGCGCAGCACCCGCAGGTCCAGCCCCGGGACCAGCCACTGCAGGTAGAAAGGCAGGATGGCCAGCAGGTCGATCAGCCCGTAGGTGCTGAACAGGTAGCGCCGTCGCCCGCGCCAGGCGCTGTCCGGGCCGGGACCGAAGCGCACGCCGCTGGCCCACAGGCGCAGCCCGAACTCCATCGTGAAGACGGCCACGCTGAAAACCTCGAAGGCCTCGAAGGCGGGTCCCCATTGCCGATGCAGCGAGGGCAGCGAATCCAGGACGATGGCGGCAACGTTGAGCAGCACGAGCGTGGCGATCGCCAGATCGCACCAGCGGCTGGCACGATCATCGGGCGCGCTGCGCTCCAGCACCTGCAGCAGTCGACGTTGGAGAGCGGTCGAGGTCATGGGCGTGCGGGGTGTGCGCAGATCGGGGCGTACGGGCATTGTGGCCCGATGCCGGGTCGGCGGACCATCGATGCTCGGGCCGGCCGCGCCGTCGCGGAGCGCCGGGACCTGTGGACCCGCCGCCTCGCGTCGCCGGGAGGGTCGGCTTGTCCGTCGCGCATGCCGGGCCTCGGGCAGCGATCAGGCCCCGTGCCGACCCGGCATCGCCATCGCTTGTGCGACCGTCGGCGCGATGCCGCCGTCTCCCAGATCCTGCGCGAAGCCGGAACGGTGGATCAGCGACAGCGGTTGTTCCTCGGCTTCGGCCAGTCGCAGGCCGATCCCCCGTCTTTTCAGGGCACGATGCACCTGCCGCAAGGACTCCAGCCCCGAGGTGTCCATCAACACCAGCCGATGCAGGCCCAACACCACGCAGCGGGTGCCTGCGTGCACCCGATCGGGCAGGCTCTCGACCTGTGCGACGGCGCCGAAGAACAGCGCACCCTGCAGATCGAAGACCTGCAGGCCCTCGGCCGGTGGCGTCTGTCCGTCGAGCCCGGTCCGCTCGCTGACACGGAACATCCTTCCCATGCGCCAGATGAAGGTCAGGCAGGCGAGGATCAGTCCGACCTCCACCGCCACCGTGAGGTCGAACACCACGGTCAAGGCGAAGGTGCCGAACAGGATGGTGCGGTAGGGCAGCTTGAAGCGCCGCGCATGGGCGAATTCGCGCCATTCGCCCATGTTCCAGGCCACGAACAACAGGATGCCGGCCAGAGCTGCCAGGGGCACGTGCACGGCCAGCGGCGCCGCCACCAGCACGATCAGCAACAGCGTCAGCGCATGCACCATGCCCGAGACCGGGCTGGTCGCGCCTGCGCGCACATTGGTCACGGTGCGCGCGATCGTCCCTGTGGCCGGGATGCCGCCGAACAGTGGAGTGACCACATTGGCCACGCCCTGGGCCATCAACTCCTGGTTCGGGTCGTGGCGTGGCCACTCGGTCATGTTGTCGGCCACGCGCGCGCACAGCAGCGACTCGATCGCGCCCAGCAGGGCAATCGTCACCGTCGGGATCAGCAACTGCTTGGCCGTGGACCAACTGAACTCAGGCCACTCGAAGCGCGGCAGGGCCTGGGGAATGCCCCCGAAGCGCGAACCGATGGTTTCCACCGGCAGCGCCAGCGCCAGCGTGGCCAACGTGGCCAGGGCAAGCGCGACGATGGTGCCCGGCAGGTGTGCGGCACGTCGCTTGAGCATGGCCCACCGTGTGGCCGGCGCGGTCTCCATCCGGTAGGACTTCGGCCACAGCACGACGATCGCCAGGCAGGCCAGCCCCAGCAACAGCGCCACCGGGTTGAAGCTGTCGAGGTGGTCGGCCAGTACCCGGATCTGCGTGAAGAAGTCCGCCGGCAGCTTGTCGATCTCCAGGCCCAGCAGGTCCTTGACCTGCGACAGTGCGATCAGCACCGCGATCCCGTTGGTGAAACCGATGACGATGGACACCGGGATGTAGCGGATCAGTGCGCCCACCCGCAGCCAGCCCATCAGGAACAGCAGGACGCCGGCCAGGCAGGTGGAGATCAGCAGGTTGGCCAGGCCGTAGCGCTCGACGATGCCATAGACGATGACGATGAAGGCACCGGCCGGACCGCCGATCTGCACATGCGAGCCGCCGAGGGCCGAGATCAGGAAGCCGGCGATGATGGCCGTGAACAGGCCGGCCTCGGGCTTGACGCCCGAGGCGATGGCGAAGGCCATCGCCAGCGGCAGCGCGACGATGCCGACGGTGACGCCCGCGCCGACGTCGGCGGCCAGTCGTCGCCGGTCGTAGCCCTGCAGGCTGCTCAGCAGGCGCGGGCGGAAAGGGTGCAGGGGCAGGGACATGGTGCGGATTCCTCGTGCTTGCGTGTCATCGGGCCGTGACGACGCAGGACCGGAGGGCCGCAGTGGTGGCGCTGCGCCATGAAGCGCCGGCGGCGGGACGGTCCGGGCGGGCTCATCGCAAGGCCTGCAGCCCGGCTCGATCGCTCAGCGCACCCGCATGCCCGGCTGCGCGCCGGGCGCCGGGTCGAGCAGGAAGATGCCCGGCTGGGCCTTCTCGTCGGCGTGGCTGGCCGCGAGCACCATGCCCTCGGAGACGCCGAACTTCATCTTGCGCGGGGCGAGGTTGGCCACCAGGACGGTCAGGCGGCCTTTCAGCGCCTCGGGCGCGTAGGCGCTGCGGATGCCGGAGAAGACATTGCGCAGGCGGCCCTCGCCGGCGTCCAGCGTCAGGCGCAGCAGCTTGTCGCTGCCCTCCACCAGCGCGGCGTCGACGATGCGCGCGATGCGCAGGTCGACCTTGGCGAAGTCGCCGATGACGCACTCGGGCGCGATCTCCTCGCCGCCGGGCACCGGCTTGGGCGGCTCCGGGGCCTCGAACAGGCGCTCGACCTGGGCCGCGTCGGCGCGCTGCATCAGGTGCTGGTAGGGCGCGATGGCGTGCCGGCCGAGGGCGCGCTTCGCGTCGGCCCACTGCAGCGGGCCCACCTGCAGGAAGGCCTCGACCTGGGCGGCGAGCGCCGGCAGCACCGGCTTGAGGTAGATTGTCAGCAGGCGGAAGGCCTCGATGCAGACCGAGCAGACGTCGTGCAGCGCCGCGTCCTCGCCGGCGCGCTTGGCGATCTCCCAGGGCTTGTGCTGGTCGACATACTCGTTCACACGGTCGGCCAGCGCCATGATCTCGCGCAGCGCCTTGCCGAACTCGCGCTCCTCGTACAGCTGCGCCAGCGTGTCGGCGTGGGCGCGCAGCGCGTCCAGCAGCATGCGGCCCTCGACGCCCAGGTCGGCCGACAGCCAGCCGCCGAAGCGCTTGCCGATGAAGCCGGCGGCGCGGCTGGCGATGTTGACGTACTTGCCGACCAGGTCGCTGTTGACGCGGGCGACGAAGTCCTCGGGGTTGAAGTCGATGTCCTCGACGCGGGCGTTGAGCTTGGCGGCGATGTAGTAGCGCAGCCACTGCGCGTTCAGCCCCAGCTCGAGGTAGCGCAGCGGCGAGATGCCGGTGCCGCGGCTCTTGCTCATCTTCTCGCCGCTGACGGTGATGAAGCCGTGCACGAAGATGTGGTTTGGCGTCTTGCGGCCCGAGAAGTGCAGCGTCGCCGGCCAGAACAGGGTGTGGAAGGTGACGATGTCCTTGCCGATGAAGTGCACCTGCTCGACCGCGGGGTCGGCCACGTAGGCGTCGAAGCCGGCGCCCAGCAGGCCCTTGAGCGCCGCGAGGTAGCCGATGGGCGCGTCGAGCCAGACGTAGAAGTACTTGTCCTCGGTGCCGGGGATGCGGATGCCGAAGTAGGGCGCGTCGCGGCTGATGTCCCAGTCGGCCAGCTTGGGCGCGCCGTCATCGCCGGTGCCGAACCACTCGGAGATCTTGTTCAGCACCTCGGGCTGCAGGCGCCCGGGGGTCTGGGTCCACTGCTGCAGGAACTCGATGCAGCGCGGGTCGGACAGGCGGAAGAAGAAGTGCGAGCTCGTCTTCAGCACCGGCGTGGCGCCGGACAGCGCGGAGTAGGGGTTCTTCAGCTCGGTGGGGCTGTAGACGGCGCCGCAGGCCTCGCAGTTGTCGCCGTACTGGTCCTTCGCACCGCACTTCGGGCACTCGCCCTTGATGAAGCGGTCGGGCAGGAACATGCCCTTGGCGGGGTCGAAGAACTGCTCGATCGTGCGCTCGGCGATCAGGCCCCGCTCGCGCAGCGCGAGGTAGATGGACTGCGCGAGCTCGTGGTTCTCGGGCGCGTCGGTGGAGTGCCAGTGGTCGAAGGCGATGTGGAAGCCGTCGAGGTAGGCCTTGCGGCCGGCGGCGATGGCGGCGACGAAGGCCTGCGGCGTCTGGCCGGCCTTCTCGGCCGCGATCATGATGGGCGCGCCGTGGGTGTCGTCGGCGCAGACGAACTTCACCTCGTGGCCGCGCATGCGCTGGAAGCGCACCCAGATGTCGGCCTGGATGTACTCCATGATGTGGCCGATGTGGAAGGGCCCGTTCGCGTAGGGCAGCGCGGTCGTGACGAAGAGCTGGCGGGTCATGAAGGGTCTTTCGGTGCACTTGCGATTCTATGGAGCCAGCGTCGTCACGCTTGTACGCGGCCTGCATGGCAACCGCGATGCCCGCAAGGCGCACGCGCCGCGGGCCTGGCCGATAGACTGATGGGCTTTGCTGCAGTCAGCCTGCGGCGCGGCGCACTGGCCGACTGCCACCGACCCCACCATGAGCCTTACCGACAGCGCACTTCTCCAGGCCATCCAAGCCGTCGTCGACCCGAACACCGGGCGCGACTTCGTCTCCACGAAGCAGCTGCGCGACCTGCGCATCGACGGCGCCGACGTCTCCTTCGCCATCGAACTCGGCTACCCAGCCCGCAGCCAGGTACCGGCGCTGCGCAAGGCGCTGGTCGAGGCGGCGCGCACCGTGCCGGGCGTCGGCAACGTGAGCGTCGAGATCGGCTGGAAGATCGTCGCCCACGCGGTGCAGCGCGGCGTGGCGTTGCTGCCGCGGGTGAAGAACGTGATCGCGGTGGCCTCGGGCAAGGGCGGGGTCGGCAAGAGCACGACCACGGCCAATCTGGCCCTGGCGCTGGCCGCCGAGGGCGCCAGCGTCGGCGTGCTTGATGCCGACATCTACGGGCCGAGCCAGCCGATGATGATGGGCATCACCGGCCGCCCCGAGACCGAGGACGGCAAGACCATGATGCCGCTGCGCAACCACGGCGTCGAGGTGATGTCGATCGGCTTCCTCGTTGACGACGACCAGGCGATGATCTGGCGTGGGCCGATGGCCACGCAGGCGCTGGACCAACTGCTGCGCCAGACGAACTGGGGCGAGCTCGACTACCTGCTGATCGACATGCCACCGGGCACTGGCGACATTGCGCTGACGCTGTCGCAGCGCGTGCCGCTGACCGGCGCGGTGATCGTCACCACGCCGCAGGACATCGCGCTGATCGATGCGCGCAAGGGCCTGAAGATGTTCGAGAAGGTGGGTGTGCCCATCCTGGGCATCGTCGAGAACATGGCCGTCTACTGCTGCCCGAACTGCGGTCACGTCGAGCACATCTTCGGCGCCGATGGCGGGCGGCGCATGGCCGAGCAGTACGGCGTCGACCACCTCGGGGCACTCCCGCTGAACCTGTCGATCCGCGAGAACGCCGACGCCGGGCACCCCAGCGTCGTGGCTGAGCCGGACGGCGAGATCGCCGCGCTGTACCGGCAGGTCGCGCGCACGGTGGCCGTCAAGGTCGCGGCACGCGCCCGGGACTTCAGTACGAAATTCCCGACGATCACGGTCTCGAAGGGCACCTGAGCCGCGCGACGGCGCTGCGCAGGCGCAGACGAAACAGCGCCGTCCGTGAGCCTTCCGGCAGGTTTGCCGGAAAATCCCGCAGGCCCGAATATCCGGGCTTTCTTTTTTCTGGACCCACACGCATGAACAAGGCAGACCTGATCGACCTCCTGGCCTCCGCGCACGCCCTGTCGAAGGCCGAGGCGGGCCGCATCCTCGAGACCCTGCTCTCGACGATCGTCAAGACGGTGAAGAAGGGGGGCTCGGTCGGGATTGCCGGTTTCGGGGCCTTCAAGATGCAGGCCCGATCGGCGCGCGGCGGCTACAACCCGGCCACGCGGTCGAAGATGAAGATCCCTGCGGTCAAGGTGCCGAAGTTCTCCCCTGGCACGGCTTTCCGTGCCGAGGTCGATCCGCGAGCTGCGGCCCGCAAGGCGGCAGCCCGTGCCGGCGCGGCGGCCGAGGGCTCGGTGGCGGCCGGCGGTGCCGGCGTCCTCCGGGGTGCTCCACAGGCCGCTGCCAAGGTATCGGCCAAGGCCCCGGTAAAGGCTGCATCGAGGCCACCCGCCACGACCGTCGGCAAGACCGCTGCGAAGGCCGCCTCCAAGACCGCTGTGAAGGCCGCCGCAAAGGCGCCGTCCGCGAAGGGCGCGACCAAGGTCGGCGCCGGCCGGGCCTGAACGCGAAGGGCTGGTGGAGCGCTCATGGGTCTGCCGCATCGTCATGCCGAGCGGACGGGGGCCGTTACCCCGCGTTCGGTGCTGCTCTGGCTCGCACTCGCGCACGTGAGCGTGATCCTCGCCAGCAATTACCTGGTCCAGATCCCGCTGCAGGTCGGTCCGGTGCTGACGACCTGGGGTTCGTTCACCTTCCCGCTGATCTTCCTGGCCACCGACTTGACGGTGCGCGTGCTGGGTCGCGATGTGGCGCGGCGAGTGATCCTGTGGTCGATGGGCCCGGCCCTGGTGGCGAGCTATGTCGTCTCGGTGCTCTTCGCCGAAGGTCGTTTCGCCGGCTGGGCCAGCTTGGCCGAGTTCAACCTCTTCGTCTTCCGTATCGCATGTGCGAGCTTCGCAGCCTACGTGGTGGGTCAGATCACCGACATCCAGGTCTTCGCGCGTCTGCAGGGGCGAGGAGGCTGGTGGGTGGCGCCAGCGTTCTCCACCGTGGTCGGTGGCTTCATCGACACCCTGGTGTTCTTCGCCGCGGCCTTCCACCTCAGCCCCGACCCCTTCATGGCTGCCCACTGGCCGGAACTCGCCGCTACCGATTACGCCACCAAGATGGCGGTGAGCCTGGCCTTCTACCTGCCTGTGTACGGCAGCACGGTCGGGTGGCTCGCAAGCCGCGTGGCGAGGCCGCCGCGTATGGCCTGAGGTTGACGCTGGCCGGTGGTGCGCGCATGACCGAGTGCCGGCGGCTGTGGAACGGCGCCAGCGCCTGCGGTATCTACGCGTCCGGCACGACCCAGAGCACGTCAAGAGTCTGGGCGAAGGCGGTGTTCGCCGGGCCGATGCCGCGCATGAAGCGGCCGAACCTGGCCGCGTCTACGGCTCGGGCTCGGCTGGCCGGGTCTTGAAGGGTCCTGACAGTCGCGGCGACAACGTGCGGATCCTCGTCGTTCAACGTCGCGGCGGCCTGCCGCGCACATGGGCCTGAGTGCGCGGCGGCGTCCCGGATCGGGAAGCGGCCACCGGGCTTCCGACGATACAGTGCGGCCGCTTCGCCGCTTCGCCGCTTCGCCGCTTCGCCGCTTCGCCGCTTCGCCGCTTCGCCGCTTCGCCGCCTTTCGTGGCGCGTCACTTTGCCCGCGGCGTCGACCCCCACGGCCTGGCGCTTGCACCCAGCCTGGCCGTCGACGCCAAGGACGGTCTGCAGGCGCGTCGCGTGCGCCGCCGGGGGCACGGGGACGTGCACCTGCCCCGTCACACGCTGCCCTCGCCCCACGCCTTCGTCACCGCAGTCCTGAACGGGATGGGCTGGGGCCTGCAGCCTGTCGCGCTGGTCGAGAACCGCCTGCACGAGGGCTCGCTGGTCGAACTGGAGCCTGACACGCCGCTGAACGTCCCGCTCTTCTGGTGGCACGCACGCGCGGCATCTTCCCTGTTGGACGACCTGAGCCGTGACGTGCTGGCGCCGGCCCGGCAGGCCTTGCGTTCCCTGCCAGCAGGCAGGGGTCCTGATTGAATGCTCCCGATCGACCGCGGTTGCGAGCCGCCGGCAGTTCAGGCCGGGGCGTCCGCGCACCACACCAGATCGGTGTGTCCGAAGCCCTTTGTGTAGTCGAGCACCGAGACGACCCGCGGCTCCAGGCGGAACAGCGCCACGTCCTCGGGCCCGGGCATCGGCAGGGTGACCGTCTGCGGCGGTGCGTCGGTGTATTTCAGCGGCATCATCGCGATGACCCGGCGCGCCTCGGCAGGGTCGGTGACGCGGTGCGCGCGGGCAGCCATGGACAGACCGGTGATGGCCAGGATGTCTGGCGTGTCGTGGTCGATCGTGAGCGACACGCGGTCGTCCCGCGCCAGGTTCGCGGCCTTCTGGCTGTCCTTGCCGCAAAGGAACCACAGCGTCAGCCGCTCATTCACGTAGCCCACCGTCGTCGCCTGCGGCCAGCCGTCGGGCCGCAGCGTGGCGATCGTCATGATCCGGTGGGCCTGCAGCAGGTTCAGGATCTTTTGCATCATCGGCTCGTCCATGCGCACGCTCCGGGTTCGGGACGGGCGCTCACGAGGCCCGCGATGGCGCTGATCGTGGCCTTGCCGGGCAGGGCGGGGGTTGAGGGTGCGCAGCGCGTCGTCCCCGATGACGCCGAGCGAGCCTGTGCCGACTCGTTGTCGACGTCGCCTCGCGACCCTCTCGGGGTTTGCCCGCGCCCGGGGCTTCCCCGCCGCGCTGCGCCATGCAGAATCCGCCACCGCATCCCGAGCCATCGTCCATGCCCCGCCCATCACCCCGCATCGGCTTCATCGTCCCGTCGATCAACGTCGTCGCCGAGGACGACATGGTCACCCTCGCGCGCGCGCTGCCTCAGGCGCCGGTGGGCGTGCACTTCGCCCGCGCGGTCGTTGACACGGCGCGGCCGGTGGCCGAGCAGTTCCGCCAGATGCTGGACGCTGCGCCGGCGCACGCGGCGGCGCTCGCCCAGGCCGGGGTGGCGGTCACGGCCTTTGCCTGCACCTCGGCGAGCTTCTTCCAGGGCCCGGGCGCGGACCTGGACATCGCCGCCCGCCTGTCGGCCCGCAGTGGTGGCCTGCCGGCGCTGACCACGGCCACGGCGGCCGTGGCGGCGCTGCACGCGCTCGGCGTGCGCCGCGTCTCGATCGCCACGCCCTACCTGGACTGGGTGGTGCAGGCCGAGCGGGCTTTCTTCGAGCAGGCCGGATTCGAGGTGATGGCGATCAACGGACTGCAGCGTCGGGGCGGCGCCGACATCCATGACATCGACGACGCGATCCTCGAGCGCCTCGTTGCCGAGGTCGACCGCCCAGGCGCCGAAGCCGTGTTCGTCTCTTGCACCGACCTGCCGGCGCTGGGACTCGTGGAGCAGCTCGAGGCGCGCCACGGCAAGCCGGTGGTCACGAGCAACCAGGCCACCTGGTGGGCCTGCGCGCAGGTCGCGGGCATCGGGCCGCGCCCGGGGGCGGGCCGCTTGCTGCGCGAGGCGCCGCCCTGGCCGCCCGACGTGCCCGGCGCGCCACGGCCGAGCAGCGCCCCGGGCGAGTCAGTGGAGCCAGGCAGCGCCCCTGGCGGAGCAGTGCAGCCGGGCAGTGCCCAAGCGGAGGCGGCGCGATGAGCAGCGTCCACCCCGCCGCCCCGCTTCCGCCGGCCTGCCGCATCGGCATCGACATCGGTGGCACCTTCACCGACTTCGCGCTGCTGCATGGCGACGGGCGGCGCCTGTGCCTGCACAAGCAGCTCACCACGCCCGACGACCCGGCGCGCGCCGTGCTGGAGGGCGTGCCGCGGCTGCTGGCCAAGGCCGGGGTGTCGGCCGACGAGGTGGGGGCTGTCGTGCACGGCACGACGCTCGTCACCAACGCGCTGATCGAGCGCCGCGTCGCGAAGACGGCGCTGCTGGTGACGGCCGGCTTCGCCGACGTGCTGGACATCGCGCGCGAGCGGCGCTACGACATGTACGAGTTGGGCATCACCTACCCCGAGCCGCTGGTGCCGCGCGCGCTGCGCGTCGAGCTCGACGAGCGCATCGACCACCGGGGCGCGGTGCTGCAGCCGCTGGACGAGGCCGAGGTGGCCGCGGCGCTGGACGCGCTGGTGGCCCGGGGTGTGGAGGCGGTGGCGGTGTGCCTGCTCAACAGCCCCGTCAATGCGGCGCACGAGCAGCGCGTGGCGCAGATCGCGCGCGCGCGCCATCCGCAGCTCTACGTCAGCACCTCGGCAGAGGTCTTCCCCTTTCTGCGCGAGTACGAGCGCTGGACGACGACGACGATGAACGCCTGCACCGGGCCGCTGTTCGACCGCTACCTCGGGCGGCTCGAGGCCGGGCTGCGGGCGTCCGGGCTGCGCGGCGACCTGTTCGTGATGAGTTCCTCCGGCGGCATGGTGGGCCCGGCGCTGGCGCGGCGCTTCCCGGTGCGCATGCTCGAGAGCGGGCCGGCGGCCGGGGTGCTGCAGTCGGCCGCCCTCGGCCGGGAGATCGCCCGCGGCGAGCTGCTCGCCTTCGACATGGGCGGCACCACGGCCAAGGGCGCGCTGGTGCGTGGCGGGCAGCCGCTGCAGCGCTACGAGATGGAAGTTGCGCGCGTGCACGAGTTCCGCGCCGGCTCGGGGCTGCCGGCGCGCATCCCGGTGATCGACCTGATCGAAATCGGCGCCGGCGGCGGCTCCATTGCCGCGGTGGACGTGCGTAGCACCGTGGCCGTGGGCCCGCGCAGCGCCGGGGCGGCGCCCGGCCCGGCCTGCTACGCGCGCGGCGGGCAGGCGCCGACGCTGACGGACGCGAACCTGCTGCTGGGCTATCTCGACGCCGGCTTCTTCCTCGGCGGGGCGATGCGGCTGGACCGCGACGCTGCCGCCGCTGCGCTGACCCGCACGCTGGCTGGGCCGCTGGGTGTGGACACGCTGCGCGCCGCCTGGGGCGTGCACGAGGCGGTCAACGAGGATGTCGCGCGCGCCTTCCGCAACCACGCATCGGAACGCGGCTTCGACTACCGCGGCTGCGCCATGGTGGCCTTCGGCGGCTCGGGCCCGGCCCATGCCTGCCGCGTCGCGCGCAAGCTGCGCGTGCCCGTGGTCGTCTTCCCGGTCGGCGCCGGTGTGATGTCGGCCATCGGCCTGCTGGCGAGCCCGCTGTCCTTCGAGACCTTCCGCGCCGAGCGCGTGGCGCTGGACGCGCTCGACGCCGCCGGCCTGGCGCAGCGTTTCGATGCCCTGGTGGCGCAGGCGCGCGCCCACCTCGGCCGGCCCGCGACCGCCGGCGAGACCGAGCAGGTGCAGTGCCGGCTGGATCTGCGCTACCGCGGGCAGGGCCACGAACTCGAGGTCGAGCTGCCGCCGGGCGCCGGCGTGGCCGAACTGCCGGGCCTGTTTGCCGCGGCCTACGAGCGCGTGTTCGCCAAGTCATTCCCGGGGCAGCCGGTGGAGGTGACGAACTGGAAGGTCGCGGTGGCGCTGCAGCGCGGCGCACCCGCGGGCGGCCTGGAGCTCGACCGCCGCGCCGCGGCGCCGCCGGGCCCGCCGCTCAAGGGCATGCGTCCGGCCTGGTTTGCCGAGTGGGGCGAGGCCCGGCCGACGCCGGTGCTCGACCGCTACGCGCTCACGCCCGGGGCGCGCCACGTCGGCCCGCTGCTCGTGGAAGAGGCGGAGTCGACCTGCGTGGTCGGCGTCGGCGACGTGCTCGAGGTCGACGCCGGCGGCAACCTCATGGTGCGCATCCATGGCGTGGAGGCCCGATCTGCGGACATGATCGGGCTGCAGGATGTCTGCGTGACCCCCTCGCGTACCGAAGCCGTCGGTCGTGGTGAGACCGTCGAACGGGCGGACGCCGCCCAGAGCAGGAGGCCCATATGACCCGCCCCTTGGACGCCATCGACCTGGGCATCGCCTGGGACCGCCTGATCGCGGTGGCCGACGAGGTGGTGCAGTCGGTCGTGCGCACCGCGTTCTCGGTGGGCGTGCGCGAGGCCTGGGACCTGGCCTGCATCCTGTTCGACGCCCAGGGCCGCAGCATCGTCCAGGCCACGCTGTCGATGCCGGCCTTCATCGGCACCGCGCCGCTGACGATGCGGCACATGCTCGAGCGCTTCCCGGCTGGCACCTGGGCGCCGGGCGACATCGTCGCCACCAACGACCCCTGGCTCGGCACCGGGCACACGCCCGACCTGTGCCTGGCGCGGCCGATCTTCCACCGCGGCCGCCACGTCGGCTTCGTCATGACGATCAGCCACCTGCCCGACATCGGCGGCGCGGGCCTGTCGGTGGCCAACACCTCGCTGTTCCAGGAGGGGCTGATCCTGCCGGTGTGCAAGCTGCACGAGCGCGGCGAGCCGGTGACGCTGCTGCACGAGCTGATCGCGGCCAACGTGCGCACGCCGGAGCTGGTCTTCGGCGACATCGGCGCCGACATCGCCGGCTGCGTGCTGGCCGAGCGCCTGGTGGGCGAGTTCATGGACGAGGCCGGGCTGCCGGACCTGCAGGCGCTGGCCGACGGCATCGTCGGGCAGTCCGAGGCGGCGATGCGGCGCGCCATCGCCGCCATCCCCGACGGCGTGTACCGGCACCGCATCGAGGTCGAGACCGTCGACGGCACGGTGGCGCTGGCCTGCGCGGTGGCCGTGGCGGGCGAGAGCCTGGCGATCGATTTCGACGGCACCGGGCCGATGGCGCCGCAGGCCATCAACGTGCCGCTGTGCTACACGCAGGCCTTCGCGAGCTACGCCGTCAAGTGCCTGACGGTGCCGGCCATCCCCAACAACGCCGGCATGCTGGCGCCGCTGCGCGTGAGCGCGCCCGAAGGCTGCATCCTGAACGCGCGGCGCCCCGCGCCCACGGGCGGGCGTCATACGGTGGGCTGGTTTATCGTGCCGCTGGTGACGGGCGCGCTGGCGCGCGCGTTGCCGCAGCGGGTGCAGGCCGATTCGGGCATGGCCTCGCTCTTCATCTGCCACACCGGGCGCGCTGGCGGCGAGGCCGGCTCGACGCAGTACTTCCTGGCCGGCGGTCTGGGCGCGATGCACGGCCTGGACGGCCGCCACGCGACCCCGTCGCCGACCAACAACGCCGTCGTCGCCACCGAGGTCTGGGAGAACGAGACCGGCGTGCGCGTACAGCACCGCCGCCTGCTGCCCGACTCGGGCGGCCCGGGCGAGTTCCGCGGCGGCCTCGGGCAGGAGGCGGCGCTGACCAACACCCGCGGCGAGCCGGTGACGCTCTTCCTCTTCGGCCTGCGCACCGAGATCCCGGCCCAGGGCCTGCTGGGCGGCGGGCCCGGCGCGCGCCGGCAGTTCCTGGTCGATGGCCGGCCGGTGCCGCCCAAGGGCCGGCTCGAGCTCCAGCCCGGCCAGACCCTGGTGGTGCGCGAGGCCGGCGGCGGCGGCTGGGGCGACCCCCTGGCCCGCGACCCGGCCCGCGTCCTGGCCGACGTGCAGGCCGGCGCCGTCAGCGTGGCCGCGGCGCTGCGCGACTACGGGGTGGCGGTGGAGCTGGAGTCGGGGACGGCCTCCAGGGTCGCGTCCGGACCTGGCGTGTCGGCAGACCCTGACCATCGGCGCGGCCCGGGTGCCGGGTGACCTAACGCCCGCTCGGATCGGGCCTTCCCGTCAGGCCCCGCCGGTGACGCCGTCGCGCGCATCGCCGACCGGCCCTGAGAGCGCCGGACTGGATGCAAGGCCGGGGCTCCCCGGCACGGCCTCGCCGCCCAGCGCCTCGATCAGGTCACCGAGCAGGCGGCTCAGATCCCCGGTGACGAGCGCCGCGTTGGCGTCGAAAGAGTCGTCCTTGCCGGAGGGGCGGCGTCCACTGTACCCTTGGGCGCCTTCGGATTCGAGTTCGGGGAACTGCAGGCGCTTCAGGTGCATCCCGTCCGTCAACAGGCAGGACACGCGGTCCGCCCAGGTCAGTGCGAGTTGAAGCGGCAGCTTGCCTTCGCGCACATGCTCGACGACCTGCGCGTGGTCCAGCGGGTGGCGCGCGTAGCGCACCGTCGCGCGGCTGTCGTCGGGCGCGCGCAGCACGCAATCCTGGTCGACGGTGAAGCCGGCCGGGGCCTCGCCGTCCAGGAGCCAATGGCCCATGGCCACCGAGGGTGACAGCGCCGTGTACAACGGCGCGATCGGCAGTGTGCCGTCGAAGGCCTCGGACAACTCGGTGGTGACCAGATCCAGCAGGCGCGATGTCGTCGTGCCGATCACCAGACGCCTGGCCTGCGGGTCGAGCCAGACCAGTGTCTCGCCCTGACGCGTGAAGGCGCGCGGAAGCAGGTCATGCTCGACCTGTTCCTTCAACTCCTTCTTGCGCTTTCCGCGGGGGCGTCGCCCGGTTTCGTCCTCGATCGCGTCCAGACGCAGTTCCACCTCCTGTCGCACCGCCGAGGCGGGCAGCAGTCGCGATTCGACGCGCAACTTCATCAGCACCTGGCCGCCGACGCTCTCGACCAGCGGGCCGTGCGCGGCACCGCGAGGCGGCACCCAACCGGCCCGCAGGCGCTCGGTCGGTCCGCAGGGATGGAAGACGCGCCGGGACAACTGTTCATCGAGGGCTGGCACGCCGGGGTGTTCCCAGGTGTCAGCCACGCGCAGGCAGGTCAGAGACTTGAACATCGAGGGGGTCAGGGGGTTGGCGACGAAGGGCCAGGGATCATACGTGCCCCGCGCAGGCAGGACGCGGGGGGGGGGTGGCGGTGGCGGTGGCGACGGACTTCGCGGTTCAGCGCCAGCGCAGCACCTGCCAGCCGCGCTCGGCCGCCAGCGCGGCCAGACGCTCGTCCGGGTCGACGGCCACGGCACGCCGCACGGCCCCCAGCAGCGGTGCGTCGTTCATCGAATCGCTGTAGCCGGTGCTGTCGATGGTTTCGAGCGCGAGTCCGCGGGTACCCAGCCAAGCCTGCAGGTGAGTGATCTTGCCTTCGCGCATGTTCGGCAGTCCGAGCACACGGCCGGTGTACGCGCCATCGGCGCCGACCTCGCACTCGGTGGCGATCAGGTGCTCGATGTCGAGATGTCGCGCGGTAAGCTCCGTGATGACCCGGTTGGTCGCAGTGGTCAGTACGACGGTGTCACCGGCGGTCTGGTGCTGTCGGACCTGCGCGCGCGCCGCTTGCGGGATCCGCGGGACGATCTCCTCCTCCAGGAAGCGCACGCGCAGAGGCGCCCATTCGGCTGGCGTGCGGCCGGCCAGCGTGCTCACGTAGAAGCTGCTGAACTCGTGCACGCCGACGGTGCCGGCCCTGTAGCCCGCTTCCATCGCCGCATTGCGTGGCTCGAAGCAGGCGCGCTCGAGCAGGCCCAATCGCATCAGCCAGTCGCACCACAGCACGTCGCTGTCGCCCGTCAGCAGGGTGTGGTCGAGATCGAAGAAGGCAAAGGTTGGCGTCATGGTCAGGCGGCTTCGGATGCGGCTCGGCCCGAAGCGATCCGGACGAGGGTGTCGCCCCTGTCACCCCGGCTCGCCCCTTGGCTGCGGGTCCGGGTCCGGAAATGGGGTCGGCGTTCGAACCGGGGCCGGGTTGGGGCTGGGCAGGGGTTGGGGCGATGGGGGTGGCCGTGGCCGTGGTGTCAGGCCGGTTGGCGCAGGTGCCAGGCCTTGGGCCGCGTGAAGGTCTGGATGCCGTGGGTCGACAAGGTCAGACCGATGCCCGAGTCGCCCACGCCGGACCAGGGCAGGCGTGGGCTGACGCGGTCGCAGCAGTTCCAGTAGACGGTACCGGCGTTCACGCGGGCCAGCAACGACCGTGCGGCATTCTCGTCCCGGGTGTAAACGCCGGCGGTCAGGCCATAGCGGGTGTCGTTCATCAGGGCCACGGCCTCGTCGTCCGAGAAGACTTTCTGGATACCGACGATCGGGCCGAAGCTCTCCTCGCGCATCACCTCCATCGTGTGATCGCAGCCGGTCAGCACCGTGGGCTCGAAGCCCCAGCCCGGTCCGGACGTGCGGTGCCCGCCACAGGCCAGCGTGGCGCCCCGTGCCAGCGCGTCGGCCACCTGGGCTTCGAGCACCTTCAGTTGGGGCTCTCGCGTGATCGCACCCAGGTAGGTGTCGGGGTTCATCGGGTCGCCGGCCTTCATGGCGCGCACGGTGTCGACGACGTGCGCGACGAAGGCGTCGTGCACGGCCTCGTGGACGTAGAGGCGCTCGACCGAGCAGCAGCCCTGGCCGGTGTTGTACATCGCGCCGTCGGCCAGGCTCTCGGCCGCGGCCTTCACGTCGACGTCGGGGCGCACGTAGATCGGATCCTTGCCTCCGAGCTCGAACTGGACCTTCACCAGCCGCGCGGCCAGTGCCGTTGCGATGCGTTGGCCGGTGGCGTGGCTGCCGGTGAAGAACAGGCCGTCGATTCGCTGCGCCACCAGCGCCGCGCCGACCTCGCCGCCACCCACCAGGCACTGCATCACGTCGTCCGGCACTCCGGACTCGTGCAGCAGGCGGGTGATTGCCAAGCCGGTCAGCGTGGCGTGCTCGCTGGGCTTGTACAGCACGGCGTTGCCCGTCAGCAGCGCCGGCACGATCACGTTGCAGCCGACGAACCAGGGGTAGTTCCAGGCCGAAATGTTGGCCACGACGCCCAGCGGCACGTGAGCGATCTGCTCGTGCATGCCGCCGCCGTCGAAGACGTGCTCGTCGCGCACGGCGCCCTCGGCCTGCTCGAGGAAGAAATCCAGTCGCGGCAACAGGCCGTTGAGCTCGTTGCGCGACAGCGTGATCGGCTTGCCGGTCTCGGCCGTCATGGTCTCGGCCAGCCCATCGAGTTGCGCCACCACCGCGGCGCGGAAGCGTGAGATGCAGGCCAGCCGGTCGGCCATCGGCCGCGCGGCCCAAGCGGGCTGGGCCGCGCGCGCAGCAGCGGCCTTGGCGGCCACGCCGGTGGCGTCGTCAGCCGGCGGCTCGGCGATCACCGCGGCCGTCGAGGGATTGAAGATCTTCAGGGTGTTCATCTGCGGGTGCGGGAGCGTAGGGGTGTACATCATCCGCCGATTGTGCCGGCGTGCCGACATGTCGGGGGCTGGCGTGAGGTTGCGAGATCGTGTCTCGGTGGCTCATCCTGTGAGCCACTGCCCATGGATGCTGTTTGCGGGTGTCGTCGTGGGATCTGGATCGACGCGGTGCGCGGTGCGGGTGTGCCGCTTCGCGGCAAGCCGACAACGGGCAGGCCCGTCCTGTCGACCGATCGCAGTGTCTGCGGAAAGGCCACGATTGCATCCAATACTGGATGAAGATACAGTTATCGGAAGAAGATCTACAGGAGCACGATGATGAAGCAACTGCTGCGAGAGCACTACCGCCCGTCCCCCGTCCGTCTGCCCGATTGGTTGGTACGGGTCTGGCTCTGGTTCTGACGATGAACGCCCTCGTCCCAATGGCCCTGTTGCAGCAGGCCACGGCGTGCGTCGCCGGTGGTGAGCTGCCGCACGCGCAGGGCAGCACGGTGGCCGGTTCGGCGGTCTGGCGAGATCTGTGGCACAGCCGCCACGGTGTGATCCGCATCGAGGTGGTCGACAACGTCTGCTATGTCAACGGGGACCGCGTCGATCCTCCCCCATCGGCCGGGCCTGTTGACGGCGCGCGGCACGCACGATGAGCGCTGCGCCCCGGCGCCGGGGGGCTTCGCCATGCGTCCGGTCCGCGCGAGCCACGCCTGCCAGGAGGACGGTGGCTGCCAGCTCCCTGGCTTCAGAGCCGGGCTGACCGGGCCCGGTCGCCGGGTTCCGGCTCAGCGCGCCCGGTCGCGCACCACGCGTGCCGCCTCGAGGAAGTCCCTCAGCATCGCGGCGTCGTCGAACAGGCCCTCTTGCTGGCCGGGGTGGTGGAACTCCGGGTGCCACTGCACGGCGGCCACATAGCTGCCTGGGCCGGTGCGGCGGATCGCTTCCACGGTGCCGTCATCCGGGCAGCGCGCCTCGACCTCGAAGCCCGGTGCCAGCGTCTTCACGCCCTGGTGGTGGATGCTGTTGGCGCGTGCGCGGTGCACGCCCGGGTACATCTGTGCAAGCCGCGTGCCCGGCACGATCTCGATGTCATGGAAGTGCTGCTCGTAGCGCTCGAGTGCGCGGTGCTCGATCGACAACGTGCGCTGGCTGTCCAGGTCCTGCCACAGGCTGCCGCCGTGCATCACGTTGATCAGCTGGAAGCCGCGGCAGATGCCGAACACCGGCTTGCCCGCCTTCATGAAGGCGTGCACCAGTTCCATCTCGTAGCGATCGCGCACGGCGTCTCCCGCCCACTCGGGGCGCAGGGGGACCTCGCCGTAGGATTGCGGCGCGATGTCGTTGCCACCCTGCAACACCAGACCGTCGAGCGCGCGTGCGTAGTCGTCGAGGTCGAGGTCGCTGCGCTCGACGATGCTGTCGGCCGTGACGGCCGGCACCATCACCGCCATCGCGTGCCCGGACAGCACCCAGTGCGCGACCGACTGCTCCAGGAAGTGCAGCGTCTTCGTGAACACGCGCGGCAGCGCGTCGTGGTCGGTGGGGTAGTGGATACGTGCTGAGACGCCGATCAGCAGGGGGGTGGCGGCACTCATCTCACATCGCCTGCAGGAACAACCGCTCGTAGTCGGCCTCGGTGGCCGGGCGCGGGTTGGTGCCACCGGTGAAGTCCATCGCGGCCAGCGGCACCAGGCGCGGCAGGTGCTCGCGCGTGACGCCGCGCTGGGCCAGCCCGCCGGTGATGCCGATCTCGCCCTTGAGCAGCCGCAGCCAGGCGATGAAGCCCGCGCCGCCGCCGGCGGCGCCTACCACGTGCGCCATCTCGTCGAACTTGCCCGGCACGGCCTCGCGGTTCCAGTCGAGCACGGTATCGATCATCAGCGCGTTGGCCAGGCCGTGGTGCATGTCGACCACGGCGCCCAGCGCGTGCGCGCAGGCGTGCACCGAGCCCAGGTCCTTCTGGAAGGCGATCGCGCCCATCATCGAGCTCATCATCATGTCGGCGCGGGCGGCCAGGTTGCCCGGCTCGCGCACCGCGGTGGCGAGCGCGCGCGCGCCCACGCGCAGGCCCTCGAGCGCGATGCCGTCGCACAGCGGGTGATACGCCGGCGAGAGCCAGCTCTCGATGTTGTGCGTGAGCGCGTCCATGCCGGTGGCGGCCGTCACCGGCGCCGGCAGCGCCAGCGTCAGCTCGGGGTCGGCGAACACCGCCTGGGCCAGGATCTTCGGGCTGAAGACCGTGCGCTTGTGGTGGGTGTCGTTCTCGGACACGACAGCCGAGCGCCCGACCTCCGAGCCCGTGCCCGAGGTCGTGGGCAGCGCGACGAAGTGGGGCAGGGGGTGGACGATGGGCCGCACCTGCGGGTGGTCCCACACGTACTCGAGGATGTCGCCCTCGTGCGTGGCGGCCACGCCGACGACCTTGGCCACGTCCAGCGCCGCGCCGCCGCCGAAGCCGATGACGGCATCCGCCCCATGCGCCTTGAACGCCGCCGCGCCGGCCATGACCTGGGCGCAGGTGGGGTTGCCGTGGACGCCGTCGTAGACGGCCACCTGCAACCCGCCGAGGTGGCCCAGGAACTCGGCCATCACCGGCAGCCGGGCCAGCGCGCGGTCGGTGACGACCAGCGGCCGGCGCACGCCCTGATCGAGCAGGTGCCCGGCCACGAGCCGGCGCGCGCCGGCGCCGAAGTGGATGGTGGTGGGGAAGGCGAAGCGGGTGATGGTCATGGAGTCAGCGGCGGTCGGCGCCGGGAACGGGGGTGGGGTAGAAGACGATGTCGTCCATCGGGTAGTGCTTGCGGTCGCCCGTCCACAGCGGGCAGCCGTGGACCCGCGCGGTGGCGGCGAGCAGGTAGTCCTCGAGCGAGATGCCGTGATGGGACTTGCGGTAGCGCTGCGCATACTGGCCTGCCACGCGCCCGGTCTGGGCGTCGGTCACGACGGTCCGGCACAGGCTGAACAGGCCCTCGATCTCGCGGTGCTCCTTCGGCCAGGCGCCGGCGTGGGTTTCGGCGACGACGATCGGACTGAGCAGGATGGTGACGCCCGCGTCGGCCAGCGCGACGAAGAGGGCGGTCTCGCGTTCGCGCTTGCGCAGCAGTTCGATGACGACATCGGTGTCGATGACGAGCCGACCTGGGGGTGCAGGCTGGCTCATCCGCCGTCGGGCCCGCGCATCAGGCGGCTGCGGCTGCGCAGCTCGCGCACGTGAGCGAGCGCGTCCACGTCGCGCAGGCTCTCCAGAGGCTGCAGCGTGTCGAAGTAGCGGCGCGCTCGCTGACCCGGGGACGCTTCGAGCCCGTTCGCAAGACAACGGCGTATCCATTCGGACATGCTGACGCCTTCCTGATGCGCATGCGCCTTGAGACGGTCACGCAACTCAGGATCCAGGTAGATCTGGGTGCGGTGCATGAGCAGGCCTGCAGAGCATGATGATGCCGTTCAATGTACATCACCGTACGGGGCCGGCGGGTGCCCGTTGCGCTGGCCAGGAGGCCTGGCGATGCTCGCCAGCCTGCTGGGGCCTGGGTTCATGTTCGTCGGCGACCGGCAGGCCTCAGAAGGCGAAGGCGCGGCCGGGCCGCGGCAGCAGGCGGACTCTGACATCGGTGGAGGGCGCGGGCGCCACGGTGAGCGGTGCAGACCGCTGGACTGCCAGATATCGGTACGGATCCAGCAGGCTGACGTAGGTGACAAGCAGGGCTGGGGGCATCGAGCCGAGGTTCGTGCCAAGACTCCAAGATCCCTTTTTGGCGAACCATACGCCCCAGCCATCGTGCAGCGTTGCGAAGGCATTGAAGCCCGGCAGGGTGTTCAAGGCGTTGCTGATCGGCGTGCCGTGGCAGACGGCGAGGAGCGATGTGCAGGGTTCGTTGTAGCCGACGTTCTTGCCCTGTCGGAGGAGGCCGTCCACGGTCTCCCGGGGCACTCGGAATATGCCTCCTTCCTCAACCGGCTTGAACACGAGGCCATCTGGCCTCTCCACCCCCGGCCTCGGATCAGCGCCACGACCGACCCAGTACCGATACGCATCGCCTGCCAGGCCGAGGCCCGCCACGGTCCACCAGTCGCTGCTGGAACTGGTGCCCGTGAGCACGCCCTTGGCAGCCGTGTTCAGCAGCTAGGCCTGGCTGCGTTGGGACCAGTCGGTGACGATCCGGTTGCCGTTGTCGGTCAGCGTGGTCCCCCATGCATCCGTGTAGGAGGTCACCCCCGCGGCCCCGTCAGCCACGATCATGTTCTTGACCGTGCTGCTGCGCCCCAGGTCGCGCAGCGTCTTGCCGATGTCGCCCTTGTTGTTG
>CAZFVH010000049.1:4710-29899 GCA_964522465.1 uncultured Rubrivivax sp. | reverse complement strand
AGCTGACCACGCAGATGGCGCAGATCAACACCGTGGCGGGCATCGAGAAGCTCAACGACTCGATCACCGCGATGTCGGGCAAGCTGTCGGCGCTGGACTCGAACGCCAGTCTGGCCACCCTGAACGAGTCGCTCAAGGGTCTGTCCGGACAGTTGCTGCAGTCGCAGACGCTGCAGGGCGCAGGCCTGGTCGGACGCGAGGTGCTGATGGCCGGCAGCGGCCTGAACGTGCAGGACGGCGCGGGGCAGGGCGCCTTCGACCTGGCCGGCCCGGCCGATGCCGTGGCGGTGGACGTGCTGGGCCCGAGCGGCCACGTGCTGGCGCGCGTGGACCTGGGCGCGCAGGCGCGCGGCCGCGTGCGCTTCGACTGGCCGGTGCCCGAGGGCGTCGATCCCGCCGGTCTGAGCTTCCGCGTCGACGCCCGCGGCGGCGCCACGGCCGTGCGCGCCACGCCCTATGCCGTCGACCGTGTGCAGTCCGTGTCCACCGGTGCCGATGGCCTGAGGCTGCAACTGGCCCGTGCCGGCGTGACCCCGCTGGACCGGGTGCAGCACTTCTCCTGAGCCTACCCACGACGGTCGCAACATCCCGGACACCCCCGACACCCTTGACGCCTGTGCCGGCCTCGCCGGCGCGCAAGCTCCTCCACCCACCGAACCCCCTCGCTGAAAAGGAAAGACGATGAGTTTCCAACAGGGACTTTCCGGTCTGAGTGCCGCCTCGAAGAACCTCGAGGTGATTGGTAACAACATCTCCAACGCCAACACCATCGGCGCGAAATCGTCGCGCGCCGAGTTCTCGGATCTGTATGCCAGCGCGGTCGGCGGCGGTGGCAGTGTCGGCATCGGCACCCGCGTGGCGGCCATCACTCAGGACCACACCCAGGGCAGCATCACCACCACCGGCAACAACCTGGACCTGGCCATCAACGGCAGCGGCTACTTCCAGCTTGCCGACCCGAACGCCGAGGGAGCTTCCAACGCGCTCTACAGCCGCAACGGGCAGTTCAAGTCCGACCGCAGTGGCAACATCATCAACAATGAAGGTCTGCGTCTGCTGGGCTACCGTGCCGAGGACGGCGTGATCAAGGTCGGCGGCAAGCCGGTGCCGCTGACGGTGCCCGATCCGGTGCTCGCACCCCAGGCGAGCACGCGAATCAACATCCAGATGAATGTCGACGGCGGCGCACGAAGGCCTGAGAAGACGCCCTTCTCACCGACGGATGGCCTCACTTACAACTACTCCTCGTCGACCAAGATGTTCGACAAGGCCGGTCGGGCAGTGGAGCTCGAGTATTTCGTACTGAAGGGTGCGGATGTCGGGCAGTGGGAGGTGCGTTTCACCGTCACTCACCCCAACTATCCCGAGGCCGGCAAGCAGGAGGTGGCTGGCAGCAGGGTGCTGTTCAACGACAGTGGCGAGCAGATCCAGCCCGTGACGATGGGCGCTGAGCTGAGGTTCCTGTCGGATGGCTCAGCCCTGTCCAATGCGACCGACAAGGTCAACCCGCCCGCGTTCAAGCTGTTCGGCAACACGGCGGCCGACCCGAGCACCGGTTTCCTCCCGATCGAACCGGGTGTCGACACCATCGCGTCATCCCTGAACGAGGCCATGACCATGCTGGCTGAACGGGGCCTGAAGATCGCCAACGGCATCCCGTTGACCGATCCGCTGCCGCCAGAGCTCGATGACGGTCTGGATTACGATTTCGCCGCGGTCGACCTGAACTTCGGCCCTGACGAGGAGACCGGCCTGAAGGGTTCCACGCAGCGCCAGGGCGAGTATGCGGTGACCGACCTCGTCGACAACGGCTACGGCCGTGGCACGCTGACGGGTTTCTCCTTCGACAAGGAGGGCATCCTGTCGGCCGTGTACTCCAACGGACAGATCAAGCAGACGGCCCAGGTGGTGCTGACCAGCTTCCGCAATCCTCAGGGCTTGGTGGCCATGGGTGGCAACGTCTGGAGCGAGGGCGACGACACCGGTGCGAAGTTCGAGGGCGTACCGGGTACCGGCAACCTCGGCGAGATCTCTGCCGGCGCGCTCGAGGAGAGCAATGTCGACCTGACGGCCGAACTGGTCAACCTGATCACCGCGCAGCGCACTTACCAGGCCAACGCGCAGACCATCAAGACGCAGGATCAGGTGCTGCAGACCTTCGTCAACATGCGTTGACGTGAGGACCGCGCCCGTCATCGCCGGATCCCACGCTGCCGCGCATTGACACGGAGACCGCCGCATGGACCGCATGATCTACCTGTCGATGTCGGCCGCGCGCGCGACGATGCAGCGGCAGGAGGTGCTGGCGCACAACCTGGCCAACGTCTCCACCAACGGCTTTCGCGCCGAGCTCGCGGCCTTCCGCGCTGTGCCGGTGCGGGGCGATGGCGCCAGCACACGGGTGTACGCGCTCGAGACGACGGTCGGGCACGACACCTCGCCGGGTCTTGTGCAGAGCACGGGGCGCGAGCTCGACGTGGCGGTGCGCGGCCGCAGTTGGCTCGCGGTGCAGGCCTTCGACGGGACCGAGGCCTACACCCGAGCCGGCGCGCTGCAGGTCGACGCGGAAGGTCTGCTCGTGGACGTGAGCGGCCGTCCGATGCTGGGCGACGGTGGGCCGATCACGGTGCCGGCCGATGCCAAGTTGGAGATCGGCGTGGACGGCACCGTCACCGCCACGTCAGGACGCGGCCGCCCGCTGCCCGTGGGCCGGCTGAAGCTCGTCACGCCCGAGGCCCCGCTGCAGCGCGGCGTCGACGGGCTGTTCCGCGCCGAAGGCGGCGCCGTGCTGCCCGCCGACGACGCCGCGCGCGTGCAGAGCGGCGCGCTCGAGGGCTCGAACGTCAGCGCGGTGGAGACGATGGTGGCCATGATCGCCGCCTCGCGTCAGTTCGAGCAGCAGATGAAGGCGGTGCAGAGCGCCGAGCAGAAGGAGCAGGCCGCCGGCAAGCTGCTGACGGCGCAGTGAGCGGGCGCGCTGAGCGCGCACGGCGGCGGGGCGGACCGGCCTGCCAGGCCGCGCGCCCGAACCGCCGAATGCCCTGACCCGCCTGGGCCTCCTGCTGCGCCGCAGCGCTTCGAAAAAGCCGCCGAAAGGCGGCTTTTTGCTTGGATCCCCACCCTTCAGTTCTCGCGATCATCGCGTCAACCCAGAAGGACCCTCGCCATGATGCGATCGCTGTGGATCTCCAAGACCGGCATGGAAGGCCAGCAGGCCAAGCTCGATGCCATCGCCAACAACCTGGCCAACGTGGCCACGAATGGCTACAAGCGCTCTGGCGTGGTCTTCGAGGACCTGATGTACCAGAACCTGCGCCAGACCGGCGCGGCGGCGGCCGAGCAGAGCCAGTTGCCCACGGGGTTGCAGCTCGGCTTGGGCGTGCGCGCGGCGGCGACCTCGCGCAACTTCTCGCAGGGCACCTTGACCCAGACCGGCGCCCAGTTTGACGTGGCCATCGAGGGCCCCGGATTCCTGCAGGTGCAGCTTCCCGACGGGACCATCGGCTACACCCGCGACGGCGGCCTCCAGGTCAGCAACAGCGGCCAACTCGTCACGAGCGCCGGCTACACCGTGCAACCCGGCATCACCGTGCCCACCGCCGCGCGCAGCGTCACCATCGCCAAGGACGGCACCGTCTCGGCTCAGGTGCAGGGCCAGACCGGTCCACAGCCCCTGGGCCAGATCCAGCTCGCCGTGTTCGTCAACCCGGCCGGTCTCGACCCGCTGGGCGGCAACCTCTTCGCCGAGTCCGCGTCCTCGGGCACGCCGACGACCGGCGCGCCGTCGGCCAACGGCATCGGCTCGCTGCGCCAGGGCTACATCGAGGGCAGCAACGTCAACGTCGTGGAGGAGCTCGTTTCGATGATCGCCACGCAGCGCGCCTACGAGATGAACTCCAAGTCCATCCAGGCCAGCGACCAGATGCTGCAGCGTCTGTCACAGGTCTGAGCCAGGAAAGGTCCGTCGTCATGCGATCCGTCCTCTTCCCCGCCCGGGCCGTGGCGGCCCGCGCCGTGCGGCTGGGCGCGCTGCTGGGCCTGGCCATGCTGGCCGCGGCCTGCTCGGTGCTGCAGGCCCCACGTGTGGAGATGGCCGAGGCCGAGCCGGTACAGGTGGCGCCGCCGCAGGAGGCGGTGCCCACGCAGGGCGCGATCTTCCAGGCGGCGCAGTACCGTCCGCTGTTCGAGGCCCACCGCGCGCGCCTGGTCGGCGACACGCTGACGGTCAACATCGTCGAGAAGGTCAGCGCCACGCAGTCCAGCACGAGCTCGATCGACCGCAGCGGCAGCATCGACGCGTCGATCAGCGCCTTGCCGGGCATCAACCCCAACTCCTTCGGCCGGACCGCCGCCGCGGGTCAGTCGTCGGCGGCCTTCTCCGGCGCGGGGGCGACCGAGAACACCAACGACTTCTCCGGCACGATCACGGTCATCGTCACCGGCGTGCTGCCCAACGGACACCTGCGGATCGCCGGCGAGAAGCAGATCGGCGTCAACCACAACGTGGACGTGCTGCGCTTCTCCGGGCAGGTCGATCCCCGCTCCATCCAGCCCGGCAACGCCGTGGCGAGCCCGCTGGTGGCCAACGTCCGCGTCGAGCACCGTGGCCGCGGTGCGCAGGCCAATGCGCATGCCGTGGGCTGGCTGTCGCGCTTTTTCCTGAACGTGCTGCCGATCTGAGCCTCCCGAGGCGACGCCACCCCACCCCTTCGGTCGGACTCCCAACTTCACCGCGCTGCCATCCATGTCTGCATCCATGCTTCCGCCGATCTCCATGTCCCTCGCCTGGCGGACGGCGTTGCGCCTGTGCGGCTTGCTGCTGCTGGCCGCAGCCGCGGCGCTGCCCGCCGCGCACGCGATGCGGATCAAGGAACTCGCCGCCGTGCAGGGCGTGCGCAGCAACGCGCTGACCGGCTACGGCATCGTCGTCGGCCTGGACGGCACCGGCGACCAGACCACGCAGACGCCCTTCACCACGCAGAGCATCCAGGCGATGCTGCAGCAGATGGGTGTGACGCTGCCGCCGGGCACGTCGATGCAGTTGCGCAACGTCGCCGCGGTCATCGTCACGGCGCAGTTGCCACCCTTCGCGCGCCCCGGGCAGGCGATCGACGTCAACGTCGCCTCGCTGGGCAATGCCAAGAGCCTGCGCGGCGGCTTGCTCGTGGCCACGCCGCTGAAGGGGGCCGACGGCAGGATCTACGCGATGGCCCAGGGCAACCTGATCGTCGGCGGTGCCGGCGCCGCGGCGGCGGGCTCGAGCGTGCAGATCAACCACCTGTCGGCCGGCCGCATCCCGCAGGGGGCGACGGTGGAGGCCTCGGTGCCCACGCCGCTGCTGCAGGGCGAGTCCATCGACCTGGGCCTGAACGCGGCCGACTTCAGCACCGCCCGGCGCGTGGCGCAGGCGATCAACGTCGCCAAGGGGCAGGGCACGGCCCGCGCGCTGGACGGGCGCACGGTGTCGGTGCGCATGCCAGCCGAGCCCGACGCGCGCATCGCCTTCCTCGCCGACATCGAGAACCTGCCGATCGAGCTGGCCACGCCCTCGGCGCGCGTCGTGCTGAACGCGCGCACCGGCTCGGTCGTGCTCAACGAGAGCGTGACGCTCGGTGCCTGCGCCGTGGCGCACGGCAGCCTGTCGGTGACGATCAGCACCACGCCCATGGTCAGCCAGCCCAACCCGCTGGGCCAGGGGCAGACGGCGGTGACCGAGCGCAGCGACATCACGATCACCGAACAGGGCGGCTCGCTGATCCAGTTGCCTGCCGGCGCGAAACTCGCCGACGTCGTGCGCGCGCTCAACGCGTTGGGTGCCACGCCGCAGGACCTGCTGGCCATCCTGCAGGCCATGCGCAGCGCCGGGGCGCTGAAGGCCGAGATCGAGGTCATCTGACCCTGCCGGACGCACTGCGATGGCCGTCATGCCCCAGATCCCCACTACCGCGCTGGCGGCGGACACGCGCTCGCTGGACGCGCTGCGTGCGCGTGCTGGCAGCGATCCGCGTGGCGTCGTGCGCGAGGCGGCCAAGGCCTTCGAGTCGCTGTTCATGCAGGAGATGATGAAGAGCATGCGGGCCTCCACACTGGGCACCGGCATGTTCGACAACGAGGGCACCAAGCTCGGCACCGAACTGCTGGACAGCCAGCTCGCCACGCGCATGGCAGGCCGTCCCGGCAGCCTGTCCGACGTGATCGCGCGGCAGCTCGAGCGTCAGATGGGCATGGCCCCCGGCCCGATCTCCAGGCCCGAGCAGCGCGCCAATCCCGAACCCGAGCCCCTGCGCAGCCCGGCCAAGCGTGCGCCCGAGGTGCGGCCGCCGCAGACGGCGGCGGCGTCCTTCGTGCGCCACCACACCGCGGCCGCGCAGGAGGCCGAGAAGCGCACCGGCATCCCGGCCGAGTTCATGATCTCCCAGGCGGCGCTCGAGACCGGCTGGGGCCGGCGCGAGATCCGCCACGCCGATGGCAGCCCTTCCTACAACCTGTTCGGCATCAAGGCCGGTGGGAACTGGCGCGGCCCAGTGGCCGAGGTCTGGACCACCGAGGTCCTCAACGGCAAAGCCACGCGCGTCAAGGCGCAGTTCCGCGCCTACTCGAGCTATGCCGAATCCTTCGCCGACTACGCCCGGCTGATGCGCAACAGCCCGCGCTACCAGGAGGTGGTGGCCCGCGCCGGCGACGCCACCTCCTTCGCCCAGGGTCTGCAGCGCGCCGGCTACGCCACCGACCCGCAGTACGCGAGCAAGCTCGGCGCGGTGATCAACACCACGCTGCGCCTGCAGCGTGCCATGGCCTGACGCAGCCGGGCGAGATAGGCATGAGCCCCATCGCACGACGTTCCGAAGACCCCACCCGATCTGAGGCGGGTCGTGCGTCACGCAGGCACGGAAGGGGCGCGCGGTGAGCGCCTTCTCGCTGCTGTCCATCGGTTCGCGCGCCATGGCCGCGAACTATGCGGCGCTGCAGACCACAGGCCACAACATCTCCAATGCCGGAGTCGAGGGCTACTCGCGTCAGCGGGTCGAGCTGTCCACCGCCCGGCCGCAGGACTCTGGCGCCGGCTTCATCGGTCAGGGGGTCGATGCCCGTACCGTGGTGCGCGCGCATGATGCCTACCTGTCCAGGGAGGCGGTGCGATCGGAATCGGTGGCGCGAATGGACGAAGTCCGGCTGCAGGCGCTGCGCAGGCTCGAGGATGTGTTCCGCACCGGTGAGCTGGGCATCGGATACGCGGCCAGCCAGTTCCTGAACACCATGGTGGACCTGGCCAATATGCCCGACGACGACGCCACCCGCCAGGTGGTGCTGTCCCGCGCCGAGGACCTTGTCCAGCGCTTCAACGATGCCGGCCGGCAGCTCGATGTGCTGCAGGTTGACATGAACGCGTCGATCCGGGATGCGGTAAGCGAGGTCAACGCCTTGGCGCGCAGCATCGCGCGCGCCAATGAGGGCGTTCTCAAGGCCCGGGGCTCCGGCCAGCCGCCCAACGACCTCCTCGATGAGCGCGACCGGCTGATCGCCCGGCTGGGCGGGCTCGTGCAGGTGACTTCCATGCAGGCGCGTGACGGCAGCGTGTCGGTGTTCCTCACCGGTGGGGTTGCGCTCGTGCAGGGCAGCTCGACCAGCGAGCTGCGCGCCACGGTCGACGAGAGCGATGCCGGTCGCATCGTGCTGGCGGTGGGCGACGAGGTCGGCGGCCTGCGGCGGCTGGACAGCGCCACGGTGACCGGCGGTGCGATCGCCGGCTGGCTGCGTTTCCAGAATGAGGATCTGTACGACAGCCGCGCGCAGCTGGGTCAGATCGCCACGGTGTTGGCCAGCGCCTTCAACGAGCAGCAGGCCCTGGGCATCGACTTGCGCCAGCCTGCCGGTGCCGGTGCACCGATGTTCTCGCTGCAGGCGCCACGCGCATTGCCGGCGGCGGTCAACGCGCGCAATGCCGACGGCAGCTTCCGGGGCTCGGTCTCGCTCGAGGTCACCGATTTCCGGCAGTTGCAGGCCAGCGAGTACCGGCTCAGCACCGCTGCCGACGGCACCACGTGGATCGTCGAGCGGCTGTCCGACGGGCTCGCGCGCTCAGTGGTGAACGGCGACGAGGTCGACGGCTTTCGGATCGACTTCGGCGACCCACCCCCTCAGAACACTGACCGCTTCCTGCTGCAGCCGGTGACCTATGCCGCGGGCGGCCTGGGGTTGTCGTTGCGCGATCCACGCGGGATCGCTGCCGCCGCCCCTGTGGTCGCGCAGGTGGACCAAGACAACAGCGGATCTGCCTCCATCGCCCTGTTCAGGGTGTCGGATGCAGCGCTCGATCCGGACGTGCCGGCGCGAATCGTCTTCACCACGGCGGCCGGCGACCTGGAACTGCAGGACGCGGGTGGCGCTGTGCTGACCACGGGCCGCTGGGCGCCCGGCTCACCCGTGAGCTTCGACAGCGCTGACCCCGCCTCCACCGGTTTCGAACTCACGCTGGCCGGTGTGCCAGCGGTTGGGGATGCGATCCTGTTGTCGCGCACCTTGCACGTGCGCTCGAACAACACCAACGCGCAGGCCTTCATCGCGCTGCGCGACGCGACCGTCGTCGGCCTACGTGACGTGGGCTCGGGAAGCCTGGGCGGAGGGCGCACGATCGAGGATGCCTGGGCGCTGGCCGTGGCAGATGCCGGGGTGCGGGTGCAGGGTGTGGACACGGCGGCCCATATCTCCCGCGCGGTGGCCGATCAGGCCGACCTGCGCCGCGCGGCGGGTGCTGGCGTGAACCTGGACGAGGAGGCGGCCCGCCTGATCCAGTACCAACAGACCTACCAGGCTGCGGCCAAGGTGCTGCAGATCGCGCAGTCGATCTTCGATACGTTGCTGCAGACCGCCAGATGAGGTGAGGCGCCACGATGAGAGTCAACACCGCCACGCAATATGAGCGTTCGATCGAGACCTTGCAGCAGCGTCAGCAAGCGCTTCAGGCATCGCAGGAGCGTCTGACCTCGGGCAAGCGCGTGACGCGTCCGAGTGACGACCCGACGGCTGCCGCGCGAGCTGAGCGCGCGCTGGCCCAGCAAGTGCGCATCGACGCCGACCGGCGCGCCGTCGACGCCAGCCGCCAGACCATGACGCAGGCCGAGTCGGCGCTCGGCGACGCCATCGAGTTGATGCAGCGGGTGCGCGAACTGGTGGTGCAGGCGGGCAATCCGATCTACGGCCCGGCCCAGCGCGCATCGCTCGTCGACGAGATGCGCATCCTTCGTCAGCAGTTGTTCGAAACCGCGAACCGCACCGACGGCACCGGCAGCTATCTGTTCGCGGGCCAGGGCGCCTCGGCGGCGCCCTTCCTCGAGAGCGCGCAGGGCGTGGTGTTCCGTGGGACGCCCGGCGACACCTACGCTGCCGGCCAGGACCTGCCGATCGCCGTCGACGGGCGTGCAGCCTGGCTGGCCGCGCCCAGCGGCAACGGCGTGTTCGTCACGGGTGTCGCGGACGGCAACAGCAGCGGTGCATGGGTCAACGCCGGGCAGGTGACCGATCCGGCAGCCGTGACCGGGGCGTCCTACCGTGTCGAGTTCAGTGATGCGGGCGGCGGCGCGATGCAATGGGAGATCGTTCCGCAGCCCGACGCCGGGCCGAGCGGCCCGCAGCCCTTTGCCTCGGGCCGGGCGATCGAGTTCGACGGCGTGGCGTTGTCGATCAGCGGCGTGCCCGCCGCCGGCGATGCCTTCACGGTCGAGCCCTCCGGCCGAGACCTGTCGCTGTTCGACGTGGTCGATCGGCTGATCGTGGAACTCCACGACCCGGGCCGCTCGGGCGCGCAGGTCACGCAGGCGGTGCAGTTCGGCATGCGTGATCTGGACGCCGCAATCGCGATGCTGTCGGCCACGCGCTCTCGCGTGGGGGGTGTCCTCGCGCAAACCGAGGGGCTGGATCAACGCCTGACGGATCAGAAGCTCGTCGTTCAGACCGAGCGCGCCGCTGCCGAGGACCTCGATATTGCCGAGGCTGCCACCGAGTTCCAGAGCCTGCAGACCAGTTACGATGCAGCCTTGCGTGCGTACTCGATGGTCCAGAATCTGTCGTTGTTCAATTACATTCGCTGACCACGGCCATTTTCGGCCGCTGTTCCTGTAGGCGGCCATTCCATGCGGTCATCCTCGATGAGTTTGTGGCACGGCTTTCTCTGCCTCCTTGTGGTGGCTGGTCCATCGGCAGTACCTTGTGGCTGACACCCCGGATCTCAGGCGAGCGGCGCACTCGATCCTGCCCACCGGGCCGATCGGGACCCTGATCGATCTCTCTCAGCTTGCCTTGCTGGAGGTGCAGGACGGCGTTCTCGTCGACCTGAACGGCGCTGCCGAAATCTTGCTCGGGGCACCAGTGCATGCCTGCCGGGGCCGGGCCCTCCACGCTTTCTGGCCCAACGTGCCTTCGTGGATGCAGTTTCCCGCCGAGGTTGGCGAGCACGGCAACGATGCCGGCCCGCGCCCGGTGGACTGCGTGATCCGCCGTTCCGATGGGCAAGCGGTGCACGTGGTGGGACATGCTCTATTCGTGCCGGCAACGGACCGGCTGCGTCGCGCTGCGCTATTCAATGTGTCGACCTCGCGTACCGAGGTGGCGCCGCCCTCGACGGAGCGTCCGTACCGCGTCTTTTTGGCGCTTGCCCGTGCGCAGGACCGTCACGGCGATGATCCATCCAGTGCTCGTCTGCAGGCTTCGCTGCAGCATGTGATTGACGCGGCTCCGCTGGCCATGGCGGTGTTCGATCGTGGCGGGCGCCTGCTGAGGCAGGCGAATCAGGCTGCAGACCTGTTTTTCGGAAGGCCCTGTCGCGAGCTCATCGCCTCGGCACCGACCGCATGGTCGGGAGTTGACGATGAAGAATTCAGGGCCTTGCTGCAATCCTGCCTCGACTTGGCTGCAGAGTTTCCATCGGGTGTACGCCGGGACTTCGTCCGTCCCGCAGGTGATGACGGCATTGCGCGCGTTTGGGACACGCGGGTCGTGGCCATCTCGTCGGGTGAGAACCTTGAAGGTGTGGAGGGGGAAGCGGGTGATCTGCTGATGGTCGCCAACGAAGTCACGGACTTGCGCGCGGCTGAGCAGGAGCGCTTCGATGCCGCGATTGCGCAGCGTGGCATGCTCGTACAGGAAGTGCACCACCGCATCAAGAACAATCTGCAGGGCGTGGCAGGCTTGTTGCAGCAGGCGTCCAGCCGGTTTCCGCAGGTGGCGCCGATCCTGACGGAGGCCGTCGGGCAGTTGCAGGCGATCGCGCAGGTGTATGGGTTGCAGGTCGGTGCCAGCGGCCCGGTGCCGCTGGCAGGCTTGCTGGAGGCCGTGGCGATGGCGGTGCAACGCACTTTCAGCCGAAGCATCGAGGTCCTTGTCGAACCGTCGATCGTGTTGTCTTGGCGGCTTCCGGAGGCAGAAGCGATCCCGGTGGCACTGACCGCAAACGAGCTGTTGACCAATGCGGTCAAGCACGGTGCGGACGGTGCGATCCGTTTGCGTATGTTCGAAGACGATGGTGGCGTGGTCGTCGAGATCCTGAATGCCGGGCACCTGCGCCCGGGTTTCGACATCCGTGCTGTGCCGGCCGGGGCCAGCGGGCTGGGCTTGGTACGGGCGTTGCTGCCGCGGCGCAACGCCGAACTGGCCCTCTTCCAGCAGGGTGAACAGGTCTGCACCCGCGTCCGTTTGCGGCCACCGGCGGTCCGTCGCGATGGCTGAAGCCCTCCGGTCCCGGTCCACCCCAGTGCGATCACGGCATGCCGAAGGACGGCTGGGGACCGGATAATTCACGTCATGGGCTCCAAGGGCAAGATCCTCGTCGTCGACGACGACCGGCTGGTGCTGGCGATGGTCGTGCACGGGCTGGCGCAGGCCGGCTACGAGGTCATCGACGCCGACAACGGTGACGAGGCCATCCTGTTGGCGCGCCAGCAGCGCCCCGACCTGGCCCTGCTGGACATCCGCATGGACGGCAAGTCGGGTTTCGACGTCGCCGAGTACCTGCGAGACGTCGTCCACACGCCCTTCGTGTTCCTGTCCGCGTTCTCCGACGAGGCGACGGTGGCGCGCATCCAGGCGCTGGGCGCGCTGGCCTACCTGGTCAAGCCGCTGGAGGTCGGGCAGATCGTCCCGGCCATCGATGCCGCCTTTGCCCGGGCCCTGGAACTGCGCGCCTTGCCGGCGCAGGGTGCGGACAGCGTCCCGGTGACACCGGTGGCAGCCGGTGACGCGAGTGATGTGCTGCAGCAGACCGTGGCACTGGCGGTGGGCGTGGTCATGCACCGGTTTTCGCTCAGCCGCGCAGACGCGCTTGCACGGCTGCGCCGCAGCGCTGGCACCGAGGGACGCAGCCTGCTGGCGCAGGCGCAGCGCATCGTCCAGGCGGTCGAGGATCTGGCGGGCGGCGCCGAGGCCTGACCCACGGCCCGATGTCGGTGGCTCTGCTCCGGCAGCCGTTGATCGTGCGGGCCCGGCGGCGGCACTCGTCGGCACCGCCCCGCGGTGGACCGGACGGCCGGCTGCTCACCCGGGCAGGGTGAAACGGAAACGCGCGCCCTCGCCCGGCGACGATTCAGCCCAGATTTCCCCCCCGTGACGGCGGACGATGCGTTGGACCGATGCCAGACCGACACCGGTGCCCGGAAACTCGTGGCTGCCGTGCAGGCGCTGGAACAGCCCGAACAGGCGATCGGCGTGCCGCATGTCGAAGCCGGCACCGTTGTCGTGCACCTCGTACACGCAGTGACCATCCAGTTCCAGGGCGCACAGCCCGATGCGCGCCTGCTCTCGTTGTCCGGTGTACTTCCAGGCGTTGGACAGCAGGTTCTCCAGCACCTGACGCAGCAGGGTCGGATCGCCCACCGTGCGCAGCCCTGCCTGCACCTTGACGTCCACCCGGCGTTGCGGCTGGCTGCGCCGCAGGTCGTCGATGATGTAGCGTGCGATCTGGCTCAGGTCCACGGGCTGGCGCGTCAACGGTTGGGTCGACAACCGCGCCACCGACAGCATCGCGTCGATCATGGCGTTCATGCGGGCGGCCGCGCCGAGCACGCGGTCGAGGTGGTCGTTACCGATGCGATCGAGCTGTCGGCCGTAGTCTTCCTTCAGGATGCGGGCGAAGCCGTCGACCACGCGCAGGGGTGCGCGAAGATCATGCGAGACGGTGTAGCTGAAGGCCGCCGATTCCTCCGCCGCCTGCGCCGAGCCCTCCTGTGGCGCTGGCAGAGCCTGCCACAGGAGCATCAGGTCTCCACCGCTGTGGCCTTCGCGCAACGCATGCCAACCACCGGCTTCGATGCGCCCGCCTGGCGTGAGCGCCTGCGCAGCCTTGCGCGCCGCGGGCGGCAGTCCGGCGAACGGGTCCTCCTCGGGCGTCGTGCCGGCGGGTGAGCCCGGCGCGCGCTGCCAGTGGCCGCCGGCACCCAGGCACAACAGGCGCAAGCCGGCTGGCGCCGTCTGCAGGACCAGCGCCAGAGAGGACCACAGGGCTGCGGGCGGCGACATCGGTTCCACCCGGGTGCCGACCGCCAACGGGTCGGTACCTGGAACGTGAGGACTCGGGCTGGCGATGGCCTCCGGATGACCGTTGTTCCCGGCGCGGCGTGTGAGGCTGCCCTGTCGTGTCCTCCCCACGGCGTATGCCAGTGCGGCCACCAGCAGCAGCGCCACCGACGCGAACAGCCAGGGCCCGAGGCCTGCAGCCGCCGACCACTCGGGCGCGGCGGCGGCTGCGCACGGGACGCACAGCCCGGGGCCGACCCACCGCCCCGAGGCGCGCGTGCGCAGTGTGACGTGCCGCAGCCTTTGCATCGAGAAGATTGTAGGGAGCCGACTCGCGTCGGAAATATCGCTCTTTCGGGCGTTTTCGCTTGCGGCTATGCTCGCGATCTAGGGAAGTTGACGTGACCCCACAGAATTCGTATTTCGAAGGCCTGCCGGCCGATGCGTCGCCGTCGGTGCTGCTGGTCGACGACGACGAGGTCAACCTGATGATCACAGGGCAGGCCTTGCGCGATTGCGGCTTCGTCGTCGAAGAGGTTTCCAGCGGCCGCCAGGCCCTGCAGGGCCTCGCGCATTCCACGCCGGACATCGTCGTGCTGGACGCGATGATGCCGGACCTGGATGGTTACGAGACCTGCACGATCCTGCGCGCCATGCCCGGGCTCGAACACATCCCCGTGTTGATGCTCACCGGTCTGGACGACGACGCGTCCATCCGCCGTGCCTACGAGGTCGGCGCGACCGACTTCTTCGTGAAGTCGCCCCAGTGGAGCCTTCTCGACGGTCGATTGCGCTACCTGCTGCGCGCCTCGCGCATCCGCGAAGAACTGGTGCGCAGCCGGGCCCGGCTGGCGCGTGCGCAGGATCTGGCGCGCATGGGCAGCCTCGAATGGCACCCGCAGGCGGGACGTCCGCTGGGGCGGCTCGACTTGTCGCCCGAGGCGCTGCGGCTCTTTGGTCTGGTCGAGCCCACGCAGTCGCTGCGGTCGGTGCTGCGACGGGTCTTGCCCTCGGAGCGCCACGCCCTGATCCGCGCCTTGGGCGATCTGGCGGTTCGAGGCTCGGTGCTGGCCACCGACGTCACGCTGAATCCGGGCGACAGCCGCCGTCGTATCGTCCACCTCGAGCTTGAGCCGGCCACGGGCTTGCCGGGGGCGGCCTACACCGGCGTCGTCCAGGATGTGACCGACCGGCGCCTGGCCGAAGACCGGATCCGCCACCTTGCGAACTTCGACTCCCTGACCGGGCTGCCCAATCGCCGCCAGCTGATCTGGCGCACCGAGCGCGCCCTGGACCATGCCCGCCGTCTGGGGCATCCGTGTGCGCTGCTGCTGATCGACCTGGACCGCTTCAAGGTCATCAACGACACGCTCGGGCATGCGGCGGGCGACGAGTTGCTGATCGAGGTGGCGCGCCGTCTGCGCGCCTGTGTGCGACACAGCGATCAAGTCGTCGACGCGCCGATCGAATCCGCTGGCGTACGCACCCACCGCACGCTCGAGGCCGTGGGCCGCCTCGGCGGCGACGAGTTCGTCGCGCTGCTGCCGGAGATCGCGCAGCCCGCGGACGCCGAGCGCGTGGCCGAGCGCATCCTGAAGGCCTTGCGCACACCGATCGTCGCCGGCGGGCAGGAGTGCTTTGTCACCGCCAGCGTCGGCGTGGCGATCTTCCCGCGCGACGGCGACTCGGTGATCGATCTTCTGCGCAACTCCGACGTGGCGATGTACTCGGCCAAGTCCGCCGGACGCAACACCGCGGCCGTGTTCGTGCCCAGCCTGGTCATCCGCGGACGCGACCGGCTGGAACTCGACAGCGCGCTGCACAAGGCGCTCGAGCGGGGCGAGATCGAACTGCACTACCAGCCCAAGGTGGACGTCGTCCGCGCGCGTGTCGTCGGCGCGGAAGCCCTGATGCGCTGGCGACACGGCGGGCGCATCGTTCAGCCGGGCGAATTCATCCCGCTGGCTGAGGAGAGCGGCCTCATCGAACCGCTGTCGTACTGGGCGCTGGACGAGGCCATGCGCCAGTGTGCGGCCTGGCGTGCCAGCTTCGGCTACGCCGGCACGATTGCCGTGAACCTGCCCGCGCGCGTGCTGGAGCGCGCCGAACTCGTCGACCGCATCCGTGGCTGCGTGCACCGCCACGAGGTAGGCTTCGAGTCGATGATCGTCGAGATCACCGAAACCGGGCTGATGAAGGACATCGACCGCGCGCTGGCCGTGCTGGAGCGGCTGCGCGCCATTGGCGTGCGCCTGTCGGTCGACGACTTCGGTACGGGTTATTCCTCGTTGGCGTACCTGACCTCGTTGCCGATCTCCGAGCTGAAGATCGACGGCAGCTTCGTCCGTGGGCTCGGGGTCGCCGCACGCAGTGCGGCAGTGGCCACGGCCATCATCGCGCTCGGGCGCTCCCTTGGGCTCGAGGTTGTGGCCGAGGGCGTCGAGACCCTGGCCCAGTTGCGGCAATTGCGTGCCCAGGGTTGCGAGGTCATGCAGGGCTACCTGTTCGGCCCGGCGATGGTGCCGGCGGCCTTCGGGCGCTGGGTCCAGCGCGGGCCGGGGCAGGGCGAGGTGCCCTGGGTTCAATACGGCGCGGCCTGAGGGCGGCGCCGCTGTCTTTCGTTCCTTCACCTGGAGAGATCACATGCGCAGATCGATGGCATTACTTGCGCTGGCAGGCGCCAGCTTCACTACCCAGGCCGGCGAGGTCTACGGCGGCATCGGCCTGCCCGGGCTGATGCTGGGCTATGCCCATGCCTACTCGCCGAGCTTGACGGCACGGGTGGATGTGGCGACGTTGGGGAGTCGGAACTACAGCACGACCCGCGATGGTGTTGCCTATTCGGGCTCCATCAAGGCACACCGCGCTGGCGTTTTCGGTGACTGGTTCGTGTTTTCCGGAGGGTTCCGACTGACCGGAGGGGTCACCTTCAACACGCTGAGTGCTGCGGTGGCTGCGGTGGGCGCGGGCAAGGTTCTGCAGCTGGGCGATGCCAACACGTCCTACACCTTGACAGCCGACGATCGGCTGGATCTGGCCATCGCTTTTCCGAAAACGACACCGTACATCGGGATCGGTTACGGTCACCACAGCGGCAAGGGCTTGGGCTTTGTCTGGGATATCGGCGCCTCCATCGGGAAACCCAAGGTTACGGCCAAGGGCAGCGGCACGGCCTTGAGCGCCGCGCAGGCCCAGACGGACATCGCTGCCGAGGCGGCCAAGATCCAGAAGGATCTGGACAAGGTTTTGATCATTCCTCAGGTCACCCTCGGGCTCAGCTACAGGTTCTGATCCGTTCGGACAACGAGACCTCCACGTGGCTGCCACGGCGTCATCGAACCTACGGATGCCCCGCGTTTTCTTTCAGGTGACGGGCGTGTTGATGGGGTGGCCCGCCTGAAGTCCCATCCGTTTGAGCAGAGGATGGCGGAAGCGGTGGGATTCGAACCCACGAACCCTTGCGGGTTGCCGGTTTTCAAGACCGGTGCCTTCAACCGCTCGGCCACGCTTCCGTTGAAGATTGCTTGGATTGTGTCTCACCCGGCGGCCCGGTCGCAGCGGACCTGGACGATCTCGCGCCGGCCGCCATCCACGCGCGCGGCGGTGAGTTCGCGGCCCCAGACGCAGCCGGTGTCGAGACCGAGCAGGTCGGGGCGGTCAATCAGACCCAGGGTGCTCCAGTGGCCGAACGCGATCGGGGTGCCTGCCGTGCGTCGGCCCGGCATGTCGAACCAGGGGCGGTGACCTGGCGGGGCGGCATCGGCGCCTTCCTTGGTGACCAGGTCCAGCGTCCCGTCGGGTGCGCAGAAGCGGATGCGCGTGAGCGCGTCGACGATGTGACGGGCGCGAGGGATGCCCTGCAATGCGTCGTCCCAGCGCGTCGGTTCGCTGCCGTACATGCGGTGCAGGAACTCGTCCAGGTCAGGGCCCCGCAGAAGGCTTTGTACTTCCTGTGCCAGCGTCAGGGTCTGCGTGGCGTTCCAGGCCGGGTCAACGCCGGCATGCACGCACAGCCAGCCCGACTCCTGAAGCGCCAGCGGTTGTGTGCACAGCCACTCGATGCAGCCCGCCCGGTCCGGGGCGTGCAGGATCTCGTCGAGCGTGTCGCTGCGGTGTGGCGGGCGCACACCATGTGCCGTGGCCAGCAGGTGCAGGTCGTGATTGCCCAGCAGGCAGCGCGCCGAGCCCTCGAGTTCGCGCAGGCGCCGCAGCACCTGCAACGACGCCGGCCCGCGGTTGACCAGATCGCCAAGCGCGACCAGACGGTCGCGCGAGGGCGAGAAGCCGCAGGTCTCGAGGAGGCGATCGAAGGCGTCGCGGCAGCCCTGGATGTCACCGATCAGCAGGATCATGGCGCGGATTCTGCTACTCTCGGGGCCTTTTTGTTTCGCCACCGCCCCACTGAGCGGCGCGCATGGACGTTGCCTTACTTGCCTTCCTGATCCTTCTCAACGGCGCCTTCGCGATGTCTGAGATGGCCCTGACGGCCAGCCGCAAGGCGCGGCTGCAGGTCATGGTCGAATCCGGTGAGCCCGGTGCGCAGGCCGCGATGGACCTGCACGAGAATCCGACGAAGTTCCTGTCCACGGTGCAGATCGGGATCACCTCGATCGGCATCCTCAACGGCATTGTCGGAGAGGCCGCGTTCTCTCGGCCCCTGGCGTTGTGGCTGGATGGTGTGATCGATGTCGACGACGATGTCGCAGAGATCGCCGCCACGGCCATCGTCGTGGTGAGCATCACCTTCCTGACGATCATCTTCGGCGAACTCGTGCCCAAACGCATCGGGCAGATGTTCCCTGAGACGGTGGCACGCCTGGTCGCCGCGCCGATGAACTGGTTGTCCGCCGCTACGCGGCCCTTCGTCAAGTTGCTGGGCGCCAGCACCGAGGGCATCCTGCGCTTGCTGGGCCTGCACGGCCGCACCGTGCGCAGCGTCACCGAAGAAGAGATCGCGGCCAGCCTGGAAGAAGGCGTCGACGCCGGCGTGATCGAGGCGCAGGAGCACCAGATGGTGCGCAACGTCTTCCGCCTGGACGACCGGCAGATCGGCTCGATGATGATCCCGCGCGCCGAGATCGCCTGGCTGGATGTGAATGCGCCGCTCGAGCAGACGCTCGAGCGCATGGCCGAGGCCGGGCACTCTCGCTACCCGGTGTGCCGCGCGGGGCTGGACGACGTGATCGGCGTCCTGCCTGCCCACCGCCTCGTCGCCCCGGCCCTGCAGGGCCGGGAAGTCCGACTGGCCGACCACCTGCAGGCGCCGGTGTTCGTGCCCGAGACGTTGACGGGGATGGAACTCCTCGACCACCTGCGCGCCTCGGCGACCGAACTGGTTTTCGTCGTGGATGAGTACGGCGCGGTGCAGGGCTTGATCACCGAACGTGACGTGCTGGAGGCCATCACCGGCGAGTTCCCCGTTCCCGCCGGCGAGGACGCCTGGGCGGTGCGGCGCGAGGACGGCAGCTGGCTGATGGATGGCCTCATCCCCGTGCCGGAGATGAAGGACCGGCTCGAGCTGCGGGAACTCCCCGAGGAAGATCGCGGCCGCTACAACACGCTGGCTGGCATGATCATGCTGTTGCTCGGTCGCCTGCCCGAGGTCACCGATGCGGTCGAATGGGGTGGCTGGCGTTTCGAGGTCGTCGACATGGATGGCAAACGAGTCGACAAGGTTCTCGTGACGGCCATCGCCCACCGGGAGTGAAGCCATGATCCATCCTCTGCTGTACCGCAAACCCGTGGCGGTGGACCGCAGCGCCCATCGAGACCTGCGTATCCTGCCCGCTTCGCGCGACGCGTCCGTGGCGCGCGACCTGAACGCGATGTTCATCGCCTCGGCCGAGTTCGCCGACGCCTGCGCCCACTACCCGATCGTCTTCGTCAACGCCGGCAACGACCCTCAGGGCCAGCGCCAGGTGGCGCCGGTGGCCGTGTTCGGCCTCACGGAGAAGGAAAACCTGTACGTCGAGGGCGGACGCTGGCGTGTGGATTACATCCCTGCGCTGATGCAGGCCTACCCCTTCGGCATCGCTCGGGTCGACGACACCCGCGTGGCAGTCGTCATCGACGAGGCCTTCGAGGGGTGGTCCCGCGAGTCGGGCACAGCCCTGTTCGACGAGCAGGGTCAGCCCACGGACTACCTGGCGGGTCTGCGCACCCAGCTCGAGCGGCTGGAGTCCGAGATCCAGCGCACGCGGTCCTTCGGCCGGCTGCTGCTCGATGCCGGGCTGCTGTCGGACATGCGCTTCGATGCCACCTTGCCGGACGGGCGCAAGGTGTCCGTCGAGGGCTTCATGTCGATTGACGAGGCCCGTCTGGCCGCGCTGCCCGACGCCCAGGTCGTCGATTTCCATCGCAACGGCGTGCTTGGCCTGATCCACGCGCATCAGCTGTCCATGCGCCACATGCGCAAGCTGGTGGCATGGAGACAGGCGCGCGAAGGCGCCGCAGCCGCCTGATCCCCCTTCCGACAACCATCGTTCCATCATGACGACACGCACCACGCCCCCGTTCCGCGCCGATCACGTCGGCAGCTTCCTGCGTCCGGCCTATCTGCTCGAGGCCCGGGATCGCAAGGCCAGGGGCGAGATCACGGCCGAGCAACTGCGAGAGGTCGAGGACCGCGCCATCGACGAGATTGTCCGCTTCCAGGCCGACGTCGGGCTGCAGGCGATCACCGACGGCGAGTTCCGCCGCACTTACTTCCACATCGACTTCCTCGAGCAGCTCGGCGGTGTGCAGACCGACATCCCGGTGTCGGTGCTCAAGGGCGACGGCACCGTGGCGCTGGCGCCGCCGGTGATCAAGGTGGTCGACAAGGTCCGCCACGTCAAGGACATCCAGCTGGCCGACTTCCAGTACCTCAAGGCCCGGGTCGAGGCCCTGGGGCGGCCCGGTCTGGTGCCCAAGGTGACGATCCCCTCGCCGACGATGCTGCACTTCCGCGGCGGGCGCGCTGGCATCAGCCGCCAGGCCTACCCCGAACTCGACCCAGTGTTCTACGACGATGTCGCGGCCGCCTACGGCGCCGAGCTGAAGTCCTTGGCCGATGCCGGCTGCACCTACGTGCAGATGGACGACACCAATCTCGCCTACCTGTGCGACGAGAAGATGCGCGAGGCCGCGCGCCAGCGGGGCGACGACCCGAACGAGCTGCCCTACCGCTATGCCGACTTCATCAACAAGGTGGTGGCGCACAAGCCCGCGGGCATGACGCTGGGGGTGCACCTGTGCCGCGGCAACTTCAAGAGCACGCACGCAGCGGCCGGCAATTACGAGCCGGTGGCCGAGGCGCTGCTGTCGAAGATGAACCTGGACGCCTTCTTCCTCGAGTACGACGACGAGCGCTCGGGTGACTTCCGCCCGCTGCGCTTCCTGCCCAAGGGCAAGATCGTCGTGCTCGGTCTGGTGACGACGAAGTTCGGTGCGCTCGAGACCAAGGACGCGCTCAAGCGCCGGATCGAGGAAGCGGCACGCTACGCCCCGCTGGAGCAACTGGCGCTGAGCCCGCAGTGCGGCTTCTCCAGCACGGTGCACGGCAACAACATCGCCGTCGAGGACCAGCGGCGCAAGCTGGCGCTGGTGATCGAGACGGCGCAGGAGGTCTGGGGCTGAGGCTCGGCCGACCGTCCAGCCGGGAAAGGCTGGGCGGGCGGCCCGTTCCCGCGCCCGTGATCGCCCCGCCTTCCGTCAGACCTTCTCGAGCTTCAGGTTCTGCGCCGCCACCAGCGTGCGCCAGCTTTGGAAGTCGCGGCTGACGAACTGCCCGAGCGAGGCCGCCGGGCCGGTGGCGGCTTCGAGGGCGTCGCTCTTGAAGCGCGCTTGCACGTCAGGCATCTCGACGATCTTGCGCACCGCCGCATTCAACGTCTCGACGATGGGTGCGGGCAGCCCCTTCGGGCCGACCAGCCCGAAATAGTTCGTCACGTCGAAGCCATCCAGGCCTGATTCCGCCATGCTCGGCACGTCCGGCAGCGTCGACGTGCGTCGAGAGGTGGTGACCGCCAGTGCCTTGACGCGTCCGTCGCGCACGAAAGGCGCCAGCGCGGGGATGGTGCCCGTGAGCACCTGCACCTGCCCGGAGATCATGTCGAGCGTGGCGGGCGCGATCCCGCGGTAGGGGATGTGCGCGATGTCCACCCCGGCGCGCGCCTTGAGCATCTCCAGCACCAGGTGGTTGATGCCGCCGGCCCCTGCAGAGGCGTAGTTCAGCTTGCCGGGTTGTGCGCGCGCCAGGTCGACCAGTTCGCGCAGGTTGGATACCGGCAGGTCCTTGTTGCAGGCCCACAGCAGCGGGCCCTGGGCGACCATGCCTACCGGAGTGAAGTCACGTACCGGGTCGTAGGTCGGCTGAGCCAGTACCGCGGCCACCGTGGTGAAGGGCGCGGCCACGAGCAGCAGCGTGTGCCCGTCGGCGGCGGCCTGAGCCACATGCTGGGTGCCGATCGCGCCCGACGCCCCGGTGCGGTTCTCGACGATGAACTGTCCGCCCAGCAGCTCACCGAGCTTCTGCGCCAGCAGGCGGCCCATGGCGTCGGTGCCCGCGCCCGCCGCGAAGGGCACGACGATGCGCACCGCGCGCTCGGGGTAGGTCGCGGCCAGGGCGGGCAGTGCCATCGTGGCACCCAGTCCGCAGGAGATCTGCAGGAAGCGGCGACGAGAGGAGGTCAGGCTTTGCATCGTTGAATTCCCCAAAGGTTGACGCCCGATGCTATCGCGCGAAGTTGACAAATCGATGTCGTGGCCGGGTTGCAGATGCGCACGCTGCGCTACCCTGTGGTCTGTGAACCTGTTCGATGGTTACCGCTATCTCGTCGCGCTGGCCCAGCACCGGCATTTCGGCCGTGCGGCGGCGGCTTGTCACATCACCCAGCCGGCCCTGTCCAATGCGCTGCGAGCGCTCGAGTCGCATTTCGGTGTGGCCATCGTGCGTCGAGGGCGGGCCTTCGAGGGGCTGACGGCCGAAGGGCAGCAGGTTCTGGCCGCCGCGCACCGTGTGTTGCACGAGCAGGAGGTCCTCGCGCAATCGCTGGCCAGTGCCGTGGCCCGGCCCGTGGGCCGGCTGAGCGTGGGGGCGGTGCCCACCGCCGTGCCCGTGGCCGCTCGCTTCTGCGCGGCCGTCGTCGCCGCCCACCCAGGCCTTGCGCCGCAGTTGCGCTCGCTGTCCTCACAAGACCTGGAGACCGGTCTGGAGGATCTGACCCTCGATCTGGCCTTCGGCTTCGTCGACCGGTCTGCTGCCAACGGCAGGCTCGACGTCTGGCTGCAGTACGAGGAACACCACTATCTGGTCGAGGCTGCGCCGACACAGGATTCCCCTGTGCGGCCGGGCCAGGGCGAGGTGGCGCTTGCGAGCGCGCCGTCGACCTGGGCCGAGGCGGCCACGCGCGCGCTGTGCCTGCTCACGCCCGAGATGCATCACCGTGCGCTCGTCGACGCGGTGTTCCGTCGTCTGGGCTGTCAGGTCAGGCCTGTGATCGAGACCGACTCGGTCCTGGCCCTGGCGGTGGCGGTGCGCACCGGTGGCCTGGCGGCCGTGCTGCCCGGGGCGCTCGTGGCGACCCTGCCCCAGGAGCCGGGCCTGACCGTGCGTCCGCTGGTGGAGCCGGAGCTGCGCACGGGAATCGGCCTGATGGTGCTGTCGGCGGGGCGGCCATCACGCGCGCTGCAGGCGGCTGTGGAACTCGCGCGCAGTCCGCAGTGGCTGGCGCAGGCCCGAGCGGTCAGCGGCACGTTCGGCGGCTGATCAGTTCCGCGAATGGAGGGGTTTGCAGATTCCATTGGACGGCGGGCAGGCCGGCCGCGCATCATGTCGTGACGTCGGGGTATCGCGCGCGGCGCCGCCTGTCATGTCGCGCTGCGCAAGAGCAGGGCGCTGCGCAGGGGGGGCCGCGGCCCTTCCACACCCGGCGAAGACCCTCACCCCTGATCCCGCAGAGCCACCAGCCGTGACCGATGCCGCCGTGACCACCCGAACCGTGATCCCCATCGTGCCGACCGTCGCGGGGGCGCCTGCAGCAGCGTCGCCTGCAGGCCGCCAGCGCCGGCGCGAAGCGCCCAAGGGCCGGCGGGTGGACCCGCGCGCCCTCGCCGAGGTGCGTGCCCTCGTGGGCGAAGGGCCGCTTCGGCGCGACCTGTTGATCGAGTACCTGCACCGCCTCAACGATGCGCACGGCCAGCTCGGCACGCCGCACCTCGCCGCGCTGGCCCAGGCCATGGGCCTGTCGCAGACCGAGGTCTACGAGGTCGCGAGCTTCTACCACCACTTCGACATCGTGCGCGAGGGGCCGGAAGGTGCGGTGCCGGCCGCGCCGGCGCTGACCGTGCGTGTGTGCGACGGCCTGTCGTGCGAGCTCGCCGGCGCGCGCGAATTGCTGCAGCGCCTGCCGCAGATCCTGGGCGCCGAGGTGCGTGTCATCCCCGCGCCGTGCATCGGTCGCTGCGAGCAGGCGCCCGCCGTGGCCGTGCACCAGCGGCCGTTGGCGCGGGCGACGCCCGAGGGTGTGGCCGTGGCGGCTGAAGAAGCGCTGCGCGCCGACGCACGCTTCGACGTGCCGCCCGCATCGGCTGTCGACTACGACGCCTACCGCGCCGGCGGCGGCTACGCGCTGCTGACCGACTGCGTCACCGGGCGGCGCAGCGCCGACGAGGTGATCGCCGCGCTCGAGCACGCCGGCCTGCGCGGCCTGGGCGGCGCGGGGTTCCCGGCCGGGCGCAAGTGGCGCATCGTGCGCGGCTTTCCCGGGCCGCGCCACATGGCGGTCAACATCGACGAGGGCGAGCCCGGCACCTTCAAGGACCGCTGGACCCTCGAGCGCGACCCGCACCGCTCGCTCGAGGGCATGTTGATTGCCGCCTGGGCCGTGGGCATCGAGGCGGTATGGATCTACCTGCGTGACGAGTACCACGGCCTGCGCGCCCTGCTCGAGCGCGAGCTCGCGCGGCTGCAGGCCGCGCCGCCGCTGCCCGCGGGCGCGGCCTGGGCGCTGCCGCGCATCGAGCTGCGGCGCGGCGCCGGGGCCTACATCTGCGGCGAGGAGTCGGCCATGATCGAGTCGATCGAGGGCCGGCGCGGCCTGCCGCGGCTGCGCCCGCCCTACGTCGCTGAGGTCGGGCTGTTCGGCCGGCCCACGCTCGAGCACAACGTCGAGACCCTGCACTGGGTGCGCGACATCGTCGAGCGCGGCCCCGAGGCCTTCGCCGCGCACGGGCGCCACGGGCGCAAGGGCCTGCGTGCCTTCAGCGTCAGCGGGCGGGTGCGCGAGCCGGGCGTCAAGCTGGCGCCGGCCGGCATCACGCTGCGCGAGCTGGTCGACGAGTACTGCGGCGGCCTGCCCGAGGGCCACGAGCTCTACGGCTACCTGCCTGGCGGCGCCTCGGGCGGCATCTTCCCTGCCAGCCTGGCCGACGTGCCGCTGGACTTCGACACGCTGCAGCCGCACGGGGGCTTCATCGGCTCGGCCGCGGTGGTGGTGCTCACGCGCAGCGCCACGCACTGCGACCGCGCGGTAGACGCGGCGCGTAACGTGATGCGCTTCTTCGAGGACGAGTCCTGCGGCCAGTGCACGCCCTGCCGCGTGGGCACGGCCAAGGCCGGGCTGTTGATGGCCGAGCCCGCGTGGGACGAGCCGCTGCTGCGCGAGCTCTCGCAGGTGATGCGAGACGCCTCGATCTGCGGCCTGGG
>CAZFVH010000049.1:0-4610 GCA_964522465.1 uncultured Rubrivivax sp. | reverse complement strand
CGATGTCGAACAGGCCCTGCGCGGGGCGCGGCGGGCCTATGAGGCCGCCCGACCGCCGGCCGGGCCAAGGAGGAGTACCGCGATGAACGCCATCACCCGCGCCGAGCGCGCGCTGCTGCAGGCCCCTGAGGTCGGGCTTGAGATCGACGGCCGCGCCGTGCGTGCCCGCGCCGACGAGACGCTGATCGAGGTCGCGCGGCGCGAGGGCATCGAGGTGCCGCACCTGTGCTGGACGCCGGGTCTCGAGCCCGCGGGCAACTGCCGCGCCTGCGTCGTCGAGGTTGCCGGTGAGCGCACGCTCGCCGCCTCGTGCTGCCGTCGCGCCGCCGAGGGCATGAAGGTCTCGACGACGAGCGAGCGTGCCCGCACCTCGCAGCGCCTGGTGCTGGAGTTGCTGCAGTCCGACCTGCCCGAGGCGCGCCACACGCGCGACAACGAGGTCGACCAGTGGTCGGCGCGGCTGGGCGTGGGGCTGCCGCGCTTCCCGTCCCGCGCACCCGAGGAGGCGCCCGCTGCCGACCTCTCGCACCCGGCGATCGCGGTGAACCTGGACGCATGCATCCAGTGCACGCGCTGCCTGCGCGCCTGCCGCGACGAGCAGGCCAACGACGTCATCGGCCTGGCGCTGCGCGGCCCCCACGCGAAGATCGTCTTCGACATGGACGACCCGATGGGCGCGTCCACCTGCGTGGCCTGCGGTGAATGCGTGCAGGCCTGCCCGACCGGTGCGCTGGCGCCGGCGCGCGACGCCGCGCTGCAGCCGGTCACGCGTCGTGTCGACAGTGTCTGCCCGTATTGCGGCGTGGGCTGCCAGCTCACCTATCACGTGGCCGACGCCACGGAGGCGCCGTCGACGTCCGGGGCGGCGGCGGTGTCGAATGCCGCTTCAGATGTGGCGTCCGATGCGGTGTACGCGGCAGCCGGGCCGAGCGATGCATCAGCGGATGCACCACCCGATTCATCGACCTGCATAGCAGCCAGCGTAGCAGCCAACGCAGTTGCCAGCGCAGGCGCCGCCCCGCCCGACCGCATTGTCTACGTGGAGGGCCGCAACGGCCCCGCCAATCAGGGCCGCCTGTGCGTGAAGGGCCGGTATGGCTTCGACTACGCACGCCACCCGCAGCGCCTGACGGCGCCGCTGATCCGCCTGCCCGGCGCGCCCAAGGACCCGGCGCTCGCGCTCGACCCGGCGGTGGCGCGCACCTGGTTCCGCGAGGCCACCTGGGAGGAGGCGCTGTCCCGGGCCGGCGGCGCGCTGCGCCGCATCCGCGACGAGCGCGGGCCGAAGGCGCTGGCCGGGTTCGGCTCGGCCAAGGGCAGCAACGAGGAGGCCTACCTGTTCCAGAAGCTGGTGCGCCTGGGCTTCGGCAGCAACAACGTCGACCACTGCACCCGCCTGTGCCACGCCTCCAGCGTGGCCGCGCTGCTCGAGGGCATCGGCTCCGGCGCGGTGAGCAACCCGGTGATGGACGTGGCGCAGGCCGAGTGCGTCATCGTCATCGGCGCCAATCCCGTGGTCAACCACCCGGTGGCCGCCACCTGGATCAAGAACGCGGTGCGCCGCGGCACGAAGCTCGTCGTGATGGACCCGCGGCGCAGCGAGCTGTGCCGCCACGCCAGCCACGTGCTGCAGTTCAAGCCCGACACCGACGTCGCGCTGCTGAACGCGATGATGCATGTCATCGTCGAGGAGGGCCTGGTCGACCAGGCCTTCATCGACGCCCGCACCGAAGGTTTCGAGGCGCTGCGCGACAACGTGCGCGGCTACAGCCCCGAGGCCATGGCGCCGCTGTGCGGCATCGACGCCGGCACCATCCGCGAGGTGGCGCGCCTGTACGCCACGAGCAAGGCCTCGATGATCCTGTGGGGCATGGGCGTCAGCCAGCACGTGCACGGCACCGACAACGCGCGCTGCCTGATCGCGCTGGCGCTGATGACGGGCCAGATCGGCCGCCCGGGCACGGGGCTGCACCCGCTGCGCGGGCAGAACAACGTGCAGGGCGCGTCCGACGCCGGGCTGATCCCGATGATGTACCCCGACTACCACCGCGTCGATCATGCGCCGGCGCGCGCGCTGGCAGCCGAGGTCTGGGGCGTACCCGAGCAGCGGCTCGACGCCGCCCCGGGGCTGACCGTGGTCGAGGTCATGGACGCCATCCTCGCCGGCCGCCTGCACGGCATGTTCGTGATGGGCGAGAACCCGGCGATGAGCGACCCGGACGCCAACCATGCGCGCGAGGCGCTGTCGAAGCTGGACATGCTGGTGGTGCAGGATCTCTTCCTGACCGAGACCGCCTGCCTGGCCGACGTCGTGCTGCCGGCATCGGCCTTCGCCGAGAAGACCGGCACCTTCACGAACACCGACCGCATCGTGCAACTGGGCCGGCAGGCGCTGAGCCTGCCAGGGCAGGCGCGCCAGGACCTGTGGATCCTGACCGCGATGGCGGCCGAGCTCGGGCTCGACTGGAGCGGCTATGGCGCCATGCCCGCCGACTGCACGGTGGCGGTGGAGCGGGTGTTCGACGAGATGCGCCGCATGATGCCCAGCATCGCCGGCATCACCTGGGCGCGGCTGCAGCGCGATGGCGCCGTCACCTATCCCTGCGAGCAGGAGGGCGACCCCGGCGAGCCGGTGGTCTTCACCGACCACTTCCCTCGGCCCGGGGGGCGCGCACGCTTCGTGCCGGCCGACATCGTGCCGGCGGCCGAGCGGCCCGATGCCGAGTACCCGCTGGTGCTGATCACCGGGCGGCAGCTCGAGCACTGGCACACCGGCAGCATGACGCGGCGCAGCGCGGTGCTGGATGCGATCGAGCCCGATCCGGTCGCGCTGGTGCACCCGCTGGAACTCGAGCGCCTGGGCATCCGCCCGGGCGAACTGCTGACGGTGGCCTCGCGCCGCGGCGAGGTCAGCCTGTACGCTCGCGCCGACGAGGGCACGCCCGAGGGTGCGGTCTTCGTCGCCTTCTGCTGGGCCGAGGCGGCGATCAACCGGCTGACCAACCCGGCGCTGGACCCGGTGGCCAAGATCCCGGAGTTCAAGTACTGCGCGGTGCGCGTCAGCCCGGGTGGCACGGCGCCCGCCGGCGGCAGCTTCGGGCGTGGGCAGGTGCTGGCGGGGGCGCTGACGCCCGAGCCGGCCTGAGACGTCGAACCGTCGAACCGTCGAACCGTCGAGCGGCTGTAGCCAGTGGATATCGCCATGGACGCTTGCCTGGACATCGAAGCACCGGATCTCCTGGAGCTCGCGCCTGCGCCAGCCGATTCGGCCCGGGGACGGCGTCGATCGACGCTGCGCGATGGTGCCCGCCAGGATCTCCCGCGCGCCGCCAGCATGGGGGATCCGGGCCCCGAAGCCGGCGCCGGCGTGCCGGGGGCCTCGGTCCATGTGCAGCTCGCGCCGGTGGCTGGCGCGCCGCGGCTGACCGATGCCCGCTGCGAGCTGTTGCGTGAGATCGACGTGGTCGACGCCTCGGGCCAGCGGCGCCGCATCGCGATCCCCGCCGAGCGGCCGCTGACGGTCTTTGTCGACCGACGCGAGCTCGTGACCCTGATGACGCTGGGCGCGATGCCCGAGTGGCTGGTGCTGGGTTACCTGTGCAACCAGCGGCTGATCGACGACGTGACCGAGATCGAGTCGGTGACGGTGGACTGGGAGGTGGGGGCGGCCGCGGTGCGCACGCGCAGCGGCATCGCCCGGCTGGAGGAGCGCACGACGACGCGCGTGGTCACCACGGGCTGCGGCCAGGGCACGGTTTTCGGCGACCTGATGGTCCAGACCGCCTCCATCGTGCTGCCCGATGCGCGCCAGGCCCGGATCGATCAAGACACGCTGCTGGCGGTGCTGGAGGCCATGCGTCTGCGAGACAGCATCCACAAGCGGGCCGGCTCGGTGCACGGCTGCGCGCTGTTCCAGGACGCGCGGATGCTGATCGCGGTCGAGGACGTCGGGCGCCACAACGCGGTCGACACGATCAGCGGGTGGATGGCGATGCACGCCGTTGCCGGTGCCGACAAGGTGCTCTACACGACCGGTCGCCTGACCAGCGAGATGGTGCTGAAGGCCGCGCGCATCGGCGTGCCCATCATCGTCTCGCGCAACGGCGTGACGGCCATGGGCCACGAGATGGCGCAGCGCCTGGGCATGACGCTGTTCGGCCGCGCCGCGAACCGCCAGTTCCTGTGCTACTGCGGCGCCGAGCGCTTCGACGCTGCGCCGTTGCCCCGGCTGTAGAGGAGAGCCGCCGGAGGCTGTCCTCCTGCGCCGTGCGCAGGAGCGACACCCGTGTGCCCGGTCCTAGAATCCCCGACCCTGGTGCCCCGCCGGGGGGCTGGGCGCTTGCCCCGACCTGGTGAACCGCGAGGACCGACCGTGAGCATCAAGAGCGACCGCTGGATCCGCCGCATGGCCGAGCAGCACGGGATGATCGAGCCCTACGAGCCAGGTCAGGTGCGGCATGCGGCCGACGGCCACCGCATCGTCAGCTACGGCACCTCCAGCTACGGCTACGACATCCGCTGCGCGCGCGAGTTCAAGGTCTTCACCAACATCCACAGCACGGTTGTCGACCCGAAGAACTTCGACGAGAAGAGCTTCGTCGACATCGAGG
>CAZFVH010000048.1:0-30087 GCA_964522465.1 uncultured Rubrivivax sp. | reverse complement strand
CGCACCGCCTCCAGGAAGGGCAGGGATTCGATGTCGCCCACCGTGCCGCCGATCTCGACGATGGCGACGTCCACGCCGTTGGCCCCGCGCTGCACGAACTCCTGGATCTCGTTGGTGACGTGGGGAATCACCTGCACCGTCTTGCCGAGGTAGTCGCCGCGGCGCTCCTTCTCGAGCACGCTCTTGTAGATCTGGCCGGTGGTGAAGTTGTTCGTGCGCTTCATCCGCGTGGTGATGAAGCGCTCGTAGTGGCCCAGGTCCAGGTCGGTCTCGGCGCCGTCGTCGGTGACGAAGACCTCACCGTGCTGGAACGGGCTCATCGTGCCCGGGTCGACGTTGAGGTAGGGGTCGAGCTTGACGAGGGTGACCTTCAGGCCGCGGGATTCGAGGATCGCGGCCAGGGACGCCGCCGCGATGCCCTTGCCGAGCGAGGACACGACGCCGCCGGTGACGAAGACGTACTTGGTCATGGTGCGCAGCAGGCGGCCGTTCGAGCGTCGGTGGAGATCGTCGACCGAGCCTGCCAGGAAGGAAATCCGGAGTATACGGGCCCCTCCACCCCGGCCGCGACCGCCAGTCGGGCCGGAAGGCCGAGCCCCGCGGGTGATCGGTCGGTCCGCAGGTTCGACGCACGGGCTGCGCATCGCCCGTGGCCCGGCGGGCCCAGCGCGAGCGGTGCAGGCCCCGGCTCGGTCTTCAACGGCCGGTCGGGCTGGCAGGGCGGACTTCGAAGCGGATTTCCTGCACCGTCGACGACCTGTCGAATTCGAGCCTCAGCACATGGTGTCCAGGCTCAGGCGCCCAGTCCCACTGCGCTCCTGTCCCCAGCCGTCGGCCGTTGAGTACCCAGGTGCCCGGGCGGCCCTCGAAGCGCAGGCGCTGCGCGTGCGCCGGGATGTCCGGGTCGATGGCGTAGACGCTGCCGTCCACGGGATGCCGGATGCCCAGCGGCGCGCCGGGCGGTCTGGCGGAGAACGTAGCGACCGGCTCGATCCCGGCGCCGACCGGCTGTGGCGGCGTCGTGCCCGCCAGCAGGAACTCGGTTCGCGCGGGCTCCCGTGTGATCGGGTCGGCTGGCAGGCGCACGCGCTGCAGCCCGGCGGGCGGCGTCGGCGCCTGTGACCCATGCGACGCCTGGAGCGATCGCACCAGCGCTTGCCACACCGGCGCCGCGCCGCTGACCCCGCTGACCCCGCGCATCGGGGCCCCGCTCGCATTGCCGACCCACACGCCCACGGTGTGACGGTCGGTGTAGCCGATGCACCAGTTGTCGCGCATGTCCTGGCTGGTGCCAGTCTTGACCGCTGCGTAACCGCGCGTGACGAGGGCGTTGTCCAGTCCGAAGCCCCTGGCACGCGCGGCCGGGTCTGCCAGGATGTCGCCGACCAGAAAGGCGACGCCGGGCTCGATCACCTGCGTCGACGGCCGCACGCGTGCGTCCGGACGCAGTCGCGCTGGAGTGTGGCGACCTCCCCGGGCCAGGGTGCGGTAGGCGTTGGTCAGCGCCAGCAGCGTGACCTCGGCGCTGCCCAGCGCCAGTGCGTGTCCGTGGAAGCCGCCGGTCTCCGGCAGGTCCAGGCCCAGGTCGTTCAGGCGCTCGAACAAGGACTCCGGTGGCAGGAGTACGCTCACCCGCAGCGCCGGCACGTTCAGGCTGGACGCGAGTGCGCTGCGTGCGCTGACCCACCCGCGGTAGGCGCCGTCGTAATTGCGTGGCCGGTACAGGCCGGCGCCGGCCTGTACCTGTGTCGGCGCATCGTGCAGCAGGCTGGCCGGCGTGATCAGACGTCGTTCGAAGGCCAGGGCGTAGACGAAGGGCTTGATCGTGGAGCCGGGTTGTCGGCGGGCCAGCACGGCGTCGACATGTCGGGCCGAGGACGGCCCGCCGACCGAACCCACCCAGGCCAGCACCTCGCCGGTCGCGTTGTCGAGCACGACGACGGCACCGTCCTCGACGTGCTGTCCTGCTCCTTCGGCCAGCCTGTGCTTCAGCAGGCGCGTGGCCAGCCGCTGCAGCCGTGCGTCCAGCGTCGTGCGCACGATCGGTGGCGAGTCCGCATCGACCACCTGGCGCGCGAAATGCGGCGCGATTTGCTCACCCAGCGCCATCCCGCCGCGGCGCATCAGCGCGATCGCGGCCAGCCCGCGGACATCGCCGCAGTCGCGCTCCATGCGCTGCAGCAGATCGCAGGCGCGATCGCCGACGGTCGTGGCAGAGGCGTTGGGCCCGCGCACCAGTGCGGCCGTGATGGCGGCTTCCCGCGCGTCCAGCCCGTCGGGATGCTTGCCGAACAGCGTCTGCGACAGCGCGCCGATGCCCACGAGCTCACTGCGCAGCGGCACCAGGTTCAGGTAGGCCTCGAGGATCTGGTCCTTGCGCCAGCGCGACTCGAGCGTGCGGGCAGCGGCGATCTGGTCGAACTTCTGCTTCAGGCTGCGTCCTCCGGGCGGACGCGCCAGTGCCGGGTCCAGCAGCCCCGCCAGCTGCATGGTCAGCGTCGAGGCCCCCTGCGTGCGCTGGTGCCAGACGGTCGCGAAGGCGCCGCGCGCGACGGCCGCCCAGTCGACCCCGCCGTGCGACCAGAAGCGGCGGTCCTCACCGAGCACCAGCGCCTGTTGCAGGGCAGGCGAGATGCGGTCCAGCGCAACCCAGCCCAGTCGTCGCACCAGCGGGTCCGTGCGCAGGGTCTGCACCGGCACGCCGTGCCGGTCGACCACGGTCACGTCCGATGGGCGGTGCGCGGCGCGGACGGTCTCGAAATCCGGAAGCGGTGGCAGGTCGGTCGCGCCGACGGCAGCGCACAGCACCAGCCCGAGCACCAGGCGCAGCAGGCCGCGCATCATCGACAGCCGACGTGGCCGTCGAGGTGCCTCAGGGTCGCACCGTCCAGACCCCATTCGGCCATTCCCCGTACACGTCGGGCAGGTACATCGCCTCGGCACGCGTGGGCGGCAGGCCGAAGTCACCCGACTGGTTCAAGCGCAGCGTGTATTCGACAACATGCCGACCGCGCGGCAGCAGTTCGTAGTAACGCCGGAAGGTGTTCGCGCTGCGTTCGTCGAAGGCGACCCAGGCGCTGCCTTCGTCGCGTTGCCCGCGCAGGGCGATCTCGCTGTCCCGTGCCAGGCCGCCGCCCAGCACCGTCGCGCCCGGCGGCAGCGGGTCGCTGACGGCGACCCAGTTGCGCGTCTGGCTGGCCTGCACCGTCAGTCGCACGCGCACCAGGTCGCCACGCGACCAGTGGGGCGGGACGCGCTGCTGGACCGGGATCAGCTCCCGGGTGAGTGCGTAGCCCGCGCGCACAGGCTGCGTGGTGGCCACTGCGGCGCGGGTCTGCAGCAGCAGCCAGGGGCGGCCGGGGCCTTCGTGTTGCACCTCCAGCGTGCCCGCGTCCACGGGCCAGGGCAGCGTCAGACGCCCGCCCTGCGGCGTGGCGGACCAGTCCAGGCGCGCGGGCGCAGGTGCCGGGGTGCGATCCCGGGCGACTTCCGCGTCGCCACCTGGCATGTTCCGGATGCCCGGCGCGTCAAACGTCGTCGCGGTCGTGCGTCCCCCGACCGGCACGGCTTCGAAGCGTGCGGCATGGCGTGCCAGCGCGATCGCCGTCCAGGCGTTGGCCGTCGTCGTGTCCCAGGCGCCGCGGCGTTGCGCCGCCAGGTGGCCCAGCAGCAGTCGCGGCACATCGTCGAACCAGGCCGGGTCGTCCATCGCCGCCAGAAGCAGCCGCGCGCCGTTGGTGTCGGCGCTGTCCATCAGCCACCACCAGAGGTCGCCTTCGCCCGACTGCAGCCGCAGCGTGCCGGCCGTGCCGACCACTCGGGCCCGCAGCAGCCGGGTGGCCTCGTCGAGGCGGCGCTGCCGTTCCGGGATCTCGGGCACGCGGCGCAGGATCTGCAGCCAGTCGATGAGTGCGGCACTCGGCCAGCGCGCCGGCTGCACGCGCAGCGTGTCGATCATCCCCGCCCGGGCCCGGCCGTGGCGCGACAGCGCCTCGATCGCCGCCAGGCGTCGGACGTCCAGGTCCGGGACGGGCGACCAGACGCGTCGCGTCACGCGGCCTTCGACGAAGGCCTCCAGGCCGTCGAGCATGCGGTCGCGCAAGGGGACGGGCCATTCGAAGCCTGCGGCGTGGGCGCTGGCGATCAGATAAGCCGTGAGCCGCGCATCGCCGCGCGCGGGCTGATCTTCGGCGCTCGGGAAGTAGGTGGCCAGGCCGTCCTCGTCGAGGTAGGTGGACAGTTCGTTGGCGACCTGTGCCCAGCGGTCGGCGTCCCCCAGGCCGATCGCCTGTGAGACCTGTTGCTCGATGCAGGTGTAGGGGTAGGCCTCGAACCACTGGCGCAGGCCGGGCAGGGTGCCGCTCAGGCTCGGCAGCAGGTCCACCCACACGCCGCCGCGAGGCACCCCCGCATCGCGCAGCGCCCCGGATGGTGTCTGGATCGGCACGCGCTCCACCACACCCAGCGGCCGCAGCGTGGCCTGCAGGGTCCGCTCGGGCACCGCGGCACTGACTGACTGGGTCAGGCGCAGGCGGTCGCGTGCCCGGACGTCTGGCGGTCTTCGCCCCCCCGCCTGGGCGGCCACTTCCTCGGCACTGGCGTCCCAGACGATGCGCTCGGCGCGGGCCGGCACCGTGACCTCCCAGGCCACCTCGGCCGCACTGCCGGGCTCGATCGTCACGCGGCGCGGCGGCAGGACGTCCAGCGGCCGTGCGATGCCGTCGGCGCCGTGGGCACGGCCCTGCAGCGTGATCTGCACCTGCATCGCGCGGGAGGTGGTGTTGCGCACCGTCAGCCGGGCGTCCAGGCGGTCGTGGTCTCGCACCTGCGCCGGCAGCGCGGACAACAGTTGCAGGTCCTGTGTGGTGCGGATTTGGGCCGTTCCGGTGCCGAAGCGGTGCACCTGCGGGTTGGCGGCGGCACGGCCTGCGTCTTCGGCGGGCGTGAGTGCATCGGCCACCGCAACGAGGCTGAAACTCGTCAGCGCGTCGTTCAGTGGCACGTCGATCAGCGCCTGCCCGCGCGCGTCGAGCGGCACCCGTGGCGCCCACAGCAGCAGGGTGTCGAAGAGCTCACGCGTGTGGCCGAGGCCACCGCCGCCGCCTGCCGCCACGGCTTTGCGCCCGTAATGGCGCCGTCCGATGACCTCGCCCTGCGCCGTGCTGGTGGCCACGCTCCACGGACGAGGCTGCATCATGGCCTGCAGCAGGTCCCAGGAGGTGTTGGGCTGCAGCGCGAGCAGCCCCTCGTCCACCGCCGCGAAGGCGATCTCGGCGCCCGGTACGGGCTTGCCGGCATGCGTGACCGTGACACGCACGCGCGCTGTCTGCCGCACCTGGTGCACCGCCTGCAGCGGCTCGACACGCACCTGCAATTCGTGCCGTGCCGTGCCCACCTCGAGCGCTGCCACGCCGAGGCGGAAGGTCGGACGCGCCAGATCGGCCATCGCGGTGGGCGGTGGCGCCACGTCGGCGGCGCCCCAGGCGCGTCGCGCCCAGTCCACCGGGGTGCGCCAGTCGCCCGCCAGCAGGCTGTCCCAGGTGGCCGGACGCACGCGGCCGCGCACCACCAGCACGCTGACGTAGGCATTGGGCGCCGCCTCCGGGCCGATCGGCACTTCGATCACCGGGTCCTTCCCCTGCAGCGGCACGACGCGGGCGTCGAGCACGCCCTCGCGCTCGACGGTGACCAGCGCTGTGGCCTGACGGAAGGGCATGCGTACCTGCAGCCGGGCGGTCTGGCCCGGCTCGACGCGTCGCGTCAGCGGCAGCACCTCGATGCGGTCATCGTCCGAGGTCTCGAACCACAGGTCGTCGGCGCCGGTGATCCAGACCCGTGTGGCCGCGCGCGCCAGATGCCCGGACTTGTCGCGCGCGCTGACCACGAGCTCGACCTCGCCCGTGCGCCCCGGCGCCACCTCGCAGGCCAGCCGGCCCCGGCGGTCGGTGCGGCCGCCGCAGACCCGTCCGAGGTCGTCCCAGCGCGTGCGGTGCTCCCAGGCGTAGAAGCCGCCGACCAGACGCTTGCGCGTGCTCAGGGTCTGGCGCAGGCGGGCGTGCACCTCGAGCACCTGCCCGGGCATGGGGCGCCCGCCACGGTCCAGCGCCAGCGCCGTGAACCCGGTGCGCTCGCGCGAGCCGATCCAGGCGTCGGCCTTGATGCCGGGCACCACTGCCGACGGCCAGACCCGGGTGATGGTCGAGACGGTCTGCGACTGTCCGTTCGGGTCGACGTAGGTGAGCTCGGCGCGGATCTCGCTCGGGCGTTCGATCCCGGGCAGCACCGGCACGCGCAGGCGCGTGGCGCCACGCCGGTCGGTCCGACCGGCCTGTCGGTCTGCGATGAGCACGCCCGTGGCGTCCTGCGTCGGTCGGGTCGGCTCCTGAGCGTCGTCCGCATCCTCGCGCGCGGGTGGGTCTTCTTCGGGTGGATCGAATCGGTACCCTTCGTGGTCGGGGAAGTTGACGGACGCTGGACGCAGCAGCGCGCTCAGTTGCACGGCTGCGTCGGCGACAGCGCCGCCGTTCGCATAGCGCAGCAGGGCGTCGAAAGCGACCTCGCGTGGCCGGATCAGCGAGATCGAAGGGCCCGACAGGCGGGCGTCGACCAGCGGCACCTCGAAAGCCTCGACCCGGAAGGAGCCCGCGTCCCAGGTGCGGGGGGCGGTGTCATCGTCCTGCGGGGGTAGGGGTGCCCTCGATGTCGTCCCGCCGGCACCGGCCGTTGGCGCGGGCCGCTCGAGGACGACCCGGTACTCGCCCAGCCGAGCCGCTTTCGGGATCCTCCACTGCGCCAACGCGCTGCGCCCGCCGCCGTCCCACCCGATGGGCTGCACGAATTCGTCGCCGCTGCCGACGTGGACGATGCGCATCTGGCTGGGCAGACGTCCGGGCTCGGCCAGCCCCAGGCCGTCGACGAGCTGCAGGCGTGCATAGTGCTTCATCGACACCGCTTCCCCGGCGCGCAGCAGCGTGCGGTCGAAGACCGTGTGTACGCGCAGGTCCGGCGCGGCCGGGGCCCATTCAGGCGGAGCGCTGGGCAGGGAGAAGCGCCAGGGTTCGATGCCCTGGTTCCAGTCGCTGAAGACGATGCCGAGCTGGCGGTGGCCGTCCAGTCCGGCATGGCGGGCGGTGACGAAGAGGCTGTCCTCGGCAGGACAGCGTTGCGTGCCCAAGGCCAGCGGCTGGTCGATACGTGCCAACCCGACGGCATCGGTGCGGCCACGCCACAGCACGCGCGCCAGACAGTCGTGTACCGTCACGTCCGCGCCGGCCACCGGCAGGCCGCGGTTCAGCGACGTCACCCACACCGCGCTGCTGTGCCGTCCGTGCTTGAAGTGCACGCCGAGGTTGGTGACGAGCACCCCCGTGCGCACGTACATCGGCGCCGGCTGGGCCAGCAGCGCGGCGCCCAGGCGCTGCGACTCGATCTCGACGACGTGGTAGCCGGGCTCGGTCAGGCCGATGCCTACCACCTCGGAAGGTCGCGGGTCGCTCCCGGCCAGTTGCGGCAGCGTCAGCCGTCGGGCTTGGGTGTCGTCGGCCAGAAGCGAGACTTCGCGTGTGTGCACCAGGCGGTCGGTGCGCCGCTTGACCGGTCGCCCGCGGAGGTCCTGCGTCTCGTGCCAGTCGTACCACTGTGTCTCGGGCAGCCCCAGCTCGCGCGCCGGCAGGCGGGCTTCGTGGTGGCGCTGCAGGCGTTGCATCCATGCCAGCACCTGGGCTTCGTCGTCGATGCGCCGCACCCGCACCTCGCCGCGGCCGGGTTGCGACTGTCCGGCGTTTCGCAGCTCGGACTGCACATGGCGCAGCGTCACCGGCAGCGCGGTCTGCGGCCCCCACTCCAGGATGCCGAAGGGCGCCGCCGCGAACTTCGCGATCGGTGGCGCCTCGCCGGTGCGGATCTCCAGCGGGAAGCTGCGTGCGTTGGCCAGTGGGCGGCCGGTGACGTCACGAAGCGGTGCCGGTAGTTCGATCCGATAGCGCGCAGATTCGGCGAAGGGCGGGTCGAAGACCAGTTGGGAGACTTCGGCGTAGTCCTCGGGCAGGGCACGCGGCGCACGCACCTGCATGGCTTGGGCCCTGGCGCCGTCGCCGGCGTCGGGTATCGGTCCGCTCAGCCGGACCGCCTCGGCCTGGGCGCGTGGGATGGCCGAAGACAGTTGCACCCGCAGCGGCCGGATCGGCAGGCAAGGGGCCTGCGCACGCTCGCGCTCGCAACTGACATCGGCGGTGAAAGCCGGGCGGACGCGGTAGTCGAACGTCTGCTCGGTGGTACTGCGTACGGCAGGCGTGCGCTGCGCACCGATGCCTGGGCCGAAGACCAGTTGCATGGCCACGGCGGCCGGCAGCGGACGTCCGCAGGCCAGGACGAGGACCCGGTCGGCCTGACTCCAGAGTCCTTGTCGTCGCAACAGCTGCTCGCGCTCGGGGCCGGTGCGCAGTTGCACCGGGATCCTGTCGCCCAGGCCTTCGATGCGGCAATGCACACGATCGAGCACGTCGCGCGCGACGGCCGGGCCGGTCAGGCGCAGCAGGAAGTGCTGGTCTTCCTCGATCTCGCTGTCCGGCCAGGGCAGGACCTGCACGACGGCCGGGCCGCCGGCCGAAAAGCGGCCCAGTGGGGGCTGGCCCGGCAGGTCGCCGGCGACGGCGCGAACGCTGCATTCCAGCCCGGGCGGCAGGACGTCGGCGAAGTCGAAGACCCAAGTCCGCTCGTCGGCCCAGCGGCCTTGGCCAGGGGGGCTGCTCGAGGTCGATGCGTCGGCGCAGTCGATGCGCACCGGCGCACCGGCGTCGGCTTGCCCGAGCGGCACGACCGCGCGGTCGTAGCGAACCTGCAGTTGCTGTGCCTGACCGACCTCGCCCTGCAGGCTCAGGGTGGCCCGTGCCGCGCCGAACGAGCCCGCCGGGCTGGATGCGTCAGCGACGCGTGTCGCAGCCGGTAAAGCCGCCGCCGCAAACGCGACACCCGATGTCGCAGTGAAGCCGGCTGCGAGGACGGCCGCCGCCGCAGCGACGCGCCAGATGCTGACCGGCCACCGTGCCACTCAGCCCACGCCCGCGGCGCGCTGGACGTCGGCCGGGTCCACGCCGAGCTTGCGACCGGCCTCCAGGATTTCACGCCAGGTGTTCAGGTCCACCGGGATGCCGGTGGTACGGCGCTGTGCGCGCATCGCGCGCTCGGGTTCGCCCGCGACCAGCACCGCGTCGACCCCGGCGCGCGGTGGCGAAGCCTTGACCCAGTCGATGAAGGCTCGAGCCTCTCGCTCGAACCCTTCGGTGCCGCCGAGGGCGGCCGGATCGACCAGCACGCTGAACATCCCGTTGAGCACGCGACGCCGGGTCGCGTCAGCGTCACGCTGCGTGAGCCCCGCCGCCAGTGCGCCGCCCAGCAGCTCGCACACGACGGCCAACCCGTAGCCCTTGTGCGCGCCGAAGGTGAGCAGGGCACCCCAGGGCGGCACCACGCTGTAGCGCGGATCCTGGGTGTCGCGTCCCTGGTCGTCGATCAGGCAGCCGGGGGCGACCGGCTCGCCCTTGTTGTAGGCCACGCGCGTCTTGCCCTGGGCGATCATGCTGGTGGCGAAGTCCAGGATCAGGGGCGGGCGGCCGGGCAGCGGGATGCCGATGCACACCGGGTTGGTGCCGAACCGGGCATCGCCTCCACCGAAGGGCGCGACCACGTTGCGGGCCACGACGTTGACGAAGTGGATCGACACCAGCCCGGCATCGGCCGCCTGTTCGGCCCAGGCACCGATCCGTCCGATGTGGTGCGAATGTCCGAGCGTCAGGATGCAGCTGCCGTGATGGCGCGCGCGCTCGACACCGAGCGCGATGGCTTCGCGCCCGATGACCTGACCGAAGCCCGTCTGCCCGTCCAGCCGCAGCAGGCTGCCACCATCGACCAGCACCTGCACGTGCTGGTTCGGACGCAGCCCGCCTTCGAGGTAGGCTTCAGCGTAGCGCGGCAACATGCCGATGCCGTGAGAGTCGTGCCCGGTGAGGTTGGCGTCGATCAGGTTGTCGACCACCGCGCGTACCTCGGTCTCGTCGCTGCCGAATCCGCGCACGACGACTTCCATCGCGGCGGTCAGGCGGTCCAGGGGGATGAGATGGCTGTCGGCCACGGTGCCTCCGTGTAGTTCTCCAGCCCCGGATGGTAGCGGCTGGATCGGGCGAGGCAGCCGTTTCAGTGCGTCGCGGTCTGTTTCACCGCAGACGTGCGTGTCAAGTCTCGGGGTCGGGCTCGAAGCGCTCGGCCGGAAGCCGGCTGCGCCGCCGGATGATCACGAGCAGCACCACCACACCGATCACCAGCAAGGCCGCAGGGCCGTACCACAACAAAGCGGTGGACGACCTCACGGGAGGACGGTACAGGACGAAATCGCCATAGCGCGCCGTCATGTATTCGGTGATCTGCTGTGGTGTCTCGCCCCTGACCAGCATTTCGCGGACCTGATTGCGCAGGTCGACCGCCAGGTCGGCATTGGAATCGGCGATCGTCTGGTTCTGGCAGACCAGGCAGCGAAACTCCGCCGAGAGCTGCAGCACCCGGGCTTCCAGCTCCGGGTCGTGGACGCCCCCCGGCGGCGCCGTGCCCGGGGTCTGCGCGTGGACGAGGGACGCCAGGCCCAGCAGCGCGCACGACGACAACAGGCGTGTCAGGAACCGCAGGCGCCGGGCCGCAGCGAGCAGACCTGCTGCGGCGCGTAGCGCATCGACATGTCCGAACCGCACATCAAGCTCCCAGTTGGCGCAACAGCGGCTCGATCCGCTCACGGACCACCGCCGGTGTCAGCACTCCGACGTGCTTGTAGCGGATGACGCCCTGCGCGTCGATGACGAAGGTCTCGGGCACACCGTAGACGCCGAAATCGATGCCGACCTTGCCATCGAAATCGACCAGCGTCATCAGGTAAGGGTCGCCCAGACGTTGCAGCCAGTTGCGCGCATCACCTGGTCGGTCCTTGTAGTTCAGGCCCACCACGGGCACGCCGCCCCTGCGCGCGAGGTCGATCACGACGGGATGTTCCTCCCGGCAGGGGGCGCACCAGGAGGCCCAGACGTTCATGATCCAGGGCTTGCCCAGCAGATCTTCCCGCCGCACCGTCTTGTCCGGATCGTCCAGGCGGACGAGCTGAAACGCCGGGGCCGGCTTGCCGATCAGCGGCGAGGGGACCTCTCTCGGATTCAGGCTCAGCCCGCTGAACAGGAACCAGGCCAGGACGCCGAACAAGGCCAGCGGGATCAGGAACTTCAGCGTTCTCACGTCGACGCACTCCTTGCTGAGACCACCCCCACGGGCTGGACGGTGCCCGCCTCGGTCCGCCGCGGGGGCGCAGGAAAACCAGAGGTGGACTGGCGTTCTCCCGAGAGCCCCGCTGTCGGCCGGCCCGACGTCCGGGCGCCGGCTGAGCTCAACCCGAGCTTCACGCCGAAGCGGCTGCCGCGGGCAGCGTCTGCGTGGCGGTACGGCGCTGCCGGTAGCGACGGTCCGCGGCGGCGATCACGCCACCCAGCGCCATCAACACGCATCCGCCCCAGATCCAGTCCACGAAGGGCTTGACATACAGCCGCACGATCCACGCTGCGCCACCTTCCACCGGCTCACCGAGCGAGACGTAGAGGTCCTTCAGCAGGCCGGTGCGGATCGCCGCCTCGGTCATCGGCATCTGCTGCACCCGGTAGATCCGCTTCTCCGGCCGCATCTCGGCGACCAGACGGTCGCCACGTGAGCTGTCGGTGACGCGCACCAGGCCCTGCATCGCCTGGAAGTTGGGGCCCTCGCGATCGCGCAGCTCCACCAGGGTGAAGCGCAGGTTGCCGATGGAGGCCGAGTCGCCTGGCGCCATGCGCACGTCACGCTCCACCTCGTGCGTCTTGACGATGGTCACCCCGAAGATGAACACCGCCACCCCCAGGTGCGCCACCATCATGCCCACGGTGGCACGCGGCACCAGGCCGAGCTTGCGTCCCATCGCGCGCAGGCCGCCGCCTTGCGGACGGATGCGCTCCCAGAGGTCTGCCGCCAGGCTGAAGACGATCCACCAAGCCAGCAACAGCCCCATGGCGGACAGGAAGGTCACTTTCTCCGCGACCCAGGCGCTGACCAGGGTGGCCACCACTGTGACGCCGGCTGCCCAGCGCAGGCGCCGGGCCAGATCGGGCAGCTCCGACTGCTTCCAGCGCGTCATCGGCCCGATCCCCATCAGGAAGACCACGGGCGCCATCAGCGGGGCGAACACCGCATCGAAGTAGGGCGGGCCGACCGAGATCTTGCCCAAGCCCAGGGAGTCCAGCACCAGCGGGTACAGCGTGCCCAGCAGCACCGCGGCGCAGGCCACCACCAGCAGAACGTTGTTGCCCAGCAGCATGGTCTCGCGCGACAACAGCTCGAACCGAGCGCCCAGGCCCACCTTGGGCGCGCGCCACGCGTACAGCGCCAGCGATGCGCCGACCACGATGATCAGGAAGCCCAGGATGAACATGCCCCGCGTCGGGTCGGTGGCGAAGGCGTGGACCGAAGACAGCACACCCGAGCGGACCAGGAAGGTGCCCAGCAACGACAGCGAGAAGGCCATGATCGCCAGCAGCACCGTCCAGCTCTTGAAGCTGCCGCGCTTTTCCGTCACGGCCAGCGAGTGGATCAGGGCGGTGCCGACCAGCCAGGGCATGAAGGAGGCGTTCTCGACCGGGTCCCAGAACCACCAGCCGCCCCAGCCGAGTTCGTAGTAGGCCCACCAGCTGCCCAGCGCGATCCCCACCGTCAGGAACATCCAGGCCCATGTCGTCCAGGGCCGGGTCCAGCGCGCCCACTGTGCATCCAGGTTGCCCCCGATCAGCGCCGCCACGGCAAAGGCGAAGGCCACCGAGAAGCCGACATAGCCCATGTAGAGCATGGGCGGATGGAAGATCATCCCTGGATCCTGGAGCAGCGGGTTCAGGTCCCGGCCGTCCAGCGCTGCGGGGAACAGGCGCTCGAAGGGGTTGGAGGTCAGGAGGGTGAACAGCAGGAAACCCACCGACACGAACGCCATCACCGAGACGATGCGCGCGACCATCGGCAGCGGCAGGCTGCGGCTGAACACGGCCACTGCCACCTGCCACACGGCCAGCATCAGCAGCCACAGCAGCAGCGAGCCCTCGTGCCCGCCCCACACGGCAGAGATCTTGTAGAACATCGGCAGTGCCGTGTTCGAGTTCTGCGCCACGTACAGCACCGAGAAGTCGTCGGTGGCGAAGGCGGCGGTCAGGCTGGCATAGGACAGCACGACCAGGCCGAACATCCACACCGAGCCCGGACGGGCCAGTGACATCCAGCGCACGTTGCCCCTGTGTGCGCCGACCAGCGGCACCACGAACAGGACCGACGCCAGACCGAGCGTGAGCCAGAGTGCGAAATGACCGATTTCCGGGATCATGGCTTCAACCCCTGGACGGTCTGACCGTACTTGGCATTGCCTTGCTGGGCCTGCTTGAGGGCTTCGGCCGCTTCGGGCGGCATGTAGTTCTCGTCATGCTTGGCCAGCACCTCCCGTGCGACGAAGATCTCGCCGTTCATCTGTCCTTGCGCCACCACGCCCTTGCCCTCCTTGAACAGGTCCGGCAGGATGCCTTCGTAACGCACCGGCACCGTCCGGGCCGTGTCGGTGATGACGAAGTTCACCTGCACGCCTTCGCGACGCACGCTGCCTTCCTCGACCATGCCGCCGATGCGGAACAGCCGTTCCTTCGGTGCTTCGTTGGCGGCGACCTGTGAAGGCGAGTAGAAGAACACGAGATTGCTCTCGAAGGCGTTGAGCACGAGCGCGATGATCGCGCCGGATGCCGCCACCCCCCCTGCGGCCAGCGCCATGCGCTTGTGCCTGGTCTTCATCGTCAATCCTCCTCGTCCTGGATGTGTCCGTCTTCGTGACCGCCGCCAGCCATTCGGTTCCGTTCATCTGCGGCTTCGCGCAGTGCGCGGCGGCGGCGGCGCGCCGCCAACAAGGGCTCGATCCCCATGCACAGCGCGCACACGATGTACGAGCCCCACACGAAGAAGCCGTTGCCGCCCATCGAGAAGAACTCGGCCGGGCTGTTCCAGTTCATCCGCGCCCCCCGTTGGCCAACAGTTCACGGACCCACAGCGAGCGCTTCTCGCGTTCCAGCAGGCGTGCCCGTGTGCGGGTGAAGACCACCGCAAAGGCATAGGCCCAGAAGGCGAAGGTCATGATCAACATGGCGGTCAGCATGGTCGTGGCCATCTTTGGCGCCGCGGTGAGGCTGACCGACGCCCCCTGATGCAGGGTGTTCCACCACTTGACCGAGAAGTAGATGATGGGCACGTTGACCGACCCGACCACGGCCAGCAGCGCGCCGGCCTGGTCCGAGCGCCTCGGGTCGTCGATGGCCTCGGTCAGCGCGATGTAGCCCAGGTACAGGAACAGCAGGATCAGCTCCGACGTCAGTCGGGCGTCCCAGACCCAGTAGGTGCCCCAGGTCGGCTTGCCCCACAGCGCGCCGGTCCACAGGGCCAGGAAGGTGAACATCGCCCCGGTGGGAGCGATGGATCGCGCGACGGCGCTGGCCAGGCGCGCGTTGAAAGCCCAGCCCACCGCGGCCCAGAAGGCCATCACCAGATACAACAGCATCGACATCCAGGCCGCGGGCACGTGGATGAAGATCACGCGGTAAACCTCACCCTGGGTCGCGTCGGTAGGGGCGACGAAGAACCCCATCCACAACCCGATCAGTGTCAGGACCACGGTGATCGCCCACAACCATGGGACGAGCAGGCCGCTCAGGGCATAGAAGCGCGGCGGCGAGGAGAAGGTGTAAAGCGTCAGCGGCATCGGGGCGTTGGGGCGTCAGGGCGTCGAGTCGGTCGGGGGGGGGCGCCTGCCGATCACTCCGTGGAGATTCTCAGGGCTGCGGCGGTGGCCCAGGGCACACCCATTGCAGTGGCGATGAGCAGCGCGCCCAGCAGCGAATGATGCCCGGAGGCCGCTAGCCCTGACTCGACCGCGTCCACCGCACCGGCACCGAAGATCAGCGCCGGCACCGCCAGCGGCAGCACGATCAGGACCAGCAGCATCCCGGCACTGCGCAGGCCCAGCGTCATCGCGGCGCCCAGGCCACCAAGCAGGCTGAGGATGGGCGTGCCCAGCACCAGCCCGAACACCAGTGTGCCCAGCGCCTGTGTGGACAAGTCGAACAGCAGCCCGATGACCGGCGAGGCCAGGATCAGCGGCAGCCCGGCCGTCAGCCAATGGGCGGCAGCCTTGGCCAGCGCCAGCCACACGGCCGAGTGCGGCGACAGCAGCATCTGCTCGAGCGAGCCGTCGGCCAGATCACCGGCGTAGAGGGTGTTGACCGAGAGCATGGCGGCCAGCAGTGCGCAAACCCACACGATGCCGGGCGCGATCAGGCGCAGCGTCTGGGGTTCCGGGCCCACGCCCAGCGGGAACAGACTGACGGCCACGATGAAGAACCCGACCGGTAGCAGCGACTCGACGCGCCGCCGCGCGGCCAGACGGAGGTCGCGGATCAGCACCTGCAGGAACAGCGGGTTCATGCGGCAGTCTCCTGCGTGGCGGGGGCGTTCGACGCCGGCGCCACTTCGGAACCGGAGACGACGCCGTCGGTGCGCGGCGCGTGCATCGGACCCAGCCAGACCTCGCGCGGCGCCGGGCTGCGCAGGCTCAGCGCCTGGTGGCTGGTCAGCAGTGCCGCGCCGCCGCGTGCTGCATGCGCGGACAGCAGACCGTTCAGGACTTCGATGCCGCGGTCGTCCAGGGCATCGAAGGGCTCGTCGAGCAACCACAGCGGTGGGCGGTCCGGCAGGGCCAGGCGGGCCAGCGCCACGCGCCGCTTCTGGCCCTGGCTGAGCGTGCGAACCAGCGCCTGCGCGCGCGATCCCACCCCCAGCCGCGTCAACGCTGCAACGATCGCGGCGTCTTCCGGTGGACTCGCGCCCAGGCCGGCCAGGAAGGCGAGCGCTTGGGTCGCCGTCAGGTCGTCCTTCAGGCCGTTGGCGTGGGCCACATAGCACAGCGAAGGCCTGCAGCGAGCCGCGTCGGCCGCCATGGAGATGCCCGCGACCCGGACCTCACCCGCAGCAGGTGTCGACAACCCGGCCAGGATGCGCAGCAGCGTGGTCTTCCCTCGGCCGTTACGTCCCCGCAGCCAGACCACCTCGGAAGGCCCGATCGTCAGATCGAGGCCTTCGAACAGCCAACGGTCGCCGCGCTGCGCTGCCAGCGCGCGAACGCTCAACAGGGCCTGCGCTGCGTCGGCCGTGGTCGAGGGGGAAACAGCCTGTGGCATCGGCGATGGCCCTGGCACGGGGCGGGGCGGGCCGTCAGTAGGCCAGTCCCATGGCCGCGCGGACCTCGGTCATCGTCTGCCTGGCGGTGTCGCGGGCGCGCGCGGTGCCCTCGTCGACAATGGCCCGGACCCGCGCCGGGTCTGCCTCGAGTTCGGCCGCGCGCTCTCGCCAGGGCTGCTGTTCGCGAAGGATGGCGTCGATCACCGGTTGCTTGCACTCCAGACAGCCGATGGCGGCGCTGGTGCATCCGGCCGCGACCTGCTCGCGCGTGGCGCCGTCGCTGTAGACCTGATGGAACTGCCACACCGGGCAGCGCGCCGGGCTCCCCGGGTCGGTGCGCCGCACGCGCTGCGGATCGGTGGGCATGCGGCGGATCTTGGCCTCCACCTGGGCTGGCGGCTCGCGCATCGCGATCGTGTTGCCGTAGCTCTTGCTCATCTTGCCGCCGTCCAGCCCGGGCAGCTTGGCGACCTCGGTGTGCAGGGCGGTGGGTTCGACCAGCACCGTACGTCCCGTGCCGCGCAGATGGCCGGACAACAGTTCCGTATGGGCGGGTGTCCAGCCGCTGACGGCCACGGCCACCTTGCGCAGAACGGCCTCGCCCTTGCCCAGCGCGTCGGCCGAGCCGGTCTCGCCATAGGCCTTGCGTTGCTTGTCGAAGTAGCGCGCGTCGTCGCGCGACATCAGCGTCAAGGCCGCCGCCACCTGGGCGTCGAAATCGGGCGCGCGGCCATAGAGGTGGTTGAAGCGCCGGGCGACTTCTCGCGTGAGTTCGACGTGAGACGACTGGTCCTCGCCCACCGGGACGTAGGTTGCCTTGTAGATCAGGATGTCGGCGGCCTGGAGCAGGGGGTAGCCGAGGAAGCCGTAGGTGGCCAGGTCCCGGTCCTTGAGCTTGTCGATCTGGTCCTTGTAGGTCGGTACCCGTTCGAGCCAACCCAGCGGCGTGCCCATCGCCAGCAGCGTGAACAGCTCGGCGTGCTCGGGCAGGCGGCTCTGCAGGAAGAGGGTCGATCGCGTCGGGTCCAGGCCCGCGGCCACCCAGTCGATGACCATCTCGAACACGTTGCGCTCGATGACCTCCCGGCTCTCGTAGTGCGTGGTCAACGCATGCCAGTCGGCCACGAAGTAGTAGCAGTCGTGCACGTCTTGCAGCCGCACCCAGTTCTTCAGGGCGCCGTGGTAATGGCCGAGGTGCAGGGCGCCGGTCGGACGCATGCCTGAGAGGACGCGGGAGCGCATGGAAGACACCGGAGTCAGCGAAAACCCGGATTCTCGCAGAGCGTTCGGCCACACCCGCGAGGCCGGCGCCTACACTGCGACCCGTTCTCATGAAGCGCATCGTCATCCTGATCTCGGGCCGGGGGTCCAACATGGAGTCCATCGTCCGGTCCTGCGAGGCCGAGTGCTGGCGTGCGCAGGTGGTGGCCGTCCTGAGCAACCGGCCCGAAGCTTCCGGCCTGCGCTGGGCGGCGCAGCGTGGCATCGCCACGGCGGTCGTCGACCACCGCGCCTACGCGCAGCGCGAGGCTTTCGACCTGGCCTTGGCCGAGGCGGTCGACGCGTACTCGCCCGATCTGGTGGTGCTCGCCGGGTTCATGCGCGTGCTCGGACCGGCCTTCGTACGCCGTCATGTCGGGCGTCTGCTGAACATCCACCCGTCGCTGCTGCCCGCCTTTCCCGGTCTGCACACGCACCGCCGCGCACTGGAGGCCGGCTGCAAAGTGGCCGGTGCGACAGTGCATGTCGTGACCGAAGCGCTGGACCACGGGCCCATCGTGATCCAGTCCGTGGTACCGGTGCTGCCCGACGACGACGAGGCCACGTTGGCCGCGCGGGTGCTCGCCACCGAGCATCGAATCTATCCCCAGGCTGTGCGCTGGTTCGTCGAGGACGCGCTGGAATGGGAGGATGGGCGTTTGCGTCACCGCCTGTCCCTGCCGCAGGGTGTGACGGCCGGCTTTCATGCCTCGCAAGCCGACGGCTGATCACCGCTCCGAGCCGCTGGGCGCCCGTCCCGGCTTCCAAATGCGGGGTCGCTGGAAACCTCGGCGTCCCGGCCTGTTGACGAGTGGACGAGCGCGGGCGAGCACTCACTTGTCGATTGGGTCCCTCGCGCAGTCGATCATCGACTGCGTCGACACCGCCAGCGCCTCGGCCAGACCCACCGCCTCGGGGTGACCGTCCCGCGCAGCGCATTCCGTGGCGCGCGCGAGTTCGAATACGCTCTGGGCACCGACGTTCCCCGCCACGCCCTTGATGCTGTGCGCCTCGCGCGCGATGGCCTGCAGGTCCGCAGCCACTGCGGCTGCGCGCAGCGACTGCGGCTTGGGGCCCAGGTTCGACACGATGGCGCGCGCCAGTTGCCGAACGAATGCCGGCGGTGCTCGCAGGCGGTCGGCAACCGCCTGCCAGTCGATGACCGGGGCGCTGCCCTGCGCGGTCGCAGGCGCCGGGGGTGTTGACCGGAAGGGACGGTCGTCCTCGACGGGTGGGGCTGTGGCCATGGGCGTATCTTCGCGGGAGTGGTCAGGCGCTGGCCAGGCATGTCGCCGGAGGAGCTCCACGAGCAGGTCGATGTCCAGCGGTTTGCTGACGTGGGCGACCATCCCGGCGGCCAGGCATCGGGCCTTCTCCTCGGGCAGCGCATGGGCCGTCAGCCCGATCACCGGCAGGTCGGGCGCGAGCCGGCGCAGCGCACCGGCCGCTTCGTAGCCGTCCATCACCGGCATCTGCAGATCCATCAGCGCCACGTCGTAGGGCGGGTTTGGAGGCGCGGCCGAGCCCGGCAGCGTCTGTTCCACCGCTTGCACCGCCTGGAGGCCGTCGGCGACCAGATGCACTCGCGCCCCCTCGAGCTCGAGGAGGTGTTGCAAAAGGTAGCGATTGACCTCGATGTCCTCGGCGGCCAGGACCGACAGGCCCCGCAGTCGTGGTCCCGCGGGACGCGGCACCGCTGCATCGCCGGGCGCGCTGTCGGAAGGGGGCAGGGTCAGCCACAGCCGGAACACGCTGCCTTGACCGGGTGTGCTGTCGACCTCGATATCGCCGCCCATTTCGCGTGCCAGATGGCGCGAGATCACCAGTCCCAATCCGGTGCCCCCGTAGCGCCGGGTGGTCGAGCTGTCGGCCTGTTCGAAGGGCTGGAAGAGCCGCGTCAGCTGTTCCGTGGTGATCCCGATCCCGGTGTCATGCACTTCGAAGACGTAGCGGCCGGCCTCACGACGGACGTCCAGCCGAACCTCCCCTCGCGCTGTGAACTTGACGGCGTTGGACAGCAGGTTCACGAGTACCTGGCGCAAGCGCAGGCCGTCACCGACGACGCGCACGGCCTGTCCGGCGGACCACTGCATCCGCAGGTCCAATGATTTGGCCGCGGCCTGCGGTTCGAGCATCCGCAACGCTTGTGTGACCGTGGCCTGCAGGTCGAAGGTCGCGGCCTCGACATGCAGCCGCCCGGCCTCGATCCGGGAAAAGTCCAGTAGGTCGTCCACCACCGCGAGCAGGTGGCGCGCCGCCGACAGGATGCGTTCGTAATGCGGTTCAGACCTTGGCATCGGTGTTGCCTGCCGCTGGCCGAGTTGGGCCAGACCCATGATGGCGTTCAGCGGCGTGCGCAGCTCGTGGCTCATGCGTGCGATGAAGTCGCTGCGCGCTCGCGCAGCACCCTCGGCGCGTTGCAGCGCGTCCACGAGGGCCCGGGTGCGATCGTCGACTTGCCGCTCCAGTGCCTGGTTGACGGCGGCCAGACGGCGCGCGCGTTGCTGGAGTTCGAGGTGCAGTCGTACGCGCGCGATCACCAGATCGGCTCGTATGGGTTTGTGGATGAAGTCCACTGCGCCGGCAGCGAGCGCCTGTGACTCAATGGCGGGCTCGGTGCGCGCTGTGACGAAGAGCACCGGCAGGTCGCGCGTCAGCGGGTCTTCGCGCAGCGCGGCGCAGACCTGCAGGCCATCCATGTCGGGCATCATCATGTCGAGCAGGATCAGATCCGGCTGGCCCTGGCGTGCCAGGGCCAGCCCCTCTTGGCCGGAGGTCGCGAACTGGATCTCGCCTTCGTCGGCGAGCACCTCCGCGAGGAGGGTCACGTTCTCGACGACGTCGTCGACAACGAGGATCAGCGGACGCGGCCTCATCCGGCCCCCCGCGTTGTCGGCTCCGCGGTGCGGGCGCGCAGTGCCGCGGTGAAGTCCCGCAGCGCGTCGCGTGCCTCGCGGAACTGCAGTCGCTGTACCCGCCCGTCCACGGTCGCATAGTCACCTGCCAGCCCGGTGGCCGTGAGCGCGCCGGCGATCTGCGCCGACAACGCGCGTGCGGCCATCAGGTTCAGGCGCAATGCTTCGTCTAGCTCTGAGAGGCGGTCTGGCAGGGCAGCCGGTGGCGCCTGGAGGGCCGCGTCTGCCAGTGCGAGCGCTGCGCCAGTCGCCGACGTTGCGGCTTCACCGCCTCGAGCGGCCCTCCCGTGCAGCTCGGCACTCACCTCCGCGCTCGAGGTCGGCCTGTCGAGATCGCCGGCCGCCAAGGGCATCCGCACCTCGAAGGTGCTTCCCTTGCCAGGGTCGCTGCGCACGTTCAGGGATCCCCCCATCAGCATCACCAGCCGTCTGGACAGCGGCAGACCGATCCCGGTGCCGCCGAAGCGGCGTGTGATCGAGCCATCCGCCTGCGAGAAGGGCTCGAAGATGCGCGCCTGCTGGGTCGGATCGATGCCGATGCCTGAATCGCTCACGTCCACCCGCAGGACGGCGCCCGTCCTGGACGTGTCGTCGACACCGGCGCGCAGCGTCACGTGACCTTCTGCCGTGAACTTGATCGCGTTGTCCACGAGGTTGACCAGCACCTGTTCCAGGCGCTTGACGTCTGCGCTCAGGCGCCGGGGCAGTCCTGGTGCGATCTCCAGCCGGAAGGCCAGGCCCCGGTCGCGAGCGCGCGGCAGGAAAAGGGTGTGCACCCGGTCCAGCAGGTCCACGGGGTCGAAAGGCTGTGGTGTGATGGTCAATGCCCCGGCCTGCAGCTTGGAGAAGTCGAGCACATCGTCGACGATCGCCAGCAGTCGCTGGCAGGCGGTCTGGATCGCCTGTGCGTGCGTGCGCTGCGTCTGCACTGACGGGGCGCGGGCGAGCAGGTCGGCGTGACCGATGATCGCGTTCATCGGCGTGCGGACTTCATGACTCATGTTGGTGATGAACTCCGATTTCAGGCGATTCGCATCCTCGGCCACCCGCAGCGCCTTCAGCGCGTCCTGTTCAGCCTGCACGGCCTGCCGACGCAGCTGACGCTGCAGGGCTTCGGCCTGGGTGAGTTCGTTGAACTTGCGCTGGACCTCGACGTTCAGTTTGTGCAATGCGCGGTTGAGCAGGCCCACCTCGTCCTTTCGGCGCGTGTCGAACTGGACGTCGTAGTTGCCTGCGTGCAGGTCGCGCGCGGCCACCACGAGCGCGCCGAGCGGCCGGGTGATGGTGAAGCCGATCCCGGCGAGTGCAGCCGAGAAGAGCACGAGCGCCGTCGCGCTGACCGCGACGATGCCCCAGACGATGGTCTCGATCGTGCGTGTCACCGTCGAGCGCGACAGGACGAATTCGACCCGTCCCAGGAGCTGCCCGGCGATGGCGAGTTCGGCACTGCCGGTGAGCGATCCGCTGTCGGACTGAGGGCGGTCGTGGCCCGACGCTGAGGCGGTCGGCGACTTCGGTCCGGGGTCCCCCACCTGAGCGATCAGTCGTCCGCGCTCGTCCTCGACCTTCAGGTGAGCGACATCGTCGGGTTGACGCAGTTCTGTCAGGATGGCCTCGACCGTGGCGTAGTCCCTTTGCAGGACAGGCGCCGACAGTGCTGCGTTGAGGAGCGGGCCCAGTTGAACGGCCCTGGCGCGCAGCTGCGCGTCGAGGTGGCGTTCAACCACCAGCGCGGCGCCGTATGCGACCGCCAGTAGTGAGCAGGCCAGCAGACCGATCCCGCCCAGCAGCAGACGCGCGTTCAGGCTTTGCCTCGACCAGCGTATCACTGCGTGCCAAGGCCCGCGTGGCCGCGATCTCGCCATCACCCGTCCTTCGTCCTCGCCGCGGTTCAGCGGCCAGGTGCGGCGGGCGTCGATGATCCCGTCCCTGCCGCCAGACCGAGGCCGCGACGCGTCACCTCCAGATACGGGTCGAGGAACTGCAGATCGGCCTGCGTCACCGGGCGGATCCCTGTGAAGCCCGACTGGCCGAGGAAACGCCGACCGGCTTCGGTCGGCGGGAAGGCCAGGATGAGCGACTGCAGGCGGTCGCGCAACTCGGTCGATAACCGCGGGTTGCCCATCACCAGGAACCCGGGCAGACGTGCCACCACGGAGACGATGCGCAGAGTCTCGCGCAGTGCCGGCGTCTTCGCGTTGAACTCTCCCATGCTCATCACGGCCCAGGGCGCGTCGCCGCTGCGTAGCAGCACGCCGAGGCTGTCGTCGTTGGCGGCCAGCACGGTGCGGAAATCCTGTCCGTTGCGCAGCCCCTGGTCGCGCAGCCAGTCCAATCCCACCAGCGCTACCAGCGACTGCGGGTTGGCCATCGCGAGCGATTTGCCACGCAGTTGACCCGGGTCGTCGCTTGTGTTGGACTTCAGCGCGACCATCACTGCCGGGATACCCGGCTCGTAGATGGCCAAGGGCTGCCATCCGGCGTCTGTCTGGGCGACGCGTCCCAGGTTGGGTGCGATGACCACGAGGTCGTACTCGCCGGCGAGCGTGCGTCGACTGAAGGTGGAGAAGTCCGTCGCGGTCGCGATGCTGACCGGGCGGGACAGCGCGCTCTCGAAGTACTCGCGCATCGGCAGATACGTGGTCAGCAGGATGCGCGCGCTGACGTTGGGCAGCACGCCGATGGTCAGGGCGCTGCCGCTGGACGGCGACTGCCCCGCGCTCGGGACGGCGGTGACGGCCAGGCCCGCGGTGAGCAGTCCGGCTGCGGCGGTGCGCAGGGCGCGGCGGCGGTGGGGGCCGACGGATGTCGGCTCATCGCCGCAGGTCCGCGTCTGTGACAGCGCCCGTGGGGCGGGATCATGGGGCATCGTTCAGTCCTCGGTGTGCAAGCGTTGCGGGCCTGTGGGTTCGGTCCGCCAGGAAAGGGCCCGCCAGACACGCACTTCCCATTGATCCTACCGCCGACATCGCCTGGGTGTCTAACGAAAAGGCCTATGAAAAGGGATCTCCCTGCGTCTGTTGCATGCCGTTCCCGAGCGTCGCGCTTCCATGGGTCGGGCATGCGGAGGCACTGCGGATAATCCTCCAATGTCCCCCCGCGCATTCATCGATCTCACCGCAGCGCTCCTATCGGAGGTGCTGCGCTTGGAACATCCTGCCGACAAGTCGCTGTCGGCGTTCTTCCGTCGCCAGCGTGCGCTCGGCCCCCGCGAGCGCCACGCGATTGCGGAGACGATCTACGAGGTCTTGCGTCGCCGGTCCTTGCTGCAACACCTGGCGCAAGGGGGGGCCGGTCCCATGCCGCGTCGACTGGTGCTGCTGGGCTGGCAGGGGCAGCCCTCGCTGCTCGAGCGCGCTCTCGGGCCGGAGGAAACGCGCTGGCTTGCGCACGTGCGAACGCTGCCCTTGGCCGATCTTCCCGCGCGCCTGCGGCGCAACCTGCCCGATTGGGTCGACCAGGCGTTGTCGCTGTCGATGCCGCCCGGCGAAGTGGACGCCCTGGCGGCTGCGCTGCTCGTGCCGGCGCCGCTGGATCTGCGCGTCAACACCCTGCGCGGCTCGCGCGAGGAGGCGCAGGCGGCCTTGGCCCGCGAGGGCGTGCAGGCGGTGCCCACGCCCTGGTCGCCCTGGGGCCTGCGCGTGCAGGGCAAGCCCGCGATCAACCGGATGTCGGTCTTCCTCGACGGGCGCGTGGAGGTGCAGGACGAGGGCAGCCAGTTGCTGGCGCTGCTGACCGGCGCGTCGCGTGGACAGATGGTGGTGGATTTCTGCGCCGGCGCCGGCGGCAAGACGCTGGCCCTCGGGGCGATGATGCGCAACACCGGGCGGTTGTACGCCTTCGACACGTCGGCCCATCGACTGGCCGAGCTCCAGCCGAGGCTGGCGCGCAGCGGCCTGTCGAATGTCCATCCGGCAGCCATCGCGCACGAACGTGACGATCGCGTGCGCCGGCTGGCGGGCAAGATCGACTGCGTGCTCGTCGACGCCCCGTGCACCGGCTTGGGCACCCTGCGTCGGAACCCGGATCTCAAATGGCGCCAGACACCCGCCGCAGTGGCGGAACTCGTGCCGCGCCAGATCGCCATCCTCGCTTCGGCGGCGCGCCTGTTGCGGCCGGGTGGGCGTCTGGTCTATGCGACCTGCAGTCTTCTGCGTGCCGAGAACGAGGAGGTGGTGGCTGCGTTCCAGGCCGAACAGGGTCGTGATGTCGAGCCTGTGCCGGTGGCGGGCGTGCTCGCGCAGGCACGTGTCGAGCGAGCCCAAGAGCTCGACACCGACGGTCATCTGCGTCTGTGGACACATCGGCACGCGACAGACGGCTTCTTCGCTGCCGTCTGGACGCGACGTTGAAGCGCCTTCGTCCGATGCTTTTGATCTGCGTCAGAAGCCCTTGTATTGAAAAGGCCTTTATTTTCTGAATCGGGTTGAACTCGCGGCGTTGGTCCCCTCCTACAATGACTGTAGAGGGGTGAGCGGCTGGAGCGGACGGTGTCGGGATGCTGCGTTGAGCAGCCTGACCCGCCGCGAGGTACGTATCGAAATCTTCCGGGCACGCACCCCTGCGGCCCGGTGATGAAAGGTGGATCGATGGATGTGTTGATTGCGGTACATGACGCGGTGGTGGCCTGGCTGGCCCACGGTCTGGTCGAAGCCGCGTGGTGGCAGACGCTGGTGTTCACGCTGGTCGTGACGCACATCACGATCGCAGCCGTGACGATCTTCTTGCACCGCTCACAGGCCCATCGAGCGCTGGATCTCCACCCGATCCCGGCCCATTTCTTCCGTTTTTGGCTGTGGTTGACCACCGGCATGGTCACCAAGGAGTGGGTGGCCATCCACCGCAAGCACCATGCCAAGTGCGAGACCGAGGACGATCCGCACAGTCCGGTCACCCGCGGGATCGACACGGTCTTCTGGCGCGGCTCCGAGCTCTACCGTGCCGAGGCGAAGAACCAGGAGACGCTGCGCAAGTACGGCCACAACACGCCCGACGACTGGATCGAGCGCCACCTGTACACCCGCTACAGCTGGCAAGGCGTCGGTCTGATGCTGATCATCGACCTGGCTCTGTTCGGCGCCATCGGTGCGGCGGTCTGGGCGGTGCAGATGATGTGGATCCCGGTGACGGCTGCCGGCATCATCAACGGCTTCGGACACTACTGGGGCTACCGCAACTTCGAGGCGGTGGATGCCTCGACGAACATCTCGCCCTGGGGTCTGATCATCGGTGGGGAGGAGTTGCACAACAACCACCACACCTATCCGACATCGGCCAAGCTGTCGGTCAAGCCGTACGAGTTCGACATCGGCTGGGTCTACATCCGCACCCTGCAGATGCTCGGTCTCGCCACGGTGCGCAAGACCGCACCGCAGTTGCGGCTGGGCGAGGTTCGGCCGCAGGCCGATGGCAAGACGCTCGAGGCCTTGATCGCCAACCGCTACGAGGTCATGGCGCGCTATGCGAAGGATCTGCGGCTGGCCGTCACCGCGGAACTCGAGCGGCTGAAGGCTCAGGGGGCCGAGGGTACGCCCCGGTTCGCCGAACTGCGGCTGGCGCGCCGGTGGTTGCACCGTGATGCCGACAAGATCCCGAGCGATGTCCGCCAGCAGATCGAACAGGCTGTCCGACTGAGCCCGGCGCTGGCCAAGTGGGTGTCGATGCGCGAGGAACTGCGCCAACTGTGGACCCGCACGAACGTGTCGGCCGAACAATTGGTTGCCGACCTGCAGACCTGGTGTCGGCGGGCCGAGGACAGCGGCATCGCGTCCCTGCGCGAGTTCTCGGTGCGCCTGCGAGCGGCCCAGGCTTGAGCCTGCGATCTGCCGTACCGGGGGGCGCCGGCCGCCGCGTGAGCCGGCTGCCTCTCATAGCTGCTCGACGCGGCGCGCAGGGTTTGCGCAGGCTTCTCGTGATGCGGCGTGTGATCGGACAGATCCAGCGAGCAGACGCCTCGGATAGACCCGGAAAGACCAGATCGCCAAGACGGATCCGTTGAGCCAATCGCCGCAACGAAAAAGGCCTGTCACATCAGTGACAGGCCCTTTTGCCTATCCAGCGGTGGATCGCGAGCCGAGAGTCGTGGTCGTCACTCGGCATTCCGAGCGCTGCCCCTGCTGCGCTGTGTGCGCTTTCCACGGAGCCACCCTGGCGGATTGCCCCGGGGAGCCTCGGTCATCACTTCAGCTTGACTTCCTTGTAGGTCACGTGCTTGCGAGCCTTGGGATCGAACTTGATGAATTCGAGCTTTTCGGGCGTCGTCTTCTTGTTCTTGCTGGTGGTGTAGAAATGCCCGGTCCCAGCGGTGGATTCGAGCTTGATCTTTTCGCGTGCGCCTTTGGCCATGTCAGTCTCCGCGCGGGTTCGCCGCCTTAGATTTCACCCTTGGCACGCAGGTCAGCGACGACCTGATCAATGCCGACCTTGTCGATCAGACGCACTGCTGCGTTGCTGACCCGCAGACGAACCCAGCGGTTCTCGCTCTCGACCCAGAACCGACGGTACTGCAGGTTCGGCAAGAACCGGCGCTTGGTCTTGTTGTTGGCGTGGGAGACGTGGTTCCCGACCATCGGGCCCTTGCCCGTGACTTGACAGACGCGTGCCATGAGGCTGCTCCGCAGGCGCGGCCGACGGCGGCCGCGCGGTTTGGCGAGGACTGACGGCCCTCGCAGGTTTCAAGGACGCCACGCGGACGACGGCCCACATGACGCATGCCGCATCATGTTGCGGCAAAGCCTACGATTGTAGTCGAACCCGCGGTATCGGCCAGGCCGAAGCGCCGTGCCTGGCCCCCTGCGTCAGGCGGCCTGCTGCTCCAGGAAACGCTGGGCGTCCAGTGCCGCCATGCAGCCGGTCCCTGCACTGGTGATGGCTTGTCGGTAGACATGGTCCTGCACATCGCCGGCGGCGAAGACGCCCGGGATGCTGGTCATCGTGGCCATGCCGTCCAGCCCGGCGCGGGTGACGATGTAGCCGTCACGCATCTCCAGCTGGCCTTTGAAGATGTCGGTGTTGGGTTGGTGACCGATGGCGATGAAGCAGCCCTTGAGCTCGAGTTGTCGGGTCGAACCGTCCTGCGTCGAACGCAGGCGTACGCCGGTCACTCCCGAGGCGTCTCCCAGGACCTCGTCGAGGGTGTGCCACAGGTGCAACTGCAACTTGCCTGCCTCGACCTTGGCCATGACCTTGTCGACCATGATCGGCTCGGCGCGGAATCGGTCTCGGCGGTGCACGAGGTGGACCTTGGCGGCGATGTTGGACAGGTACAGAGCCTCCTCGACCGCGGTGTTGCCGCCGCCCACCACGCAGACCTCCTGGTTGCGGTAGAAGAAGCCGTCGCAGGTCGCGCAGCCGCTGACGCCGCGTCCCATGAAGGCTTCCTCGCTGGGCAGACCCAGGTACTTCGCGCTCGCTCCGGTGGCGATGATCAGGGCGTCACAGGTGTAGGTGCCCGCATCGCCAACCAGCGAGAACGGCCGCCTGGTCAAGTCCACGCTGTGGATGTGATCGAAGACGATCTGTGTCTGGAAGCGCTCGGCGTGCTCGAGGAAACGCTGCATCAGGTCCGGCCCCATGACCCCATGCACGTCGGCCGGCCAGTTGTCGACCTCGGTCGTCGTCATCAACTGTCCGCCCTGGGCCATGCCGGTGATCAACACCGGCTTCAGGTTCGCCCGCGCGGCGTACACCGCCGCGGTGTAGCCGGCCGGGCCGGAGCCGAGGATGAGAACGTGGGCATGGGTGGGGGTGTTGGACATCGAAGTGGATTCCCTTGCGCGTTGGGAAGTCGGAAAAACCCGGATTCTGCCCTCGCGTCCGCTCCAGGCCTTGGGCGACAATTCCGACCATGGTGTTTCCTCTAGGATCGCTCGGCGCGGATGCGCCGGTGGCACGCGGCAGAGGCCGTGATCCGGTCGGCCCCGATACGGGTTCGACCGCCTCCGGCCTGCGCTTGCGCGCGGGCGGGCTGTTCCTGGCGTGTGCGGTGTGGCTGCTGGCGGTGCTGGCGCTGGCGACACACGATGCCGACGACCCCGGGTTCACGCATGCAGGGCCCACCGGCATCGTGTCCAACGCGGTCGGTCAGTGGGGCGCCTGGGCGTCGGACCTCGTGTTCTTCCTCTTCGGCTTTTCGGCGTGGTGGTTGCTCGCGGTGGTGGCCCGGGATCTCCACCTGAGATTCCAGCGCGTGCGCCTGCAGCAGCCTGCCTCGGGACCGGCCTGGGAGCCGCGCCTGCGTGTGTGGGCCGGTCTGCTCCTGCTGATGCTGGCCAGCACGGCGTTGGAGTGGACGCGCCTGTACCGGCTCGAGGCTCACCTGCCCGGCCACGCCGGCGGTGTGCTCGGGCACTGGATCGGTCCGGTGTCGATGCAGGCTTTGGGTTTCGCCGGCTCGGGCGTGGTGTGGATCTGTGCGCTGGTGTTCGGCACGTCGCTGGCCTTGCGCTTTTCTTGGCTCGATGTGGCTGACGCCGTCGGTCGGGGCATCGAGGGCTTGCGTCTGAAGCGGCTCGAGCGCCGCGAACTGGCTGAGGACGCACGTATCGGCGAGCAGGCCCAGAAGGAGCGTGAACGCGAGCGCGAGGTCCTCGAGACCGTGCAGGCGCCGCCTGTGGCGCCTGTGGTGATCCAACCGGCGGTCGTCGAGGTGGCGCCCTCGGAGCGCGTGGCCCGGGAACGGCAGCAACCGCTGTTCGACGAACTGACAGATTCCCGATTGCCCCAGGTTGACCTGCTCGACGCGGCGCCTGCGCGCCAGGAGTCCGTACCGGCGGAGTCGCTCGAGATGACGTCGCGTCTGATCGAGAAGAAGCTGGGCGATTTCGGGGTCGTGGTGCGGGTCGTCACCGCGTCGCCCGGGCCGGTGATCACGCGCTATGAGATCGAGCCCGATACCGGGGTCAAGGGTTCACAGGTCGTCAACCTGGCCAAGGATCTCGCGCGCTCGCTCAGCCTGGTCAGCATCCGGGTCGTCGAAACCATCCCGGGCAAGACGACGATGGCGCTTGAACTGCCCAACGCGCGCCGGCAGACGATCCGCCTGGCCGAGATCCTGGGGTCCCAGCCCTATCACGCGGCCGCATCGATGCTCACGATGGGTTTGGGCAAGGACATCGTCGGTGCCCCGGTGGTGGCCGACCTGGCCAAGATGCCGCACTGCCTGGTGGCCGGCACCACCGGTTCCGGCAAGAGCGTGGGCATCAACGCGATGATCCTGAGCTTGCTCTACAAGGCCGAGGCGCGAGACGTGCGCCTGATCCTGATCGACCCGAAGATGCTCGAGATGAGCGTCTACGAGGGCATCCCGCACCTGCTGTGCCCGGTGGTCACCGACATGAAGCAGGCTGCCAACGCGCTGAACTGGTGCGTGGGCGAGATGGAGCGCCGCTACAAGCTGATGAGCAAGCTGGGCGTGCGCCAGTTGTCGGGCTACAACCGCAAGATCGACGAGGCCGACGCGGCCGGGCATTCGCTGCCCAACCCGTTCAGCCTGACGCCCGAGGCGCCGGAGCCGCTGGAGCGTCTGCCTTTCATCGTCGTGGTGATCGACGAGCTTGCCGACCTGATGATGGTGGTGGGCAAGAAGATCGAGGAATTGATC
>CAZFVH010000047.1:0-30226 GCA_964522465.1 uncultured Rubrivivax sp. | reverse complement strand
CCGGTCAGACGCGTGAGATCGCCGTCGGCCCCGTCCATCGTCAGCACGAAGTCCGAGCTCGGGCCTGTGGCCACCTGCAAGGCCTGGGCAGCGAAATCCACCACCAGCGTGCGGCCCGGCACGGCAGCCGTCACCGTGGTCGAACCCACGTCGACCACGCTCAATTCCGCCGTCGGCAAGGGCGCCGTGGCGGCGACGCTCACCGCTGCGACATTGGCTCCGGCCAGCGCCCCGCCAAACGTCAACACGGCGTCGACGCCGTTCCAGAAACTCAGCTCCACGCCTGCGCCGAGAGCGGCGGTCACGGCGGCCTGGACATCGGCGGAGCTGTCGTCGGTGTGCAGCGACGCAGTCGTCGCACCGTTCCAGGTCAAGGTGAACCCGACCGAGGCCGCATCGCTGGCGATGCGCACCCGCTGCGACTCAGCCTCGGTGGCGCGACCCTGCTGCAGGTTGTAGACCGCGACAGAACCGCGCTGCAGGCTGCCATCGCTGGTGCTGAGGTCGGCGATGTCCTGCCCAGCCAACGCGCCGCTGAAAGCGATGCGATACGCGGCCAGGGTGTCGCTGGAGCGCCCGGCGTCGAGGCTGACCGTCACGTCGGCCGCGTTCCAGCCGAAAGCGGCTGTCACTGCGGAGCGGATCGCCGCGGCCTGCGTGGCCGCGTCGGCGCTGTAGGCGATGGGCGCGGTGGTCGTCGAGGCGAGCCCGATGGTGAAGCTACCGGCGGGCGCCACCGGGTCCGGATCGACGGACACCTTCAGCGCCGCCACGTCGAGGCCGGCCAGCGCACCGCCGAAGCTCACGCGGTAGGCGGTGCTGCCGTCGGCAGCCACCGTCACACTGCCATTGGCGCCGAGCGCGCTGTTCAAGGCGCTCTGCACGGCGGATGGTGCCGCGCCCAAGGCCAGCGCGGCGGTGGTGTAGGTGTTGCCACCCTGCGTCAGCGACAGCTTGAAGGTGCCCGTCGCCGTGGTGTCGATCACCACACGCTGCACCTCGCTGGCCGCAGCCGCGCCGTCCTGACGGCGCAGGGGCAGAATGTCGCCCGCCAGCGATTCGGACACGACGAGATCAGGGACGTCCTGGCCGGCCAGGCCGCCCTGGAACTGGATCTCGTACAGGTGGCCGCCACCGCTGTAGCTGCCATCGAAGCCGACGACGATGTCCGACGTAGAAGCGCCGAGCAGGCTGGCCAGCCCCTCGCGGATGTATTGCTCGTTACTGGCGGCGTCGTTCTGCACAAACCGCACCGTCGCCGGCGTGGCATTCGAACTCGCCAGCCCGATCTGGTACTGACCCTTGGTGCTGTAGGGCGTGGTGAACAGCAGTGCCTTGCGCTCGTTCACGGCGGTGGTCGCAGCCACCACCTGCGAAACACTCGCCTTGACCGGGTCTGCCACAACCCGCTCAGCCTCGATGACGACGAGCTTGACCTCGTCAGCCCCGGCGCGCGCGGCCGCCGTCGTGACGACCGAGGTCGTCACCGTGGGCGCCAGTGCGGTCACGGTCAGGCCGTCGACGGCGGTGCCCTCCAGATCGCCCTGGAACTCGAGGAAGAGGCCGCCCAGCGCGTCGCCGGTGACGGCCACGTTGCCGACACCCACGCCGGCCAGACCTTCCAGCGCCTGGGTCAGCTTGGCCACCAAGCCTGCGCTGTCTTCCCGCCCATCGAGCGCGGCCTCGGCGGTATCACCCCCCCACTCGAAGCGCAACGTGCCCGCCGCGCCCTCGTCCAAGTCAAGCCGGTAGCGCGCATTCACGGTCTCGGTCGAGGACGGCGTACCGGCCTCGAAGACACCGCGGTTGACGAAGATGTCGAGATCGCTGCCCTCCATCGTCAGCCCGTCGATGCCGACGAAGGCCGCAAGTTCGGCCCCGGCCTGCAAGCTGGCGAAGTGGCGCTCGGGCCGGGCGGTATCCGTGGCCAGCAGCAGCGCGAAATCGACACCCTGCAGCTCCAGACCCAGCGCCTCGGCGGTGCCGCCGGCCGTGCCAGCGAAGGCCTCGACACCAGCCGCGCCCAGCGTCAAGGTGCGCGCGTCGATAGTGCTGCCATCCGACAGCGTCAAGGACTGCTCGCGGCTCTCGAAGGCGAAGTCGCCCGAAACCTGGAAGAAACCGAACAGGTCGATGTCCAGCGTCGCGGAGGCGCGCAGCATCTCGCCGCTCGAGCCGGCCAGATCCAGGGTCTGGTGCGTCTGCGGCCCGGTGGCCACGTCCAGCGGGCGGGCCGACCAATCCACCACCTTGCCCGAACCCTGCACCGTGTCGGCACGGTTGATCGCCAACGCGAGGTCGTCCGCGGCCATGGTCAGGCCGTCGATGCCCGAGAACGCCGCGGAGGCCACCTCAGCCTGCGCCGCGACCCACTGCCGCGCCGGATCGGCCAGGTCGCTGGCCACCACCAGCCCGACGCTCGCGCCCGAAAAGCCCAGGCCCACGGCGTCGTCGGAGCCGCCATTCAGGCCGACGAAGCCTTCGGCGCCGTCGATGCCCACCGTCAGCAGGCGCACGGCCGTGTCGACGGTCGTACCCTGCAGACGGACTTCGCCGTCGCGCGCCTGCACCGCCAAGGCGCCGTCGAAGCTCGCAAAGCCGAACAGGTCGACGCTGACCTGGCCCGAGGCAGCCAGCGTTTCGCCATCCGCACCGGACAGGTCGATCGACAAGGTACTGGCCGGACCGGTCGCCACGTCCAGTGCGTTCGCATCGGCGAAGTCGAGCACCACGCCATCGACGTCGCCAACGTTCACGGCCACGGACATCGTGGTGCCGGACAGGGTCAGGCCATCGATGCCCACCATGCCGGCCGCTCCGGCCTGCGCCTTCAGGGCCGTCCATTGACGCGGAGTCCCGGCCTGCACACGCTCCTGCGCGATCGCCAGCGCGAACGCAGTTTCGGCCAGGCGCAGGCCGACGGCGTCTTCAGTACCTGCGCCGACACCGGCGAACGCGCTCACGCCGCTCGCGCCGAGGGTCAGCAGGTCCACCTCGACGTCACCGCTCTCGTCAGCCAACGAGCCGGCCTTGTCGGCGGTGTACACCGTGGCACGGCTGCGCTCGAGCGCGAAATCACCGCTGGCCTGGAAGAACTCCATGACGCCCAGCGACATCGAGCCGCTGGCGCGCAACAACTCGCCCAAGGCACCGTCCATGTCCAGCGTGATCGGGTCGCCCGCACCCGCAGAGACGTCCAGGGTCGCTGCCGAGTAGTCCACGACGCGGCCGTCGGCAGCCGCCTGGTTGACCTGCAGCGACAGGCCGCTGCCGCGCAGCGTGACGCCATCGACGCCCTGCAGCGCGGCGGCGCCGGCACTGCCCTGCAGCGAGGTCCACTGCCTGGGGGTGCCAGATTGCACGTCCTCTGCGGCGAAGACCAGGGCCAGGTCCAGGTCGCTGAGCTCCAGGCCCACGGCATCGTCCGTGCCGCCACCCATGCCGGCAAAGCCCTGCACGCCCCGTGCGCCCACCGTCAACAGGTTCACGGCGACGGTGCTGCCGTCATCGAGCGTCAGCGACGCATCCCGACGATCGAGCGCGAAATCGCCTTCCACCTGGACGAAGCCGAACAGGTCCGCCGTCAGGTGCGCGCTGACGCGCAAGAGGTCGCCGTCGGCACCGTCCATGGCCAGACTGAGGGACGTGCTGCGGCTGGTCGCCACCGCCATCGAGGTCGCGCCGTCGGCGTAGTCGACCACCGATTCATCCGTCGTCGCCTTGCGGTTGATCTGCACCACGGCATCCGAAGCCGCCACGGTCAGACCGTCCATCCCCTCGAAGGCTGCCCCCGCGGCACGGGCCTCGAGGCTGAACCACTCGCGCGGCGTGACGACGCCGCTCTCGCGCAGCATCACGAGCCCGAGTTCGACGCCCGACAGCGCCAAGCCGGTGCGGTCGGCGCGGCCACCGTTCAAGCCGGCGAAAGCACCCAACCCGGTACCGCCGATTTTCAGCACGTCGACGGCTGTGGCCGTGGACGCCCCGGCCAGCATCACCTCGGCGCTGCTGCGCTCGAAGGCCAGCCCACCGCTCAGGCCGAGGAAGCCAAAAGCGTCCAGGTCGACCGTGGCGCTGGCCGCGAGCAATTCGCCCTGGCTACCGTCCAGGCTCAGCGTCGCGCTGGTGCCCGTACCGGTCGGCACCTCAATCGGCGCCACCACGGTGTCCATCACCGCGTCGGCCGTCCGCTCCGCCTGGTTGATGCGCAGGCCGATGTCAGCCGCGCTCAGCGTCAGACCGTCCACCCCGGTCAGGGCAGCGCTGTCGGCCTGCGCTTCCAGGCTCACCCAGCGGCGCGATGCGTCGCTGCGGTCGCTGGCCAGCGCGAGCGCGAAATCGACCCCGGTCAGGCTCAGGCCCTGCGCGGTGTCGGTGCCGGCGCCCATGCCGGCAAAGGCCGTGGCGTCCAGGGCGCCCACCGTCATCAGCGTGGCCTCGACGACGCTGCCATCGGCCAGCGTCACCGACTGCGCACCGCGCTCGAAGGCGAAGCTACCCGTGGCACGGAAGAAGCCGAACAGGTCCAGGGACACCTGGCCACTGGCCTGGAGCAACTCGCCACGCGCGCCGTCCATCGACAGCGCCAAGGACGACGACACGCCGGTAGAAACCGCGAGGACGGTCCGCCCGGTGCCGTAGTCGACGACCGCGTCACCGACCGACTCGGCCTGGTTCAGCGCGAAAGCCAAGGCCTGGCCGCTGACCGTGACTCCCGCCAGCCCGGAAAGGGAGACCTGTGACGCCTGTGCCTGCACGCTGGTCCAGCGGCGCGAGGCGTCGTTCTGCGCACTCATCAGCGCCATGCCGAAGCTGACGCCGCCCAGCACCAGTTCCGGCCCGCCCGCCACGCCGATGCGGGCGTCGAGCCCGGCTCCACCGAGCGTGAGCAGGTCCACCGACAGGCCGACCTGCGCTTCGTCCTCCGTCGTACCGTCGGTGTCGGCAGCGAGCTTGACTGTCGCACGGTCGCTCACGAAGGCGAAGTCACCGCTGACACGGAAGAAGTCGCCGACCACGACGTCGGCGCCGCTGACCTCGACCTGGCGCAGACCGGCCGCGAGGCTGCCGAAGGTGTGGCCGACCCCGGCCACCTGGATCTGCCGGCCCGTGGCGTCCACGCTGGTGCTGTTCCAACGCACCGCCACCGAGTCCGCAGACACCTCCACCGCGTCACCCAGCGCCATGTCGGCGGAGCCTGAGGCCTCCAGCCAGATACCGCTGTCCTGACCCCGATTGCTGATCACCAGGGCCACGTCGGCGTCGCTGACGCCCGCTTGTACGTCACCTGCACGCAAGCTTGCACTTGCGTTGCTGGCCAAGACCTGCAGATCGCGCGTGACGCCATCGCGCTCGAAGGCGAAGTCGCCGGAGATCCCGATCTGGTCGCCGATGCGCGCCTGCAGCCCGGTGACCCGGATCACGGGATCGGACAGGGCGCTCATCGCGCTGATCGTGTGGGTGTAGCCGCCGACCTGCAGCGTCGTCGCGGTCTTCGCCGCGCCGGTGGTGTTCAGGCGCAGCACCCCCATCTCGGCGCTCACGGCGGCGAAGTCACCGCCGCTCAGGTGGAACCCACCCGAGGCCTCAAGCACATACGTGCCGGTGTCGTCCAACACCAGCCCGAAGCTGCCGTTGTCGATCCCAGCGCTGACGCCGCCCGCGCCGATGCGCGCGGTAATGCCGCTGCCGGCCACACGCAGGCCCTCGGCCGACGAGGCAAAGCCCATCGTGCCGGACAGAGTGACGAGGCTGCCCAACTCGAGCGAGTCAACCGTGCCCGACAACGCCGCACGTTCGCTCGTGTCCGCGCTGTCGAAGCGATAGCTCTTGGTACGAGTCTCTTGGTCGACGGTGTAGCTGACCGCCAATGTCCGTGGCGCTTTTGACAGATCCAGCACGCTGTCGTTGGACTGCCCGTTCAGGCTGCCCAGACCCAGGGCGAAGTCCAGAGACAGCGACGATGCCGTCAGCGAGATGCCACTGCCGCCGGCCACGCTGAAGCCCCCAGCCTGGCCTTCAGCCCACACCCAGCCCGCGTCGCCGTCGGTCGCCTCGTCGCGCAGCCACAGCACGCCCAGGTCGATGTCCGAGAAGTTCAGCCCCACCCCGCTGGTGCTGCCCGGCTCCAGGCCAAACGCGCCCGTGGCGTTCTCCAGCCCGAGCGTGAAGATGTCGACGGTGCGACCGTCGACGAGCCAATCGTTGACGAAGCCGATCGTGGCCGCGCCGCTCAGGCTCAGACCTTGTCCCAGCGCGATGGCGCCGTTGAAGCTGAAGCTGGTGTTGTCGCGGAAGTAATCGAAGTTCAGCCAGGTGCCCACCCGGTCATACAGCGCGGCGTCGTTGCCCACCACTGCCGAGCTGAGCGCGTCGACCAAGCCGGCGACGGTCGAGTCGAGCACGTGCGCCTTCAGGTCGAGGCGCTCGTTGCCTGCGACGATCTCGAAGAACACGCCATTGCCCGCATCCAGCAGCCCACTGCCGCTGGCGAAGCCACCACCCACGCTGCCGTAGGTCATGATGTTGAAGATCTGACCGTCGGTGGGCCGGAAGCCGTCGATCAGGCTGACATCGATCCGTCCATCGAGCAGCGCCTGCCCGGACACGTTGATCTGGTCGTGGAATCCACTGCCCGTACCCGGCGCGTTACCCCCGATCTCGAACAGCGTGACCGAGGTGGACTGCAGCGTGAGCTGACCGTACGACATCACGCCCGGCGAGTAGCCAGGGCTGAGCATGCCTTCGACCGTCAACGACCCGTCGAAGGTGCCGGAGCCTCCCAGCGTGCCGCCCTGTGCGATCGCCAGATGACCCGCCTGCGCAGACGCCGCGCCGGACAGGAGCGCCAGGTCAAACAGCCCGTCGGCAAGCACATTCGGCGACACGTTCGGCGTCAAGGACGACGCGACGAGCGGCAAGACCTCAGGCTCGATCGCCAGGCCGTCACGGGCCTGGAGATTCCAGGACAGCGCACCGTCGTCGGACAAGGCCCCGTCGGCCATGCCCTCCGTCTGCGCGAGGTAGACACCCTCCAAGCTCCAGACGCCCGTCTTCTCTGCCAGGACCTCGGCCGCACCCACCTGCCCGTCCGTCAACTCCACATCCGCCCGATGCCCCGACACAGCCGCCAGACAGGCATCCGCGGCCCGCCTCGCGTCGAAGGAGATCGGGTCATAGCCGTCGACCGAGAGCGAGCCGAGCAGGGCACCCGCCGACACCATCGGCGACACCTGATCCTGTTGGGCCCACTGCGCGGCCGAAGCCTCACGCAGCAACTCCTCGGCGAGCCAGTCGTCGATCGAGCCCTCCGGGCGCAGCGCGGACAGCACCGGGTTGGCTGACAGCAGCACCCGCGGCTCGAGCGCCTCGACGCGGAACGCGTCGCGCACGCGCGACACCGAGGGGCGGATCCTCGAACGCGGCGGCCCGGCGTGGATGCGCTCCCGAGCGGACGGACGCTTGTCGCTGCGGGTGAACCTGGAGTCAGATCGGGTACGTGTCATCGGAGTCGCGTCGGCAAGGGACATTCGGGGGCACCACCGCAGGCGGGAGGGGCATGGCATCCCCTGCCCCGGCTCGCGCGGCACCTCTACGATTTGACTCTACTCTGATAAGAATGCAAAACAAGCTAATGCAAGAAAATGTCAGAAATGCCTAACGTAGAAAGACGCCTGACTTCGCACACCGAGCCATCGGGCGGCGCCGGACCGAGGCGAACGGACCGGGCAACATGCTGAGCCTGTGGCTGTGGCTGTGGGCACGGTGGTGCGCGATGCAGCTCTCGGGAAGCCGCAGGGCCACCCACGGTCTTCTCGAACCCGGCGTAAGGTGGGCGGGGCGCAGCCCGGCCCTGGGAGCGCTCTTGTGCATCGCCCTGGTCGGCTGCGGTCCCAGCACGGCGGCCGAGCCTGGGTGGCGGGATCTGACCCGGGGCTGGCAGGTGCTGCTCGATGCGTCCGGCACACTGACCTTCGACGCGGCACGCGTCTCGAACTACACGCCTATGACCGGTTCGCCGGCCCTGGGCTACCGCAAAGGCGCGATCTGGCTGCGACACACGCTGGACCTGTCGGGTCTGCGCCCGGGCGAGCACCTGCTAGAGCTGCAATTGCCCGCGATCGACTCTGCCAGCCTGTACTGGCCCACCCCATCGGGCGCCTACCAGACGCAGACGGCCGGCGACCGGCACCCGATGGCCTCGCGCGACGTGCCCCACCGCAACGTCGTGTTCCGGGTCGAACTGCCCGACGCGGCGCAGATCACCTTTTATCTGCGCGTGGCCGGGACGAACAACCAGACCTTCAGCGTCGTGCTGTGGACGCCGGACGAGTTCTTCCGCGCGGCCCTGGACGACCAACTCCTGTGGGGCGCGCTGTTCGCGCTCCATGCCGTGCTGCTGCTGAGCAATCTGTGGCTGTTCCAGGCCACGCGCGACGCACCGACGGGCCTGTTCGTCGCCTTCATCTGCGTCAGTTTCGGGGCCATCGTCTTCACAGAGGGGTTCGGCTACGTTTACCTGCTCGGCGACGATCCCGGCCTCAACCACGTACTGCTGACCACCTTCTGGATGCTCAGCGTGCCGACCAGTTATGCGTTCCTGTTCAGCTACGCCGGGCTGTTCCGCTCGGGCCGGCGTTGGCCGACGGTCACGGTCGCCTGCGTGGCCGCGTTGGCCACGATGGCGATCCTGATCGACCTGACACTGGCGCCGCCCTGGGTGCGCCCGCTGTTCAGCAAGTTGCAGCTCTTCAGCACGGTGGCGCTGTGCTTGCTGCTGGCGTGGCTCGTGCGCCGGGGTTCAAGGCCCGCCAGGCTGCTGCTGATCGCGATGCTGCCCACGCTGATCTCCATCGGGCTGAAGATGACGCGCAACCTGGGCTGGCTGCAGCCCAGCCCCTGGATCGACAGCGCCTACCTGTTCGGCCTGGCGGCGTATCTGCTCATGCTGAACTATGGCATCACCCGTCGCTACCAGGCGCTGCGGCTCGAGAAGGAGAGCGCTCAGCAGAAGGCGCTGGAACTGGCGCAGCGCAACGAGCGCGAGCTCGAGTCGCGGGTCTCGCAGAGGACACTGGAGATCGCGTCGGCGATGCAGCGGGTGCAGCACGCGCTCGACCTGGAGCGCCGGCTGATCGGCGAACAACGAGACCTCTACGCCACCATCTCGCACGAATTGCGCACACCTGTCACGGTGATCGATCTGTCGGTACAGAACCTGCTGCGACAGCGGCCCCTGCCGGCCCCTCGCGTGCTGGCGAAGTACCGCAAGATCCTCGAAGCCACCGATCGGCTGGCGCACCTTTTGGGGCAGTACCTCAAGCAGGATCGTCTGTCGGCAACGGTGCCCGGGCCGAACGCGAGGTGGACGTCGGCCTGCGAGCTCCTGGACGACGCCCGGGCCGCCGCGCGGCTGTACAGCAGCCGCCATCGCTTGATCAGCCAGCCCGACAACCCGTCGCAGTCGATCTGGTGCGATCCGATGTTGACCCGTCTGGCCTTGAACAACCTGACCGAGAACGCCGTCAAGTACACCCCGTCCGGCACGACCGTGCGGCTGGTGGCGCGGCTCGAGGCCCATGAGGGCCGCAGAACCGCCGTGCTGGAGGTTCACGACGACGGACCGGGGATGTCGGACACAGAGGTGCAGCAGCTGATGGAGCCAGGCTTTCGCGGCGCGCGTTCGGTGGCGTGCGCCGGCACCGGCATGGGGCTGTCGATGGCGCGCCACGCGATCGAGCAACAAGGCGGCCGGCTGATCCTGTCCAGCCGGCTCGGCGAGGGCACCGTGGGGACGATCCGCCTGCCCCAACCCGCCTCAGCGCAGACCGTCCAGCACGCGCTCGACACCGGGCAGCCGAAAGCCGGAGATCTGCGCGATCAGCGCGCAGACCGAGCGGAGATGATCGGCCTCGCGCCGATCGTCGATCAGTCGCGGGCCAGGGACACCAACCCTGCTGGCCGCGACGTGGACCGGTAGGCCTCTCAGCAGCATTCGACGCACGGCCGCGACGAGCACGAAGACGTCGATCGACGCGATCGGCTGGCCCCAGGCCTTGCGATAGGCGTCGTGCACTGCCTCGCAGACCTGCGGGCCCTGATAGGCGGCGGTCAGCATCAAGGTCCACCCCAGGTCATAGCGGTGGTCCGACGCACCGACCGTGGTCCAGTCGATCAGGCGATCGACGCCGTCCGGGCCACACAGGATGTTGCCTGGGTGGAAGTCGTTGTGTGCCACCACGGCGTCGCCCCAGCGGACGGCGTCGAAAGCCCGTTCGACCCAGGCCAACAGGGGCTCGAACTCGCTCAAACCGTGCGTGTCGAGCACGAGTTTCCTGGCCTGCGTGAGCAAAGATGCGTGCAGCCGCTCTGCCGGCAGTTGCTGCGCACGCAGGCCCTCGGGCATCGCCCGGCACAGTGGCAACCCGTGCAGATGCGCCAGCAGTCCCATGAAACGCTGGATGCAGCGCTGCCGCGCCGGGCCCTCGCTGCGGGACATCTCCTCGGCAAGGGAATGGCCTGCAACATGGCGCACGATCTGGAAGGGCTGGCCGAGCCATTGCGGATCGACACCGTACGCGAGGGTTTGCGGCACCGGGAAAGCCAGCGCGTGGAGATTGGCCACCAGCTCCGCCTCCTGCCGGCATCGCTGCGTCGCGCGTGACCCCTCGTACAGCCGCAGGATCCAATCACCTTGACAAGGCCCGCCAGTGGCACGGAAACGGTAGGTCCGTACCTGCCAACGGTGGCTCACCGGGCGCAGGTCGACCACCTCCGCATCGGCCACGCCGCACCTGAGGAATGCGCGCAAGCGCGCGGCAAGGCCGGGCGTCCCGGCATCGGCCACCGGGCGACGGGGCGACGGCCCCTCCGTGGTGGAGCACCACGGGTCTCGAGCGGCCGTCCAGTCGGACATTCAGGCCTGTTCGATCGTCTCGCCGAACCCATACCCCTCGCGGTGCAGGGTCCGCAAGGGCAGGTCACGGCCACAACTGCGGTGCCAGCGCGATCGCAAGCGGCTCACGAGCGTGTCGAGGCGTCGGAGGTCGTAGCTCGACCAGTCCTGTCCGAGCGCGTCGACCACATCCCGTCGGCTGATGACCGCCCCTCGCGCGCGCGTCAGGACTCCGACGAACGCGGCCTCCTGGTCGGTCAGGCTCAGGCTGTGGCCGAGTGGATCGACGAGCGTCGCGCTGCGGGGATCGAAGACCCACTCCCGGCCGATGCGCCTGAGCAGGGACTCGATCACGGCTTCGAGCTCGAGCAGGCGAAAGGGCTTGACGAGATAGTGGTCGGCGCCCTCGTTGAAGCCTGCCAGCCGGTCCTGCAGTTCACCCAGCGCCGTGAGCATGACGATGCCGGTTCGGCACGACGCAGACCGGATCTGGCGCACCGCATCGAAGCCGCTGCCGTCGGGCAGCATCACGTCCAGGATCACGATCCGCGCCTGCGACAGCAGCGGCGGGAACTCGGCCAGGCTCCCGGCCTGCAGCACCCGATGCCCGCAGGACTCGAGGAAATCGGCCACCTCCTCGCGCAGGTCGGCCTCGTCTTCCAGCAGCGCGATCGTCGTCATCGCCGCTCCACCGCCAGCGCACAGTTCACCGGGGTCGCGCCCAGCACCTCGGTCAGGACGCCCGGGGAGATGCCGACCAGGAAGCCGCGTCGGCCGCCATTGATATGGATGCGCGGAAGATCGAGCACCGTGCGCTCGACGTGGACCGGCATGGCCTTGCGCAGCCCGAAGGGCGAAGTGCCGCCCACCAGATAGCCACTGTGACGCTGCGCGACCTCGGGCTTGCAGGGCTCGACCGACTTGGCGCCGATCTCGCGCGCCAGGTTCTTCGTGCTGACCTGGCAATCGCCGTGCATCAGCACGATCAGCGGCTGAGCGCGCTCGTCCTGCATCACCAGGGTCTTGACGACGGCGTGCTCGTCCACGCCGAGTTGCCGCGCCGACTCGGCCGTGCCGCCGTGATCGACGTAGTCATAGGGGTGTTCGGTGAACTCGACGCCGTGCGCGCGCAGCCACTGCGTCGCCGGGGTCTCGCTGACGTGACGGTCTTTCCGTGCCATGTCCCGCATCTTGCCATGGCCCCTCGGGAGGTCTGACGGCCTGCGGGGGCGGTGACGCCGACTTGGCACGCTATCTGCTAGACAAGACGGTATACCAGATAGAGCACCAAAACGAACCTTATGCCTGCCCCATGCGACCCCTGTCCCGGCCCGCATCCCACGGTTGCGGGGCTGCTGGCGCGTATCGCCGCTGGCGCCGATCCGCTGGCGCAAGCTCAGGTGCTGCGCGAGCGTGCGCTGGCCGACGCGCGCACCGAAGCGGGGCGCCCGGTCTGGATCCACCTGTGCGATGAGGGCACCTGGCAGGCGCAGCTGGCCCGGCTGGCCACGCGGCTTGCGGCCGCACCCACGCGGGCCGAGGCGCTGCTCCGCTTTCCACTGCTGGGCGTGCCCTTCGCCGCCAAGGACAACATCGACATCGCCGGCGCGCCCACCACGGCCGCCTGCCCGGCCTTCGAGCGCACCGCCACGGTGCACGCCACCGTGGTCCGGCGTCTGCTGGACGCCGGCGCGCTGTGGCTGGGCAAGACCAACCTCGACCAGTTCGCCACGGGCCTGGTGGGCACACGATCACCCTACGGGCGCCCGGCCAGCGTGGCCGACGCGGCACGCGTCAGCGGCGGCTCCAGCTCAGGCTCGGCCGTGGCCGTGGCGCGCGGGCTCGTGGCGTTCGCATTGGGCACCGACACAGCGGGTTCCGGGAGGATACCGGCCGGGTTCAATGGCCTGGTCGGCCTGAAGCCCACGCCCGGGCGGGTGTCGACGGCTGGCGTGCTGCCGGCCTGCCGCACGCTGGACTGCGTGTCCATCTTCGCGCACGAGGTCGACGACGCGGCCCACGTGCTGTCGGTCGTCGAAGGCCCCGATGGCGCCGATCCCTACAGCCACCACGCCCCGGGCCCAGCACGGCTGCCCGTGCGCCTGCGTCTGGGGGTGCCGGCGCGGCCGCGCTGGTTCGGCGACGCCGGTTACGCCGCCGCCTGGACCGACGCGCTGGCGCACGCCTGCGCGCTGGGCCACGAGGTGATCGAAATCGACTTCGGCCCGCTCGACGAGGTCGCCGCGCTGTTGTACGAAGGCCCCTGGGTGGCCGAGCGCCACACCGTGCTGCAGCCGCTGCTGGAGAGCCAGCCGCAGGCCGTGGACGCGACCGTGCGGCGCGTGGTCGAGCGCGCCGTCGGCCGCAGCGCCACCGAGACCTTCCGCGCCCAGTACCGCCTGCGCGAGCTGCAGCGCGACACCGCCGTGCTGTGGCAGCAGGTCGACGCGCTGCTCGTGCCCACCGCGCCGGGTCATCCCACCTTCGCCGAGGTCGACGCCGACCCGGTGAGCACCAATGCGGTGCTCGGCGCGTACACCAATTTCGTCAACCTGCTCGGCTGGTGCGCGATCGCGGTGCCGGCCGGCCGCACCGACCGCGGCCTGCCCTTCGGCGTCACCTTCATCGGCCGCGCCGGGCACGATGTGGCGCTGACCGCGCCGGCCCGCGCCTGGACAGGCGCCGCGCCTGCCGGCCCCTGGCTGCGCACGCCGGCCACCGAGGCCGTGCTGCCGATGGCCGTGGTGGGTGCCCACCTGTCGGGCCTGCCGCTGAACGGTCAGCTCACCGAGCGCGGCGCGACGCTGCTGCGCGTCACCCGCACCGCGCCCTGCTACCGCCTGCACGAGCTACCCGGTACCACACCGCCCAAGCCCGGGCTGCAGCGTGCGGCCGCCGGTGGCGCCGCGGTCGAGGTCGAGGTCTGGGCCATGCCGCTGACGCAGGTCGGCTCCTTCCTCGCGCTGATCCCGGCGCCGCTGGGCCTGGGCACGGTCGAGCTCGAAGACGGCAGCCTGGTGCACGGCTTCCTGTGCGAAGCGCATGCGCTAGACGGCGCGCGCGACATCACCGCTCATGGCGGCTGGCGCGCCTGGCTCGCGGCCCGAGCCGACGTCACGGGGGCCGAGGCCGCCATGGCACCCGCAGCCGTCGCAGGCACGGTCCCTGCGGTACAGCCCTGACCGCCCCACCGGCCTTCGATCCAGCCCACCCATGGACGCCGAACGCTACCTCGACCCCGCCGCCGAAGCCATCGGCCTGCCGGTCGCGCCCGAGCACCGATCGGGTGTGATCCGCTACCTGCAGCTCGCCGCCTCGATGGCCGCGCTGGTGAGCGACTTCCCGCTCGGCCGCGACGATGAGGCGGCCAACGTCTTCCTGCCCGTCGGGCCTGAAGACCTGCCGGGTACCGCATCATGAGCGTCCGCAACCCGACCACCCGCGCGGTGCGCCAGAGCCTGGACCACATCGCCGCCACCGACGGCCGTGTGAACGCCTTCACCGCGGTGCTGGCCGAGCGCGCGCTGGCGCGGGCGGCCCGCCTCGATCATCACCACGACGCGGCCACCGGCCCGCTGGCTGGCCTGACCTTCGCCGTCAAGAACCTGTTCGACGTGGCCGGCCTGCCCACGTTGGCGGGCTCGAAGATCGAGCGCGACGCGCCGCCGGCGCGCACCGATGCGGTGCTCGTGCAGCGGCTCGAGGCCGCTGGCGCGGTGCTGGTGGGCACGCTCAACATGGACGAGTACGCCTACGGCTTCACGACCGAGAACTCCCACGTCGGGCCCACGCGCAACCCGCACGACCTGGGCCGCATCAGCGGCGGCTCCTCGGGCGGCTCGGCCGCGGCGGTGGCTGCCGGGCAGGTGCCGCTGGCGCTGGGCTCGGACACCAACGGCTCGATCCGCGTGCCGGCCTCGCTGTGCGGCGTCTTCGGCCTGAAGCCCACCTTCGGCCGCCTGCCGCGCACCGGCAGCTATCCCTTCGTCGCGAGCCTGGACCACCTGGGCCCGTTCGCGCGCGACGTGGGACTGCTGGCCCGCGCCTACGACGCGATGCAGGGCCCCGACGCGGCCGACCCGGCCTGCGCGCAACGCCCGCCCGAGCCCACGGCGCCGCTGCTCGAACGCGGCACCGAGGGCCTTCGCGTGGCGGTGCTGGACGGCTGGTTCCGCACCCAGGCCACAGCCCCGGCGAGGGCCGCAGTCGACCGCGTCGCCGCCGCGCTGGGCGCGAGCCGCTACGTCGAGTGGCCCGAGGTGCACCGCGCCCGCGCGGCGGCCTTCCTGATCACCAATGCGGAGGGCTCGGCGCTGCACCTGGCCGACCTGAAGCGCCGCGCGCAGGATTTCGAGCCACTGTCGCGCGACCGCTTCCTAGCCGGCGCGCTGCTGCCCGCAGCCTGGGTCATGCAGGCGCAACGGCTGCGGCGCTGGTTCGCGCAAGAGGTGGCGAAGAGCTTCCGCGACGTCGATCTCTTCCTCGCCCCGGCCACGCCCTGCGTTGCGCCGCCCATCGGCACCGAGTGGCTGGAGATCGCCGGCCAGCGCCTGCCGGCGCGCGCCAGCCTGGGCTTGCTGACGCAGCCGGTGTCATGCATCGGGCTGCCCGTGGCCACGGTGCCGGTGTGGGGCTGCGACCCGGCGCAGCCGCACCTGCCGATCGGCGTGCAGCTGATCGCCGCGCCCTGGCGCGAAGACCTCTGCCTGCGCGCGGCACGCGCGCTGGAGGCCGCCGGTGTGGCGCAGGCGCCGCTGGCGCGGCTGGATGTCGGCCCGGCCGGCACATCGACGGCGGCCACGCCACTGACCGCCTGAGCCGGCCCAACCCCAGGAGACCCCATCCCATGGACATCAACCTCCCCGACGTGCTGGCCGAAGTGCAGGCCGTCTTCGCCCGCTACGAGGACGCGCTGGTGAACAACCGCGTGGACGTGCTGGACGAGTTGTTCTGGGCCAGTGCGCACACGGTGCGCTACGGCGCGGCCGAGAACCTGTACGGCATCGACGAGATCCGCGCCTTTCGCAACGCCCGCCCGGCGCAGGGCCTGGCGCGCACGCTCACGCGCACCGTGATCACCACCTACGGCCGCGACACCGCCACCGCAATGACCGAGTTCCGCCGCGAAGGCAGCCCGCGCATCGGCCGCCAAAGCCAGACCTGGCTGCGCCTGCCCCAGGGCTGGCGCGTGGTGGCGGCCCACGTCAGCGTGATCGACGCGCCCTGACACCCGAGCGCGCCGCGTCCCGCATTCCCGAGTTCGACCTTCTCCCCTGTCAACCCCCGCTCCTGAAAGGAACTGCCATGAACGACCGCACCTTCACCCCTGCCGACACGCTGCGCCGCCGCCTGCTGGCTGCCGGCGCCCTGGGCGGCGCCTCGATCGCGCTGCCCGGCGCGCTGCGTCAGGCCCTGGCCCAGACGCCGATCACTGTGGGCATCATCTACGTCGGCCCGCGCGACGACTTCGGCTACAACCAGGCGCACGCCGAGGCCGCGGCACAGTTGAAGAAGCTGCCCGGCGTCAAGCTCGTCGAAGAAGAAAACGTCCCCGAGACCCAGGCGGTGCAGAAGAGCATGCAGGGGATGATCTCGCAGGACGGCGCGACGCTGCTGTTCCCCACGTCCTTCGGCTACTTCGACCCGCACATGCTGGCCGTGGCCGGAAGGAACGACAAGATCCGCTTCGCCCACTGCGGCGGCCTGTGGACCCAGGGCAAGCACCCGGCCAACACGGGCAGCTTCTTCGGCTACATCGACGAAGCCCAGTACCTCAACGGCGTGATCGCCGGCCACATGAGCAAGAGCAAGAAGCTCGGCTTCGTGGCCGCCAAGCCCATCCCGCAGGTGCTGCGCAACATCAACGCCTTCACGATGGGCGCGCGCTCGGTCGACCCGAAGATCACGACGACCGCGATCTTCACCGGCGACTGGTCGATGCCCGTCAAGGAAGCCGAGGCCACGAACAGCCTGGCCGACCAGGGCGTGGACGTCTTCACGATGCACGTCGACGGCCCGAAGGTCGTCGTCGAGACCGCCGCCCGGCGCGGCCGCATGGTCTGCGGCTACCACGCCAGCCAGGCCAGGCTGGCGCCCAACGCCTACCTGACAGGCGCGGAGTGGAACTGGCTGACCGCCTACACCACCATCCTGGAGGCCGCCCGCACCGGCAAGCCGCACCCCAACTTCGTGCGTGGCGGGCTGCAGGCAGGCTTTGTCAAGTCCTCGCCTTACGGCGCCATGGTGCCCGAGGGCGCGCGCAAGGCCGCCGACGCGGTGCGGGCCAGGATGATGGCCGGCAGCTTCGACATCTTCAGCGGCGAGCTGAAGGACAACACCGGCAAGGTCGTCATCGCCCGGGGCACGACGCTGAAGCAGACCGACGTCGCGCTGGAGTCGATGAACTACCTGGTCGAAGGCGTGATCGGCAAGATCTGACGCCCGCGGCACCGGCCCCCGAGACCTCGACCGCCCAGCCCCATGAAGGACGCCCTCGAATCGCTGTTGCTGCCCGTGCTGGCGCTGGCCGCCGGCCTGCTGCTGTTCGGCTTGTTCGTCATGCTCGACGGGCACGACCCGCTGCAGGTCTGGGCGCTCCTGTTCCGCGGCGCCTTCGGCGACGCCTTCTCGCTGCAGAACACGCTGCAGCGGGCGGCGCCGCTGATGCTGACGGCGCTGTGCGTGGCGCTGCCGGCTCGCGCCGGGCTCACGGTGATCGGAGGCGAGGGCGCGCTGGTGCTCGGTGGGTTGGCTTGCGCCGCGCTGCCCTACGCGTTGCCGCTGCCAGCCGGGCTGACCGGCACGGCGCTGCTGCTGGCCGCCGCAGCGGCGGCCGGCGCAGCGTGGATCGCCCTGGCCGGCACGTTGCGCCAGTGGCGCGGCGTCAACGAGACCATCTCGAGCCTGCTGCTGGGCTATGTGGCGATCAACCTGTTCAAGCACATCGTCGAAGGCCCGCTGCGTGACCCGGCCAGCCTGAACAAGCCGTCGACATTGCCGCTGGCCGAGTCGGTGCGCATTGGCACCATCGGCGGCTGGGACGTGCACTGGGGCCTGGTCTTCGGCCTTGTGGCCTGCGTGGCCGCGGCGTTGTGGCTGTCGATGACGACACACGGCTTTGCGGTGCGCGTGGTCGGCGGCAACCTGCGAGCAGCCCAATTGGTGGGCCTGCCGGCACACCGTCTGGTGGTCGTGGCCTGCGCGCTTGGCGGCGCGGCCGCGGGGCTGGCGGGCGGCATCGAGGTGGCGGCGGTGCACACCACGGCCAATGCCTCGCTGATCGTCGGCATGGGTTACACCGGCATCCTCGTCAGCTTCGTCGCGCGACACCACCCGCTGGCCATCGTGCCGGTGTCGCTGCTGTTCGGCGGCTTTCTGGCCGCGGGCAGCCTGCTGCAACGCCGCATGGGCCTGCCCGACGCGTCGATCCAAGTGCTGATGGGCTTCAGCTTCGTCGTCATCCTGGCCAGCGAGGCCTGGCGCGGCCGGCTCGGCGCGCTGTTCATGCTGCGTCGCCCGCCAGTGGGGAGTGCCACATGACCGGATCCGCGCTCCTCGACGTGATGCTGGCCGTGCTCGGCGGCGCGATACGCGTCGGCACGCCCTTTCTGTTCGTCAGCCTGGGCGAGTGCCTGACCGAGAAGGCCGGCCGCATCAATCTAGGCCTGGAAGGCGTGCTCGTCTTCTCGGCCATGGCCGGCTTCGGCGGCGCCTACCTCACGGGGCTGTGGTGGGCTGGGGTGCTGCTGGCAGGCCTCAGCGGCGCGCTGATCGCGCTGCTGCACGGCCTGGTGTGCAGCCTGCCGCGTGTCAACGACATCGCCGCCGGCATCGCGATCATGATGTTCGGGGCGGGCCTGGCCTTCTATCTCGGCAAGCCGCTGATCCAGCCGCAGGCGCCGCAGATCCCAGCGCTGCCGCTGGGCAACTGGCTGGGGGCGCCCGAAGGCAGCGCGGCGCAGGCCGCGCTGGCCATCAACGTGCTGTTCCCGCTGGGCGTGCTGCTCGCCCTGGCGCTGGCCTGGGCTTTCGGCAACACCGGCTGGGGCCTGAAGCTGCGCATGGTCGGCGACTCGGCCGACGCGGCGCGCGCGCTCGGCACCTCGGTGGGCGGCGTGCGCGTCGCCGCCACCACCGCTGGCGGCTTCATCGCCGGGCTCGGCGGCGCCAGCCTGTCGCTGTACTACCCGGGCAGCTGGAACGAGGGCCTGTCCAGCGGCCAGGGCCTGATCGCGGTGGCGCTGGTGATCTTCGCGCGCTGGCAGCCGGTGCGCTGCCTATGGGCGGCGCTGCTGTTCGGCGGCGCCGGCGCGTTGGGCCCGGCGCTGCAGTCGGTGGGCGTCAGCGGCTACACCTACCTGCTCAACGCCGTGCCCTACGCGCTGACGCTGGCGATCCTGGTGTGGACCTGCTCGCCGCGGCGCAGCCTGCGCGGCGCGCCGATGGAGCTGGGCGTGAGCCGGTGATGGCGCCGTCGTACGGAGCTTCTGCCGTCACCTTGCCACCCTGCCAGCCGCCTGACAAGTCGTCTCACCAGTCGCCTCACCGGTCCCTCGCTACCTGACCACCCCGTCACCCCTTCCTGTCACCCCACCCTTCCCGGAGCACCCCCCATGAACGGACTCGGAGGCCTGAACAAATCCCCCCACGGCGTCGTCGTCGGCCTGGTGCAGCTGCAGCTGCCGGTGGTCGAGACCCCGGCGCAGTTGCGCGCGCAGGCCGAGCGCATCGCCTGGATGGTGGGCAAGGCGCGGCGCAACCTGGGCACGATGGACCTCGTCGTGTTCCCGGAGTACGCACTGCACGGCCTGTCGATGAGCACCGCGCCCGAGCTGATGTGCACGATCGACGGCCCCGAGGTGGCGCTGTTCCGCGCCGCCTGCGTCGAGCACCGCATCTGGGGCTGCTTCTCCATCATGGAGGCCAACCCCCACGGCAACCCCTACAACACCGGGCTCATCATCGACGACCGCGGCGAGCTGCGCCTGTACTACCGCAAGCTCCACCCCTGGGTGCCGGTGGAGGCCTGGGAGCCCGGCAACATGGGCATCCCCGTGTGCGAAGGGCCCAACGGCAGCCGGCTGGCGCTGATCATCTGCCACGACGGCATGTTCCCCGAGATGGCGCGCGAGGCCGCCTACAAGGGCGCCGAGATCATCCTGCGGACGGCCGGCTACACCGCACCCATCCGCCACGCCTGGCGCATCACCAACCAGGCGAACGCTTTCCAGAACCTGGCACAGACGGCCAGCGTGTGCCTGTGCGGCAGCGACGGCAGCTTCGACTCGATGGGCCAGGCCATGTTCTGCGACTTCGACGGCACCGTGATGGCCGAGGGCGGCAATCGGCCCGACGAGATCATCACCGCCGAACTGCGCCCCGACCTGGTGCGCGAGGCGCGCGCGGTCTGGGGCGTCGAGAACAACCCCTACCAGCTGTACCACCGCGGCTACGTGGCGGTGCGCGGCGGCGCCCAGGACTGCCCCTACACCTTCATGCAGGACATGGTGGCGGGCCGCTACCGTCTGCCCTGGGACGCGAGCATCCAGGTGCGCGACGGCACGCCCTGCGGCTTCGCGGCGCCGGTGCGCGACTACCGCGGTGCCGAACCCAACCTGCTGGAGCCCCAAGCCACCCCCGCCGCGGCGCCGACGCTGCGCGAGGCCGCCTGAACTGAAGACCTGAACGAAGACCCCGCACGCCATGGGCACGATCTCGAGCACCCCCTACCGCTGGCCCTTCGACGCCGACCTGCGCCCCGACAACACGGCGCTGGTCGTCATCGACATGCAGACCGACTTCTGCGGGCGCGGCGGCTACGTCGACCGCATGGGCTACGACCTGAGCCTCACACGCGCGCCCATCGAGCCGATCCAGCGCGTGCTGGAGGCCATGCGCGCCGGCGGCTACACCATCATCCACACCCGCGAAGGCCACCGACCCGACCTGTCGGACCTGCCAGCCAACAAGCGCTGGCGCTCGCGCCAGATCGGCGCCGGCATCGGCGACCCCGGCCCCTGCGGCCTGATCCTGGTGCGCGGCGAGCCGGGCTGGAAAATCATCCCCGAGCTGGCGCCGCGGCCCGGCGAGGTGGTGATCGACAAGCCGGGCAAGGGCAGCTTCTGCGCCACCGACCTGGAACTGATCCTGCGCACGCGCGGCATCCGCAACCTGGTGCTGACCGGCATCACCACCGACGTGTGCGTGCACACCACGATGCGCGAGGCCAACGACCGTGGCTTCGAGTGCCTGATCCTCGAGGACTGCACCGGCGCCACCGATCTGGGCAACCACCAGGCAGCGTTGAAGATGGTACAGATGCAGGGCGGGGTCTTCGGCGCCGTCGCATCGTCGGCCGCGCTGATCGAGGGCCTGGCCGCCGCGCCGGCGGTGGCTTGAAACATCCGATGCACCCGATCCAATCCGTGCCGCCAGAGGATCGCCCTGTGAACGCCGATATCCTGCGGGCGCGGGCCTGGCCGACCCGCCGACAGGCCAAGCACTTCTGGAACCAGGTCTGCCGCAGGAGGATCGCTCAGTGAGCGCCAACACCTCTCGGGCCCTCGGCCTGCAGACCTACCGCCTGGGCAAGCGCTTCGGCGACTTCACCGCGCTCGACGAGGTGTCCACGGAGATCGCCCCCGGCAGCGTGCACGCACTGCTGGGCGAAAACGGCGCCGGCAAGAGCACGCTGGTGAAGTGCCTGTCCGGCTACCACCGGCCCGATGCCGGCGCGGTGCTGGTGGATGGGCGCGAGCGCGAGATCCGCAGCCCGGCCGACGCCCGCGCGTTGGGCATCGGCATGGTGTACCAGCACTTCACCGTCGTGCCCGGCATGACGGTGGCCGAGAACCTGCTGTTGGCACGCGGCCGCCTGCCCGCCGTCGTGCCCTGGCGGCGGGTGCGTTCCGAGCTCGAGGCCTTCATGGACGCGGCCCCGTTCCGCCTGGACCTCGATGCAACGCCCTTGCAGTTGTCGGCCGGCGAGAAGCAAAAGCTCGAGATCCTGAAGCAGCTCTTTCTGCAGCCGCGGCTGCTGGTGCTCGATGAGCCCACCTCGGTGCTGACACCGCAAGAGGCCGACGAAGTGCTGGGCACGCTGCACGACCGGGCACACGCCGGCCATTGCACCATCGTGCTGATCACGCACAAGTTCCGCGAGGTGCTGACCTTCGCCGACGACGTGACGGTGCTGCGGCGTGGGCGCCTGGCCGGCCGTTGTGGCGTCGCCAGCACGACGGCGGCGCTGCTGGCCGGCCTGATGGTGGGCGAGACGGCCTCCGATGCTGGCATACCGGCTGCCGGCCGCGTGGCGCCCGATGATGAGCGCCGTGGCGCCGCCCCGGCCGTTGACACCCGTGCAGCAGCCCTGGGCGGATCCGACGCCCCGCGCCCGGGCCCCGGCGCAGGCGGACTGCGCCTGATCGTGCAGGGCCTGCGCGTCCTGGGTGACCGCGGCGAGAACGCGGTCGACGGCCTGGACCTGCAGGTACGCGCCGGCGAGATCGTCGGCATCGCCGGGGTCTCGGGCAACGGACAGCGCGAGCTGATGGAAGCACTGGTCGGCCAGCGTGAGCGAGCCGCCGGCGAGGTGCGGGTCGAAGGCCGACCCTTCCGCGCCACCCGGGCCGAGAACCGCGCGCTGAAGGTGCGCAGCCTGCCGGAGGAGCCGCTGCGCAACGCCTGCGTGCCGGACATGAGCGTGGCCGACAACCTCGCGTTGCGTCGCTTCGACGAACCACCCTACGCCCGGGCCGGCTGGCGCATGCCCGGGGCGGCACGGCAGCGCGCGCGCGAGCTGATCGCGGTCTTCCGCGTGCGCACGCGGGGTGAGGACGCGCCGATCCGCGCACTGTCCGGTGGCAATGTGCAGCGCGCCGTGCTGGCGCGTGAGCTGTCCGACGATGCCGCGCTGCTGCTGGTCAGCAACCCCTCCTTCGGGCTCGACTTCACGGCCGTGGCGGAGGTGCATGCTCGCCTGGCCGCCGCGCGCGACCGGGGCAGCGCGGTGCTGATGGTCGGCGAGGACCTTGACGAATTGCTGCGCGTGGCCGACCGCATCGTCGTGATGAGCCGCGGCCGCATCGTTCACGAATGCATCGCCGCACGAGGCGACCGCCACGAGATCGGCCGCCACATGGGCGGCAGCGTGCATGTCTGAATCCCTGCCCCCAGATCCCCTTGCTGCCGAGTCGCCCTTCGATGACCACGCTGCCCATCCCCGCCCGGCCCTTCCCGTTCGCGCTGCAACCCGGCCGCTGCGCCCTGATCGTCATCGACATGCAACGCGACTTCATCGAGCCGGGTGGCTTCGGCGCCTCGCTGGGCAACGAGGTCTCGCTATTGGCCGCTGCGGTCGGCCCGACGCGACGGCTGCTCGACGCCTGGCGCGCACGCCGCTGGCCCGTCGTGCACACACGCGAATCGCACGCACCCGACCTGTCGGACTGTCCACCGGCCAAGCGCGAGCGCGGCACCCCGGCCCTGCGCATCGGCGACCCGGGCCCGATGGGCCGGCTGCTGGTGCGCGGAGAGCCCGGGTGCGAGATCGTGCACGAGCTCGCCCCGCTGCCCGGCGAGACCGTCATCGACAAGCCCGGCAAGGGCGCCTTCCACGCGACGCCGCTGCAGCCGCTGCTGCAAGGTCTGGGCGTGAGGCAACTGGTCTTCGCAGGCGTGACCACTGAGGTCTGCGTGCAGTCCACGATGCGCGAAGCCAACGACCGCGGCTACGAATGCCTGCTCGTGGAGGAGGCCACCGCCAGCTACTTCCCGCACTTCAAGGCAGCGGCCCTGGAAATGATCACAGCGCAAGGCGCGATCGTGGGTTGGTGCGTCGCCATCGAGCCCTTGCTCGACACCCTGCGCCAGACCGGGCCGGCAGGATGACGAAAGGCCCGGCACGCGCCCTTGTGGCACGATCCGTTCTGTCTCGGGCGCTTCATGCCCGCTCCACCCGCACTCCACCGACCGGCACGGCCGGAATTGAATGCGAGGCCTGCGGGCCCTTCGACACCCGCCATGCCCTGGATCCCGCCACCTCCTGAAGACGCGCCGCTCGCGCCGCTCGCGCCGACGCGTCTGCGCGGCAACCTGGCCGAGCACGTCTACGCCGAACTCAAGGCCTGGATGCACGACTTCCGGCTCGTGCCCGGCGACCGCTTCTCCGAACTCGAAATCGGCCGACAGCTGGGCGTGAGCCGCACGCCGGTGCGCGAAGCGCTGTTCCGCCTGCGCAACGAGGGGCTGCTGGACGTCGAATCCAAGAGCGGCTGGTTCGTTCGCCCGATCGACTTCGGCCGGCTGGACCAGCTCTATGACCTGCGCATCGTCCTGGAGCAGGCCAGCATCACCCGCCTCGGGGCCATGCCCGAGTGGCCGGCATCGATCGAGGCCCTGAAAGCCGTGTGGCTCGTCCCCGCGGACGAACGCCTGCGCGACGCTGCCGAAGTAGGACGCTTGGACGAAGCCTTCCACGCCACGCTGGCCGGCGCCTGCGGCAACGACGAGCTCGCCCGCGTGCACTGGGATGTGACCGAGCGCATCCGCATCGTGCGCCGCCTGGATTTCACCCGCGCGGACCGCATCCAGGCCACCTACGACGAGCACGCGAAGATCCTGCGCCAGATCCTGCAGCGCAAACCTGCCACCGCCCAGGCACTGCTGAAGGCGCACATCGAGCAGAGCAAGACCGAGGTGCGCAAGATCACACTGGCCACGCTGCACGAGGCGCGGCAGCGCGCGGCGCGGACGGGTTGACCCCAACCCGTTGGCCCGTGGACAGCGGGCACGACGGCGGCGTGCCGCGCGCGCTGACCTGATCGATCCGTCGACACGGTGCAGCCCGCGCGGCGGGCGCCGTCGGAACACCGGCCCCGTGGACGCCGGGCGTCGATCCGGGTTACAACCCCGCGCCTCGCATCTCCATCCAACCGGGAGTCTCCATGCAGTACCGCACCCTGGGCCGCAGCCCGCTCGAAGTCTCTGCCCTGTGCCTGGGCACGATGATGTTCGCCGACCAGACCGATATGGCCGAAGCGCGCGACATCGTCGCGCACGCGCGGGACGCCGGGGTGAACTTCATGGACACCGCAGACGTCTACTCGCTGGGCCGCTGCGAGACCATGCTGGGCGAGCTTCTGCGCGGCGGCGGGCGCGATCACTGGGTGCTCGCCACCAAGCTCGGCAACCGAATGGCCGAAGGCCCCAATCGATCCGGCTATTCGCGTCGCTGGGTGGAGCGCGCGTGCGAAGACAGCCTGCGCCGCCTGGGCACGGACCACGTGGACCTGTACTACCTCCACCGCGACTATCTGGGCCTGGACCTGGAGGAGCCGCTGCGTGCCATCGACGCGCTCCTGCGTGCCGGCAAGATCCGCGCCTGGGGCCTGTCCAACTTCCGCGGATGGCGCATCGCCGAGGCCGTGCACCTGGCGCGCGCGCTGAACATGCCCGCCCCCGCGGCCTGCCAGCCCTACTACAACCTGCTGAACCGCCAGCCGGAGGTCGAGGTGCTGCCCGTGTGCGCCCACCACGGACTGGGGATCGTGCCCTACAGCCCCATCGCGCGTGGCGTCCTGACCGGCAAGTACGCGCCAGGCGCCGATGCCGCCGAGGGCACTCGCGCCGCACGGCGTGACAAGCGCATGATGGAAACCGAGTTCCGCACCGAATCGCTGGCCGTGGCGCAGGCGCTGAAAGCGCACTGCGACGCGCGCGGCATGGCGCTCTCTCACTTCGCCACGGCCTGGGTGCTGGCCCACCGCAGCGTCAGCGCCGTCATCGCCGGCCCGCGCACCCTGGCGCAGTGGCAGGACTACCTGGGCGCGCTGGACTGCACGATCTCGGAAGAGGACGAAGCCCTGGTTGACCGCCTGGTCAGCCCCGGTCACCCCTCCACGCCCGGTTACAACGACCCGGCGTATCCGTGGGAGGCCCGGCGCTGAAGCGCTTTGCCGGAGCGATCCGGCCGATACATCAGGGCAACGAAGCCCGAGGGTGGCGAGAGGCCCCGGCGGGCGCCCAGACCACCAGGCCTGGCCACCTTCACCGGCGGCAGCGTCCATTCTCAGAGCGGAACGCCCAGGGCGGCTGGGCGTCCTCGCGCGCATGCAGGCCCCGTCGTGCCGCGATCGCGCGTGGCTCGGCGTCCAGATAGAGACCGCGGCCGGCCCGATCCCGCCACGCCCAGGCGTGGCCGGCCTCCACCAGCCAGCGGTTGAGGTCGCGTCCGTCCACCCACAGCACGGCCAGCGTGCGTCGGTACTCGTCGATGCCGTGCAGTTGCAGCCGGCCCGCACGCCCCTCGGCCGCTGCGCGAAGGGCCTGACGCGCCTGGGGCCCCCAGGGCTGACAGGACTCCGGCGCGTCAACACCACGCAGCCGCACCGCGAGTTCCGGGGCGCCCGGCGCGGACGGCTGGAAGCGCAACGTGTCCCCATCGACCACGCGCACGATCACACCTTCGAGCTCGGGCGGCGTCGCGGGCGACCGACCCCCGGCGGCACCGGTCGTCAGCAGCCACACGGCCGACAGACACACGGCCCGCCACGCGGCCGCGCGCCTCGGAATCCCGGACGGCCCCTGCCGTCCGACTGCAGCGCTCAGGCCCATGCCGCGGCCACCACCGACGCCAGCCAGCCGATGAACAGCAACAGCGCCGTCGCCCACACCAGCAGCACCAGGACCGCGCCCCAGAGGATGCGTGGCAGGCGCTGCGACCTGCGCTGCGCGTCCTCGAGACAGTGCTGCCACAACGCCGCGGGCGCCAACCGCACCGCGAGTGCCAGACCGAGCGGCACCAGCACCAGGTCGTCGAGCTGGCCGAGCAGGGGGATGAAGTCGGGTATCAGGTCGATCGGGCTGAGCGCGTAGGCGATGACGAATCCGGCCACCGCCTTGCAGGGCCAGGGCGTCAGCGGGTGTCGCATCAGCAGCCACAGCGCCAGCAGGCGCACACGCAGATCCACCAGCCGCGCCCGACGCCACCACCGCGACACGCCTGCCCGGAAAGTCATCGGATCCCCCTGCGTCGACGCGGCCGAGCCGTGGCCTGCAGCGCGTGCTCGCCTGCGGCCACGAGCCGCTCGAGCCGGTCCTTCAACTGCTCGGTGCTCAGCCGTTCGCGCAGGCGCTCGACCATCAGTGGCAGCGCGAACGGACTCGGCGCCTTCAACTCGACGGTGACCCGATCCTGCCCTGCCATCTGCACCAGCACGGCCGACAGGCGCTGCAGTTCGAGCTCCTGGGCCAGCACCTCCTGTTCGGCCTGCACGAGCAAGCGGTTTGCCGGATCGTACTTGCGGAAGACCTCGTAGAACAGGCTGGACGAGGCCTGCAACTGCTTCATGCTCTTCGGTGCGCCAGGGTAGCCGCTGAACACCAGCCCGGCCACGCGCGCGATCTCCCGGAAGCGCCGCTGCGCCAGTTCCCCGCTGTTCAGGCTGGCCAGCACATCGTCCAGCAGGTCGTCGGTGCCGAACAGCCCGCCCGCCTCGAGCGGGCGCAGGTCGGGCTCGACAGTCGCCAGCAGTTCGAAGCCATGGTCGTTGGCGCTGATCGACCAGGTGTTCGGCACGCCCCGCGCCAGGCGCCAGGCCAGCAACTGCGCCAGGCCGATGTGGACGTTGCGGCCGGCGAAGGGATAGACGAAGACGTGATGCCCTTCACGCGAGCGCAGTCGCTCGATCAGGAGTTCACGGCGTCCGGGCAGTCGCGACAGGCGGGCCTGCGCCCGCAGCATGGCCCCGGCAGCGCGCAGTTCCGGGTCGTCGAAGGCCTCGACACCTTCACCGTCCCCCCCGCGTTCCAGCACCGACTTCGTCTCGTCCAGCACCTCCCGCACGGCGTCGGCCAGTTCGGTCGACAGCGGCATCCGGCCACCGCCCCAATACGGGATGGCGCCGCGGGCGCGGCTGGACGCGCGCACATAGGCCACGAGGTCGCGCGCTCGCACGAACTCGAGCACGCGCCCGGCGAAGATGAAGGTGTCGCCCGGGTTGAGACGGGCGATGAAGCTCTCCTCGACGTGGCCAAGCGTGCCGCCTGACAGCCACTTCACCGGCATCGACGCATCGGAGACGATGGTGCCCACCTGCAGACGGTGACGACGCGCGATGCCACGGTCCGGCACGCGCCAGCGGCCGTCGACGACGGCGATGCGGTGGTAATCGGGGTAAGCGCCGAGGCTGTCGCCGCCCCGCTCGCAAAAGCGCAGCGCCCAGTCGAACCCCTGCGGCGTCAGATGGGCGTAGGCCGGCGCACTGCGAACCTCTTCGAACAAGGCCGAAGCGCCCGGCAGGTCCCCCGGCCCAGACCCGCAGCCGGCATCGGCCTCGAAGCCCCCGCCCAAGGCCACCGTCACCAAATGCTGCACCAGCACGTCCAGCGGTTGGTCGGGGCTGTGTCGCGGCTCCACGCGCCCGGCCCGCGCAGCCCGGCGCGCCGCCACGGCCTCAACCAACTCCAGCGTGTTCGTCGGTACCAGCGTGATGCGGCTTTCGCGGCCGGGCGCATGTCCGCTGCGGCCGGCGCGTTGCAGCAGGCGCGCCACGCCCTTGGCACTGCCGATCTGCAGCACCCGCTCCACAGGCAGGAAATCCACCCCGAGGTCCAACGACGACGTGGCAACCACCGCCTTCAACGTGCCGGCCTTCAAGCCGGCTTCGACCCAGGCACGCACCTCCGCGTCGAGCGAGCCGTGGTGCAGGGCGACCAGACCGGCCCAGTCGGGCCGCTCCTGCAGCAGCCACTGGTACCAGATCTCCGCCTGGGAGCGGACATTGGTGAACACCAGCGTCGTCGAGGCGGCATCGATTTCCCGGACCACGGCTTGCAGCATCTGCGCGCCCAGGTGTCCCGCCCAACTGAAGCGGCCCGGCTCGGTTGGGCACAGGGTGTCGATGCGCAGGGTCTTGTCGATGCGTCCACGCACCAGCAAGCCTTCGTCGTGCGCCACCAGCACCCGCATCGCCTCCTGCAGGTTGCCCAGCGTGGCGCTCAGCCCCCAGACGATCCCCGCCGGACACCACCGGCGCAGACGGGCCAGCGCCAGCTGCACCTGCACGCCACGCTTGCTGCCCAGCAACTCGTGCCACTCGTCGACGATGACGGTATGCACCCCGCCCAGCAGGTCGGCCGCGTCCTCGCGCGTGAGCAGCAGGCTCAGCGTCTCGGGCGTGGTGACGAGCGCCTGGGGCCAGCGCCGCTCCTGGCGCGCCCGCTCGCCCGACGGCGTGTCGCCGGTGCGCCCGGCCACCTGCCAAGCGGGCGCCAGATCCGCCAGCGGCGCCTGCAGGGCCCGCACCGTGTCGGCCGCCAACGCCCGCATCGGCGTCAGCCACAGCACCTGCAGGCCCGCGCCGACACGCGCCCGTTGCAAGGCGCCCATCCACACCGCAAGCGTCTTGCCGCTGCCGGTGGTGGCGTGCAGCAGTCCGCTTCGCCCGGCGGCCATCGCCGACCAGACCTCGCGCTGGAAGTCGAAGGGTTGCCAGCCGCGGGCGGCGAACCAGGCATCGATGCGGGATGGATCGGTGGGCACACGCGGATTGTCCGGGGTGTACCGCGCATCGACCGAGCTGGCGTCGTGGCCTGCGCCCATGCCGCCCGCTCCGGACCGGCCCATGGCCATGATCGAAGTCAGGACCTTCCCTCTAGGGCCGTTTGGTCGGAAGATCGGGGTCTGCAACCCCTGACAACCGTCCCATGTACGTCCCACCCCATTTCTCGATCACAGACCCGGCGGCCCTGCACCGTATCCTCCGCGACCACCCCCTGGGCGCGCTCGTGACGTCGGGGCCTCAGGGCCTGGACGCCAACCACCTGCCCTTCGAATTCGACGGGAAACGCGGGCCGCTCGGGACCTTGACGGCGCATGTGGCCCGCGCCAATCCGCTGGTGCGTCTGTGCAGCAACGACGTCGGCGAGGTGCTGGTGATCTTTCGGGGCCAGGAAAGCTACGTCTCACCGAACTGGTACCCGAGCAAGCACGAAACGCATCGGCTCGTGCCGACCTGGAACTACGAGGTCGTCCACGTCCACGGACGGCTCAGGCTGTTGGACGAGGAGCGGTTCGTGCGCGGCGTCGTGGCACGACTGACCCGCGAGCACGAGGCCTCTGAACCGCGACCGTGGAAGATGGGTGATTCGCCCCCGGAGTACATCGCACAGATGCTCCAGGCCATCGTGGGCATCGAAGTCGAGATCACCCGCCTCGAAGGCAAGGCCAAGCTGAGCCAGAACCGTGAACCGCGAGACCGGCTACAGGCAGCCGATGAACTGCGTGCCCGGGGAAAGCAAGCATTGGCCGAGGCGATGCGGCAGGCGCGGTGA
>CAZFVH010000046.1:0-30853 GCA_964522465.1 uncultured Rubrivivax sp. | reverse complement strand
GACGGTGATGACCCACAACGCGACGATCTCGATCGCCGCCAAGTGGCTCGACGACATGAACAACCAGACGCTGACCGAGGCGCAGCGTGCCGAAGCCCGTCTCAATTACACCGAGCGGATCGCCACTGCCGGCTTCCCGAACAAGCCCGATGGTTCGAAGATGATCTACCGCGCGGCCGTGAAGACCGGCGTGATCTTCAACGACGCCAAGAACAAGGAGCTCGGCAAGAAGTTCGTCGCCTTCATGCTCCAGCCCGAGAACCTGACCCCGTACGTCGAGGGCGCGGTCGGGCGCTGGTTCCCGGTGACGCTGGCGGGTCAGCAGAGCCCGTTCTGGAAGAGTGATCCCCATCGTTTGGCGGTCTACAACCAGTTCATGGCCGGTACCACGCCGTTCGAGATGACGAGGAACTTCCGCTTCGCGCAGCTCAACAACGAGAACGTCTGGGCCAAGGCGATGAACCGGGTGCTCAGCGAGAAGTGGACCACCGAGCGCGCGGTTGACGAGATGATCGCTCGTATCAAGACGGTGGCCGGCAACTGATCCGGGCCTAAGACGCGCCCACCGGAACCCACGGGCCGGTGGGCGCCCCTCTGGACACCGGGTCCGCGAGTCGGTGTCCAGGTCTCCATCGGGCGCCGCGTGACCCGTTCATGGGCGACGCGGTGGCCAATGAGGGGATTCTCGCGCTGCACTCCCGATTGCCGGGCGCGCCGGCTGACTGGTGCGGTGTCGGGCGCCTGATCCTCTTGACGCGGCAACCCGAGGGGTCGACCCCTGTTGCTCCACCTCGCCACCCACCGAGACGCCGGACTGCGCCGGCCTGACCTGACGTGACATCGATCGCCACCACGATGCAGCGACCTTCCAGCTCCTGGCAGTTCTGGGGGCGGTTGATGGTCGTGCCCTACCTGATCATCTTCGTCGTCTTCGTGGTCTATCCCGTCGGGTACGGCCTGTGGCTGGCGCGCGATCCCCAGAACTACGTCCAACTCGCGGAAGATCCTGTGTTCTTCCGTACCGTGATCAACACGGTCGTCTTCCTGCTGGTCGCCGTCAACCTGAAGATGGTGATCGCGCTCGGCCTGTCGGGCTTCTTCGTCCACACCCGCTGGTGGATCAAGATCCTGGCCGTGCTGTTCATCCTGCCCTGGGCAGCGCCGTCCATCCCGACCATCCTGTCGGTGCGGTTCATGCTCAATCCCGAGTGGGGCATCATCAACTCGATCTATTTCCAGCTCACGGCAAAGGACGGGCCGAACTGGCTCAACGATCCGCTGCTCGCGCTGAGCTTTTCCATGCTGGTGCACATCTGGAAATCGCTGCCCTTCTGGACCTTGATCCTGCTGGCGGGCCGACTGGCGATCCCGTCAGAGCAATACGAGGCCGCTTCGGTCGACGGCGCCACGCGCTGGCAGCGCTTCCGCCACATCACCTGGCCGTCGATGCGCAGCCTCTACGTGACCTGCGTGCTGTTGTCCATGATCTGGACGCTGGGCGATTTCAACAGCGTCTACCTGCTGACGGGGGGCGGGCCCGCCGATCTGACCCACGTGCTGGCGACGCTGGGCATCCGCTACCTGCGTCTCGACCAGATCAACCTGGCGATGGCGTCCATCGTCGCCGCCCTGCCGCTGGTGCTCCCGCTGGTCTACGTGATGATGAAGAGGTTGAGCAAATGATCAGGATCTCGCGGGTGGAGCGCAGCGATCCGACAGGGTGGACGCGATGAGGAAGAAGCAACTGCTCGATGAAGCACGACTGCTGCTGGTCGGTATCCCGGTGGCGCTGTGGACCTTGATCCCGGTCTACCACTTGGTGTTGTTCGCGATCTCTCCACGCGACACGGCTACGTCCGGGCGGCTGTGGCCGGAGAACCCGACGCTGCAGAACTTCGACACCGTCTTCAACCAGAAGCACTTCTACCTGAACCATTTCTGGGTGCAGCTCGGCAACTCGCTGGCGATCGCGCTGGCGGTTGGCGCGATCACCCTGTTCGTGGCCACCTGTGCCGCGTTTGCGATCAGCCGCCTGCGCGTGCGCGGCGGGCGCACGGTGATGAACCTGGCGCTGTTCACCTACTTCATCCCAGCCGCTTTCCTGGCGGTGCCGATGTACAAGACCATGGCCAACTATGGGCTGCTCAACAGCCGGTGGTCGCTGGTCCTGGCCATGGTGACGATCGCTTCGCCGTACTGCATCTGGGTGCTCAAGCAGGCCAGTGACAAGCTGCCATGGGAGCTTGATGAGGCGGCGCGCATCGACGGAGCCTCACCGATGCAGCTGTTCCGTCTGGTCTATCTGCCGCTGATGGTGCCGTCGCTGGTGGCCGTGGGCACCTACTCGCTGCTGCTGGCCTGGAACGAATACCTGTATGCCTTCCTGTTGCTGTCCAAGGAGACCGACCTGACGCTGGCGGTGGCGCTGGGCAATTTCCTGGCGGCTGACGATTCACCCTGGGAGGTGCTGATGGCCACGGGGCTGGTCTATGCATTGCCCCCTGCGGCGATCTACTACGCCTTCAAGCGCTACATGGTGTCGGGTCTGACGGCGGGTGCCGTCAAGTCCTGACCGTCGTCCTGTCGATCTGCGCGATCACGCCCCGACCCGAGAGTTCTGCCCATGGCTTCCGTCTCCTTCCGCAACGTCAAGAAATCCTTCGGCAAGGTCGAAGTGCTGCACGGCGTGGGTTTCGACATCGCCGACGGTGAGTTCGTCGTGCTGGTCGGTCCCTCCGGCTGCGGCAAGAGCACGCTGCTGCGCATGCTGGCCGGGCTGGAGGAGATCTCCGGTGGCGAGATCGCCATCGACAACCGCGTCGTCAACGACCTGGACGCCAAGGACCGCGACATCGCGATGGTGTTCCAGAGCTACGCGTTGTACCCGCACATGACGGTCCGCGAGAACATGGGCTTCTCGCTGCGCCTGCGCAAGGCCGCGCAGAGCGAGATCGACTCGCGGGTGGCCAATGCCGCGCGCATCCTCAACCTGGACCAGTTGCTGCACCGCTACCCGCGGGAGCTGTCCGGCGGGCAGCGCCAGCGCGTGGCCATGGGCCGGGCCATCGTGCGCGACCCCAAGGTCTTCCTCTTCGACGAGCCGCTGTCCAACCTGGACGCCAAGCTGCGCGTGGCCATGCGTGCCGAGATCAAGGCCTTGCACCAGCGCTTGAAGACCACGACCGTCTACGTCACGCACGACCAGATCGAAGCCATGACGATGGCCGACCGCATCGTCGTCATGCACGATGGCATCGTCGAGCAGATCGGCACGCCGCTCGAGCTGTTCGACCGTCCGGGCAACCTGTTTGTCGCGCAGTTCATCGGCTCGCCGGCGATGAACGTCTTCAGCGGGCAGATCCGCAGCGGCGCGGTCGAGGCGTTGGGGGCCCGCTGGCCGGTGTCGGTGGGGCTGGGAGCGGAGGGTCAGACGGTGCATTACGGGATTCGGCCGACCGACCTGCGCCTGGAAGGGGACGGTGTGCCGGCCACGGTCTCCATCGTCGAGCCCACCGGCGCCGAGACCGAGTTGCTCGTGGACGTCGGTGGGCAGCAGTTGACGGTGGTCATGCACGGGCGCACGGCGGTGCGTCCGGGCGATCAGGTCAGGCTCACGCTCGATGTCGCGAAGAGCCATGTGTTCGACGGCGCGTCGGGCGCGCGTATCGGCTGACCTCTGCCAGGCCTGTCTGGATGTCGTGAAGCCGGGGCTGTCTTGATCGATCTTCACGTGGTCGTCATGGGCCCGAGCGGTTGCGGGAAGACCACGGTCGGTCGACTCCTCGCACAGCGCCTGTGTCTGCCCTTCATCGAGGGCGATGAGCTCCACCCGGTGGAGAACGTGCGCAAGATGTCCGCGGGGATACCCCTGGACGATGCTGACCGGGCCTCCTGGTTGGAGGCGGTCGGTCGATCGTTGTCTGCGTGCCCTGGAGGGGCGGTGGCATCGTGTTCCGCCTTGCGACGTCGCTACCGTGACCGGTTGCGTGCCCTGGCGCCAGGTCTGCGCTTCGTCCACCTCGAAGGGGCGCGGGCCTTGTTGCAGGAGCGGCTGTCCGGGCGTCATGGTCACTACATGCCCGCGACACTGCTGGACAGCCAACTCGCTGCGCTCGAGCCACCCGAGGCGGACGAGTCGGCGATCGTCCTGACCATCGACAGCCCGCCGCAGTCCATCGCCGACCGGGCTTATCTGGCACTGACCACGGCTGCGCGCGACCCGGGCGCGGTCACGATCTGACCCATCTCGCGCCGTCCTGCCGCGTCTCCTTCGACATGATCCACGCCCAGACCTTCCGTCTCGACGGACGCCTTGCCCTCGTCACGGGTTCTTCTGCGGGCATCGGTCTGGCGTTGGCCCAGGGGCTGGGGGAGGCGGGTGCGGCCGTCGTGCTCAATGGACGTGACACCGCTCGCGTCGAGGCCGCCGCGACGGGCTTGCGGGAGAAGGGGCTGACCGTCCATGTCAGTGCCTTCGACGTCTGCGATCGCCAGGCCGTCGTCGATGCCGTCGCCCGTATCGAGGCCGAGATCGGCCCGATCGACATCCTCGTCAACAACGCCGGCATCCAGCGCCGCGCGCCTTTCCACGAGTTCGATGCCGCCGACTGGGATGCGCTGATGCGCACCAACCTCGACAGCGTGTTCTTCGTCGGGCAGGCGGTGGCCAGGCACATGGTGACGCGCCGCCGCGGGCGGATCATCAATATCGGCTCGGTGCAGTGCGAGCTCGGTCGACCGGGCATCGCGCCCTACACCGCAAGCAAGGGGGCGGTGAAGATGCTGACCAAGGGCATGGCCATCGACCTCGGTCCGCACGGCATCAACGTCAACGGGATCGGCCCGGGTTACTTCAAGACCGAGCTCAACGCCCGGCTGGTAGCGGATGAGACCTTCAGTGCCTGGCTGATCAACCGCACGCCCAGCCGTCGCTGGGGCGATGTCGAGGACCTGGCGCCGGCAGCCGTGTTCCTGGCCAGCGACGCCTCGTGTTTCGTCAACGGCCACATGCTCTACGTCGACGGCGGCGTGACCGCATCGCTCTGACGATGCGACGCTGTGGCGTGCGGCGCATGAACGCGCCAAAGGTCTGAGGCGGCCGAGCTTTGCCGACAGCAGGGTGGCGATGCCGACATGAAGAATGCTCTCGGTCAGGTGCTCGACGTGCTCGGTCCGGCGATCATCTCGGGCCGTTACGCGCCCGGGCCCTCCATCCCACCCGAGCCCGTGCTGTGCGAGTCGCTCGGCGTCAGCCGCACGGTCGTGCGCGAGGCCGTGAAGTCGCTGGTGGCCAAGGGCATGGTGGTCACCGGACCGAAGGTGGGCACGCGTGTGTTGCCGCCGGAGCAGTGGAACTGGTTCGACCCCGACGTCGTGGCCTGGCAGTCGACTGTCGGCCTGACCCAGGATTTCCTGCGCGACCTGCAGGAGCTGCGCCGCGTGGTCGAGCCCGCGGCCGTCCGCCTGGCAGCGCTGCGCGCGACAGCGTCCGACATCGCCGAGATCGAACGTGCTTACGCCGGCATGCGCGACGCCATCGAGCACGGCGGCGACTACGTGGCGCACGACCTTCGCTTCCACCAGGGTCTGCTGCGGGCCTGTCACAACCGCATGGTCGTCCAGATGAGCAAGGCTTTGGGCGCGTTGCTTCGCACCAGCTTCGAGTTGTCCACGGCCAAGCCCGACGGTCCCGCCTTGTCGCTGCCCCTGCACCGCGCGGTGCTCGACGCCGTCATCGCCCGGTCGCCGGCGCGCGCCGAGCGCGCGATCCTCGTCCTGATCGACGGTGCCTCGCGTGACATCGACGACGTTGTCGCTGCTCGACGCGCCCTGCCGTCGCTGTCGCGCCCTGCGCCGCTGCTGCGCGGCCGCGGGGCCGGCATGCTGTCGGGGCCCCTACCCTAACCTGAGTTGTCCATCCCCCCCGGGCCCTTGGGCTCGTGATTTCCTGGAGTGCGTTCGATGAAGATCCTGATCACCGGCGGTGCCGGTTTCGTGGGCTCGAGGCTGGCCCGATCGCTGCTTTCACGCGGCGCGTTGTGCGGCCGCAGCCTCAGCCGCATCGTGCTGACCGACCAGTTCCCGGCACGCGAGGAACTGGCCTCCCATCCCCTCGTCGAGGTGCGCACCGGGCCGCTGCTGGCGCAGTGCGAAGCGCTGCGTGACGAAGCCTTCGACGCCGTCTTCCACCTCGCCTCGGCGGTGTCGGGGGAGTGCGAGACCGATTTCGACCTGGGGCTGCGCTCCAACCTCGACAGCACACGTGCCTTGCTCGATGCCTTGCGTCATCGCGTGGCCGGCGGTGCAGCACCGACGCGGCTGGTGTTCTCGAGCTCGATCGCGGTGTTCGGGCCGGACCCGGCCTATCCCTTCCCGACCGAGGTCGGCGACGACACGCTCCCGATGCCGCAAACCAGCTACGGCACGCAGAAGCTGATCTGCGAGCATCTGGTGGCCGACTACACCCGAAAGGGCTACATCGACGGCCGCGCGGCGCGCCTGGTGACCGTGACGGTGCGCCCGGGACGGCCCAATGGCGCCGCCAGCTCCTTCTTCAGCGGCATCATCCGCGAGCCGCTGGCCGGTGAGGAGGCGATCCTGCCCGTGGACGCCACCGTCCAGCATCCGGTGGCCACGGTGCAGCGCATGGTCGACGGCCTGATCGCCGTGGCCGAGGCGTCGCGCGAGGCCTTCGTGGGCCGCTCGGCGATCACATTGCCGGGCCTGAACGTGACGGTGCAGCAGATGCTCGACGCGCTGGAGGCGGTGGCCGGGCCGAAAGTCCGCGCGCGCGTCAAGCCCCAGCGCGACGAGCGCATCGCCGGCATCGTCGCGAACTGGCCGCGCGGAGTGCGCACCGCGCGGGCCCACGCGCTGGGCCTGCAGGCCGATGCCAGTTTCGAAGACATCATCCGCGAGTACATCGCCGACTGCCGGCGTGACAACCCGGCGGCCTTGAAGGGCCTGGACGGCTGAGGGCCGGGCGCTGTCTGCAGGCCCGCCGACTGGCGGGCCTTGCGGCCGGACGGCTGTCAGCCGATGCGTCCGAGCAGCAGGTACTCCATGAGCACCTTCTGCACGTGCATGCGGTTCTCGGCCTCGTCCCACACTGCCGACTGCGGACCGTCGATCACCTCGGCGCTGACTTCCTCGCCGCGGTGGGCGGGCAGGCAGTGCATGAACAACGCGTCGCCACGCGCGGCGGACATCAGTTCGGCGTCGACGCACCAGTCGGCGAAGGCGGCGCGTCGGGCCTCGTTCTCGGCTTCGTAGCCCATGCTTGTCCACACGTCGGTGGTCACCAGGTCGGCGTCACGGCAGGCGTCCATCGGGTGGTCGAACACCCGGTAGCAGTTCGCGTCGCGCACGCCCGCCAGTGCCGGGTCGATGCCGTAGCCCCGGGGCGTGCTCAGGTGCAGCTTGAAGCCCAGGATCTCGGCAGCCTGCAGCCAGGTGTGCGCCATGTTGTTGCCATCGCCCACCCAGGCCACCACCTTGCCTTCGATCGAGCCGCGGTGCTCGATGTAGGTGAAGACGTCAGCCAGGATCTGGCAGGGGTGGAACTCGTTGGTCAGCCCGTTGATGACGGGCACGCGCGAGTGCGCCGCGAAGGTCTCGATCTTCGCCTGCTCGAAGGTGCGGATCATCACCAGGTCGACCATCCGGCTGATGACCTTGGCGCTGTCCTCGATCGGCTCGGCCCGGCCGAGCTGGCTGTCGCCGGTGGTCAGGTGGACGACGGTGCCGCCCATCTGGTACATGCCCGCCTCGAAGCTCACGCGCGTGCGCGTGCTCGCCTTCTCGAAGATCATGGCCAGCGTGCGGTCGACCAGCGGCTGGTAGCGCTCGTAGTTCTTGAAGCGCTTCTTCAGCAGGCGGGTGCGCTCGAAGAGATAGGCGTATTCCTCGGCTCGGAAATCCTTGAACTGCAGGTAGTGCTTCATCAGCGAGTCTCCCGGCCTCACGGCGTGGGCTCCGCGAGGAAGCCTTTGACCAGCGGGCACAGCCGCGCCACGATCTCGTCGATCTCTTCGGCGGTGATGACCAGGGGCGGCACGAGCCGGATCGTGCGGTCGGCCGTCACGCTGATCAACAGGCCTGCCTGCAGCGCGCGCGTCATCAGCACGCCGCAGGGACGGTCGAGTTCGACACCCAGCATCAGGCCGGCACCGCGGATCTCCTTGACCCCCGACAGGCCGGCGAGTTCGCGTTCGAGGCCACCGCGCAGCCGCTGCCCCATGGCGGCCACGTGGTCGAGCATGCCGCCCTCGCGCATGATGCGCAGCGTCTCCACGCCCGCACGCATCGCCAGCGGGTTGCCGCCGAAGGTGGTGCCGTGGTTGCCGGGGCCCAGCACGCCGCTGGCCCTGGGGCCCGTGACCACGGCGCCGATGGGCACGCCCGAGCCCAGGCCCTTGGCCAGCGGCATGACGTCAGGCAGGACATCGGCCCACTGGTGGGCGAACCACTTGCCGGTGCGCCCGATGCCGCACTGCACCTCGTCGAGCATCAGCAGCCAGCCACGCTCGTCGCACAGGGTGCGCAGGCCCCGCAGGTAGTCCCAGCGCGCCGGGTTGACGCCACCTTCGCCCTGGATGGTTTCCAGGAACACCGCGACCACGTTCGGGTTGTCGCGTGCCACGACCTCGACCGCCGACAGGTCGTTCAGCGGCACCCGCACGAAGCCCTCGACCAGGGGCTCGAAGCCCTTCTGCACCTTCGGGTTGCCAGTGGCAGACAGCGTGGCGATCGAACGTCCGTGGAAGGCGCCTTCGTAGACGATGACCTCGGGGCGCGCGACCCCGCGGTCATGCCCGTACTTGCGCGCGATCTTCAGCGCGGCCTCGTTGGCCTCGAGCCCGGTGGAGCAGAAGAACACGCTGTCCAGGCCCGACAGTTCGCACAGCGTGGCGGCGAGCTGCTCCTGCAGCGGAATCTCATAGTAGTTGCAGCAGTGGATGACCTTGGCGACCTGGTCCTGCAAGGCAGCCACGAGCGCGGGATGGGCGTGCCCGAGTGTGTTCACGGCGATGCCCGCCAGTGCGTCCAGGTATTCGCGACCTTCGGTGTCCCAGACCCGGCAGCCTCGACCGTGCGATACCGCCATCGGCAGTCGGCCATAGGTGTTCATCACGTGCGGCATCGGCCGGGTGACGGCGGGGTGGACGGCGGCATTCATCTCGCGCAGACTCCTTCGGGGTGAAAGAACAAGGGCCGGGGCGCCCTGCGGCACACCAACGGCCTGATCGGATTCTAGGAGCGCGACGTGCGGAGGTCCATGGCCCGGGAGTGTCAGCCCGGCGCCAGCGCGCTGAGCGATGCTCTGTGGATGCTGCGATGCAACATCACCGAGGGCACAATCGATCTCGAAGTCCGCGCCCGCCCGGGCGTGGCAGCGGTGTATTCATGACCTCGAAGCCCCAGCAGCAGATTTTCATCCAGGGCATTACCCGCGATGGCAGGCCTTTCAGACCCAGCGACTGGGCCGAGAGGCTGGCGGGTGCGATGGCGTCATTCCGACCCGGTGGTCTTCGGGGCGCCACAGCTCATATCGGCTATTCACCGTATTGCTTCCCGCAGGTGATCGATGGCGTCAAATGCGTGATCGTCAGCGAGGCGCTGCGCGATCTCGAGCCCATGGCCTGGGATTTCGTGATGAATTTCGCGCGCGACAACGATCTGCGGATCGTCGAGGCGTGTTGGCTGCCCGAGGTGGGGAACGCCGCGCGCGAATGAGGAACACACCAGCCGTCGCAGGGCCGGGGTCCCGGACCGGGTTCCCCCGGTCCTGACGGATCAGGCGGCTGCCGGAGCGGCAGCGACAGCCAGCGACTTGATCTTCGCGGCCAGTCGGCTCTTGTGACGCGCAGCCTTGTTCTTGTGGAAGATGCCCTTGTCGGCCACCGAGTCGATGATGCGCTGACCGTTCTTGAACAGTTCCGACGCCTTGACCGTATCCCCCGACGCGACGGCCTTCTGGATGTTCTTCACGACCGTCCGGTACTGCGAGCGCAGCGCCGAGTTGTGGGCATTCAGCTTGACATCCTGTCGGGCGCGCTTGCGACCCGATGCGAGGCGGACAGTTCTCTTCTTGGCTTTGGATGAGGTGGCCATGGGCTTTCGCGTGGGACTTGACGGAGTATGGGCGAGCTGGACCGACGGCAAGCGTCAGGCCAAAAGCCGCGGAGTATAACAAGCCGGACGGGAATGACCGGGCCGATCGGGCGGGCCCCATCCCGGCTGCAGTCGGGATGGGGCCCCGGGCATTCGCTGTCCAGGTGGGCTCCCGTACACTGGACCGACCCGTTCACACGGCCCGCAGCCGTCCTGAGATGAACCTTCTGAAGGCGGCCTCGACCGTCTCGCTGCTCACGCTGGCGTCGCGCATCACCGGGCTGGTGCGTGAGCAGATCATGGCCGCGGCCTTCGGCGCCAGCGCCGTCACCGACGCCTTCAACGTCGCGTTTCGCATCCCGAACCTGTTACGCCGCCTGTTCGCCGAAGGCGCGTTTTCCCAGGCTTTCGTGCCGATGTTGGCGCAGGTGCGCCAAGAGCAGGGCGACGCGCCCACGCGAGAGCTGGTCGATGCCGTGGCCACCGTGCTCTGCTGGGCCCTGCTGGTCACGGCGGCCGTCGGGATCGTCGGTGCGCCCGTGCTGGTGTGGGCGATGGCCGCGGGTCTGCCTTCACTGGACGAGGCCGTGCTGTTGACGCGGCTGATGTTCCCGTACATCGTCTGCATGTCCCTGGTGGCCATGGCCGCGGGCATCCTGAACACTTGGCGGCGCTTTGCCGTCCCTGCAGCCACACCGGTGCTGCTCAACCTGGCTTGGATCGCCGCGGCCTTGTGGGGGGCGCCCTGGTTCGCCTCCCACGGCATCGAGCCGATCCGGGCAGTGGCCGCCGGCGTGATGCTCGGTGGTGTCATGCAACTGGCGGTGCAGGTGCCGGCGTTGCGGCGCATCGGCATGCTGCCGCGCATCGGCGTGTCGCCTGCCGCCTTGCGCAAGGCCTGGGCGCACGACGGCGTGAGCCGTATCCTGCGGCTGATGGCACCGGCCGTCCTCGGCGTGTCGGTGGCGCAGTTGTCGCTGCTGATCAACACGCAGATCGCCTCGCACCTGGCGGTCGGCTCGGTGTCGTGGCTGGTGTACGCCGACCGCCTGATGGAGTTCCCCACCGCCCTGCTGGGTGTGGCGCTGGGCGTGGTGCTGCTGCCGCAGCTGTCGGCCGCGAAGGCGCAGGAGGACCCGCAGGCCTATTCCGATCTCCTGGACTGGGGGCTGCGACTGGTCGTACTTCTGGCGCTGCCCTGTGCACTGGCGCTGCTGCTGATCCCGCACGCGCTGGTGTCGGTGCTTTACCACTACGGGCGCTTTTCCCCCGTCGACGTCGCGCAGACTGTCGACGCGCTGCGCGGTTACGGTGTGGGACTGGTCGGCTTGATCGCCGTGAAGGTGCTCGCGCCGGGCTTCTACGCGCGACAGGACATCCGCACGCCCGTGCGCATCGCCATCGTCGTCCTGATCGCCACGCAGGCGATGAACCTGCTGTTCGTCCCCTGGCTGGGCCATGACGGACTCGCGTTGTCGATCGGCCTGGGCGGTTTGCTGAACGCGGCCTGGCTCATGGTCGGGCTGCGTCGGCGCGGTCTGTGGCGGCCGGCGCACGGCTGGGGACGCTTCCTGGGCCAGGTCTTTGCCGGGTGCGTCGTGCTGTGCGTCGGCCTTGCAGCCGTGGCCGGCGCCGTGCCATGGGTGGGCCTGCAATCCAGCCCCGTGCTGCGCGCAGGGGGCCTGGGTGGCGTGATCCTGGCGGCTGCGGTGCTCTATCTAGGTACCTTGCACCTGTGCGGGCTGCGCGTGCGGGTGTTCGCCCGCCGGTTTCGGTGACCGGATCGGGCGTCGCCAGGTTGCCCATCGGTGCCGGGTCCCTGCACTAGACTGCGCGGCATGTGGACTTCGATCTCGACAGGAGTGCTGGCGTGCTGCCGCTGACCGCGCCGACCCGGCTCGACTACTTCGCCTCGCTCGTCGCTCAGGACGAGGGACTGCCCCTGCTCGAGGCGGCGATCTCGGTCGGACAGGATGGCGACCCGCGGCTCGACCCGCAGTCGGTGCTGGTGCAGATCGACACCCTCGGGCGTCGGCTGCGTCGGCGCATCCCGCCGGATGCGGCTCCATTGCAGCGACTGCGGTTCCTCAACCGCTACTTCTTCGACGAGCTGGCGTTCGGCGGCAATGTCAACGACTACTACGACCCTGCCAACAGCCTGATCCATCAGGTGCTCGACACGCGCCGGGGGATCCCGATCACGCTGGCCGTGCTGTACATCGAGCTCGCCACGCACGCCGGTCTGGAGGCGCGCGGCATCGGTTTTCCGGGCCACTTCCTCGTCAAGGTGCGCCTGCCGCGCGGCGAGGTCGTGATCGACCCGTTCTCCGGGCATTCGCTGTCCCGTGAAGAACTCGAGGAACGACTGGCGCCGTTCCGACGCGAGCAGGGACTGACGGGGGATTTCGAGGTCCCACTCGGACTGTTCTTGCAGACTTCCCCGGCGCGCGACATCCTGGCGCGACTGCTGCGAAATCTGAAGGAGATCTACCGCTCGGCCGGGCGGTGGGACGAGTGGCTCGCGGTCCAGCAGCGCCTGGTCGTGCTGTTGCCCGCCAATGCCGTCGAGCGCCGCGACCGGGGGCTGGTCCTGGCTGAACTGGGCCGCTTCCACGAGGCCGCATCGGACCTGCGTCACTATCTGGAGCAGTGCCCGCAGGCCGATGATGCCGTCGCGCTGCGGCATCGACTGGCCGACCTGGACGGCCTCGCCGGACCGGGTCTGCGTCCATGAACCTCGACACCGGACGACGGCGCGCACTGGCCTGGGCAGGTATCGCGGCGGTCGCCGTCGCGCTGCTGGTGCTGCTCGCCCCGGTGCTCACGCCTTTTCTGATCGGGGCCATCCTTGCCTACGCGCTGCATCCGCTGGTGGAGCGCTTGGCGGCCCGCCGCTGGCCTCGGCTGCTGGCAGTGGCGCTGGTAGAAGTGGCGATGCTTGCCACGCTCCTGGCCGTGGCGCTGCTGATCGTACCCGTCCTGTCGCGTGAAGTGCCGCTGCTGCAAGCGCAGATCCCGTTGCTGGCCGAGAAGATCAACCAGACCGTCGTGCCCTGGCTGGCGTCCCACGGGATCCATGTCGCCCTTGATGTGGCCAGCATCAAGTCATTCGTGCTCCACTATCTCAGCACCAATGCCGAGGACTGGGCGGCTGCCCTGCTCGGCTCGCTGCGCATCGGCGGCAGTGTCGCGCTGGCTATTGCCGGCAATGCGGTGCTGATCCCCGTGGTGCTGTTCTACCTGTTGATGGACTGGCCGCATCTCGTGCGGCGTGCGCGCGCGCTGATCCCGCCGCGCGTGTTGCCAGCCACGGAGCGCTTCGTTCGCGAGTGCGATGAACTGCTCGGTCAATACCTGCGTGGCCAACTCGCCGTGATGTTCTCGCTGGCGGCGTTCTACTCGATCGGTCTGGCCCTGTTCGGCTTCGACCTGGCGCTGCCGGTGGGGGTCTTCACCGGTCTGGCGGTGTTTATTCCCTACGTGGGTTTCGGCCTGGGTCTGCTCTTGGCGTTGATGGCGGGGGTCCTGCAATTCGCCAGTGTGCACGCGCTGGTGGCCGTGGCGGTCGTCTACGGGGCAGGGCAGTTGCTCGAGAGCTTCATCCTCACCCCCAGGTTGGTCGGCGAGCGCATCGGTCTGAACCCGCTGGCGGTGATCTTCGTGCTGCTGGCCTTCGGGCATCTCTTCGGCTTCGTCGGCATCCTGGTGGCCCTGCCCCTGAGTGCCTTGGGCTTGGTGGCCCTGCGTCGCCTGGAGACCTTGTACCGTTCCAGCCGGCTGTACGGTGAATGAAGCAACTGCCGCTGCAACTTTCTCCCGAACCGGTCCGCAGTCTCGAGAGCTTCGTGCCCACGGGCAACGAACCACTCCTGGCGCACATCGGGCCGTCGGCGATACCGACGGCGCCGTTGTACCTCTGGGGTGCACCCGGCTGTGGCAAGACCCATCTGCTGCTGGCCCTGGCCGGGCGCGCCCGCGCGGCCGGTCGTCGGGTGCGCTGGTGGCACGCCGGGGGCGACGGTCAGACCTCGGCCGAGGACGACTTGCCCGCCGAACTGCTGGTGGTCGACGACGTCCAGCGTCTGACCCCGACGCAGCAGCAGGACGTGTTCTCTTGGCTCGTCAGGGCGCCCGAGGTCGACGGGGTCTGGGCTGCCGCAGGCGATGCACCGGTGGTCGATCTGCCCTTGCGCGAGGACCTGCGCACCCGCCTGGGCTGGGGCCATGTCTTCGAGGTCTGCGCGCTCGACGAGGCGGGCACCCGGGATGTGCTGCGGCGCGAGGCTGCGCGGCGCGGCATCGTGCTCGGGGAGGATGTGATCCACCATCTGCTCAGCCGTTTCGATCGGGATCTGTCGTCCCTGATGCGGCTGCTCGACGGCCTCGACGTGTATGCCCTGGCCGAGGGGCGCGCCGTGACCGTGCCGCTGTTGCGGCGCATGCTGGCGCAGCCCTGCGACGAGGGGTTGCCACCTTGGAGTCCGATGTGAGACTTGCGCTCTTCGACCTCGACGGCACGCTGCTGCCGATCGATTCCGATCATGCCTTCGGCGAGTTCATGGTCCGCGTGGGCTGGGCCGACGGGGCAGAGCACCGCCGCCGGAACGACGCCTTTTACCTCGATTACCAGGCGGGTCGTCTGGACATGGACGACTACATCGACTTCGCCACGGCGGCCTGGCGAGCGCGCCCGCACGCCCAGGCCGAGGCGATGCGCCAGCGCTTCATGCACGAGGTCATCGAGCCGGCATTGAGGCCGAAGGCGCGTGAACTCGTCGAGGCGCACCGCCGCTGCGGCGACGAGATGGCGATCGTCACTGCCACCAACGAGTTCATCACCCGGCCGATCGCCGATGCCCTGGGCATCCCGACCTTGATCGCCACCGAACTCGAGCGCGACGCCGATGGCCGGGTCACCGGCCGCATTCAGGGTGTGCCCTCCCTACGCGAGGGCAAAATCCAGCGTGTACGCCAGTGGCTGGCGCAACAGGGTCGACGCCTGGAGGACTGCGAAGAGGTGGTGTTCTACGGTGACTCGACCAACGACCTGCCGCTGCTCGAGGTGGTCAGCCGCCCGGTGGCCACCAACCCCGTGCCGGCACTCGAGGCGATCGCGCGCGCCCGAGGCTGGGACGTACTGAGGCTGTTCGAATGATCCGCAGACTGATCGACCGCCTGCTGGGCAAGCAGGCACCTGGCGCTGTGGCGCCCCAGCCCCAGCCCGCAGCCGTGGCGGACGTCGGGCCCGTGCTCGGGCAGCGGGCGGAGATCCCGCCCACCGAGCACGGGATCGACCCGAGCCTGCTCGACGACCACGCCGTGCGCGTGGTGCGCACCCTCAAGGATGCGGGCCACGAAGCCTACGTGGTCGGCGGTGCCGTGCGTGACCTGCTGGTCGGCCGCCGGCCCAAGGACTTCGACGTGGCTACCGATGCCACCCCTGAGCAGGTCAAGGCGCTGTTCCGCCGTGCGTTCATCATCGGGCGACGCTTTCGTATCGTCCACGTCGTCTTCGGTCGCGGACGCGAGCACGAGGTCATCGAGGTCTCGACGTTCCGTGCCCTTCTGGGCAGCGACGCTGCCGAGCAGGTCAGTGGCAACGAGAAGACCTCTCGCGCCGAGCTTGCGGGCAAGACCCATGTCGTCGACGCCAGTGGCCGGGTGCTGCGTGACAACGTCTGGGGCCCGCAGATCGAGGATGCGGCCAGGCGCGACTTCACGGTCAACGCGATGTATTACGACCCGTTGACCCGCATCGTCGTCGACTACCACGGGGGGTGGGCTGACGTGCGGGCGCGCACGCTGCGCATGATCGGAGATCCGGTCACGCGCTACCGGGAGGACCCGGTGCGCCTGCTGCGCGTGGCGAGGTTCGCCGCCAAGCTGGGTTTCGAGATCGAGCGTGGGACGCTCGAGCCGATCCCCCGTCTGGCGACGCTGCTGGCCAACGTGCCCGGATCGCGCCTGTTCGACGAGATGGTCAAGTTGCTGCAGACCGGCCATGCAATTGCGAGTCTCGAGGTGCTGCAGCGTCACGGACTGATCACGGGCGTGTTTCCCATCCTGGAGGCTGCGCTGTCCGGCAGCGCCACCGACCCGGTGCGTGCACGCTTCCTGCGACTGGCGCTCGAGGACACCGATCGCCGGGTCGCACAGGACCGACCCGTGGCGCCGAGCTTCCTGCTGGCGTGCCTGTTGTGGCACGACGTGCAGGGCCGCTGGCAGCGCCTGCGCGAGGCCGGCGAGCCGGCCTTCCCGGCTCTGCAGCAGGCCATCGATGCCGTATTTGACGCCCGCATCGGCGACATCTCCGGGCGTGGCAAGCTGGCGGCCGACATGCGCGAGATCTGGCAGATGCAGCCGCGCCTGGAGCGCCGCGCCGCAGGCTCGGTGGCCAGTCTGGTGGAGCAACCGCGCTACCGTGCCGGTTACGACTTCCTGCGCCTGCGCGCCGATGTCGAGGAGGTGTCGGCCGACCTGGCCGACTGGTGGGAGGACTATGCCCTGGGCAGCGACGAGGAACGCGAGGCGATGCTGCAGGAGTTGAAGCTCGCGCAGACGCGCCGTGTGTCCGGTGGTGCGAAGTCGGCGGGGCGCGTCCCGGGCGTGGCTGGAGCGGGCCTCTCCACGGGGCAGGGTGAGGTTCCCGCCTCATCCGAGGGCGCGCGCGCGGTCAAGGGCGTTGCGCGGGCCGCAGGGCAGGTTCCGGCGGACGAGCCGCTGGCCGATGGGCCGGGGCGCGAGGCAGGTCCGACGCCGGACGGTGTGGACGGCGAGCCGGATGGGACGGTCGAGCCGGCGGTCGTACGCAAGCGCCGCCGTCGTCGCCGGCGCCCGGGTACGCGCCCGGATGACGCCGAGGCCGGGGCTGGGGCTGCAGCCGTATCGGATGCGTGACGGAAATGTGACATCGGCGTGACGAAAAGACCACCAGGAGAAGCGTGAAACCTAGAATCGGCCGCTTTGCGCGGTCGGATGCAGCGTGTGCGGACGATCGCGGTCGAAAGGACCGGCGCCCATGATCCTCGGCAAGCTCCTGCCCCGCGAGGGTGACTTTTTCGGGCTCTTCAACGAACACGGTCGTCGCATCGCAGAGGGCGCGCGTGCCTTCCAGGCGATGGTCGTGGCGTACGACGATGAAGCGGCGCGCCGACGCCACGCCGCCGAGGTCGTCCAGGCCGAGCACGCAGCTGACCGTGTCACGGCCGAGATGGTGCGCCTGCTGCACAAGACATTCATCACCCCGATCGACCGGGCCCAGATCCTCGGTCTGATCAATGCGATGGACGATGTGCTCGACCTGCTCCAGGACACGACGGAGTCGATGTCGCTGTATGACCTGCGCTACGTCACCGAGGAGGTACGCCGCCTGGCCGATCTGAGCGTGCGCTGCTGTCTGCGTGTGCAGCACGCCGTGACCCTGCTGCCCCGCGTCGGGGATCCGGAGGTGGCTGACGCGGCGATCAAGACCTGCGAGGAGATCGACCTGCTCGAGTCCGATGCCGACCGTGTCATGCGCGACGCGATGAGCGCGCTGTTCCGCGAGGAGCCCGACGTGCGCGAGCTCATCAAGCTCAAGGCGATCTACGAATTGCTCGAATCGATCTCGGACCGGTGCGAGGACGTGGCCAACCTCATCGAGGGCGTGGTGTTGAAGAAATCCTGAGCCCTTTGCGCTGGGGTGTCTCGGGTCGGGCTGGCTGTCGCTGCGGGCTGCAGCTGCCACTCGAACCACTTCTGCACGCTGTAGGCGATGCTGCTCATCAACACCCCCGCGCCGAGCATCACCGCAAGGATCACACCCAGCACCGGGCCCCACGCGGTGGACACCGGGGGCCACCGCGGGTTGTGTCGCTCATCCCAGCGCTCGTCCGGTGTCAACCCGTAGACGACGGCATGCGCCATGCCCTGCGAGATCATCAACCCCAATACCGGCAGCAGCATCCACACCAACGGGTCGTCCTGGCCGAAAGCCTCCAGACGTTGCACGCCGAACAGACCGAGCGAGGTCGGCACGATGTGCAACCAGGCGGGCACGTCGCCCAAGCCGCGCAGGTAGAAGCGGTGCAAGCCGAAGGCGCCGCCGAAGACCGACAGCCAGGTCGCAAGCGTCTTGGATCGGTAGGGTGGGCGCTCGGAGCTCATCGATCGGGAAGGGGCGTCGGGTAGGGTTCGCGGGCGTCGGCTTGCCGCGCAGCGACGTCGAACTATAATCGTCGGTTCGATGTGTCGCACGCCTCTGTTCGGGGCGCCTTGCGGCGCAGGCGCGGGGCCTGCGCGGGCGCGTTCACTGCGCGCACCGCTTCGGCCATCGAGCAACCCGATCGTCCGTGCCTGCCCGGGGCCCGCAGCGGCGATCTATCCTTCATCGGTCAAGGTGGATTCAACATGGTCGTGATCCGGCTGGCACGTGGCGGCGCGAAAGGCCGTCCTTTCTACAACATCGTCGTGGCCGATTCGCGTGTCCGCCGCGACGGACGTTTTATCGAGCGTGTGGGGTTCTACAACCCGATGGCCTCCGGTGGCGAGCAGCCGCTGCGCGTTGCGCTGGACCGCGTCAGCCACTGGGCGGGTGTGGGCGCCCGCTTGTCGCCGACCGTGCAGCGCCTGGTCGGCCAAGCCCAGGCTGCGGCGGTCTGAGGTTTTGCTCGGCGCCCGACCGGCGGCGCGATGCCCTCCGACCAGTGGGTCGTTGATGGCGCCAGACTTCACCGAAGATCCACCCTTTCCCGCTGATGCGGTCGAGGTGGCACGTGTTCTCGGCGCCTGGGGTGTCAAGGGCGGAATACGCCTGCATCCCCATTCCAGTGATCCGCAGGCGTTGTTCTCCAGCCGGCGCTGGTTCCTCGTCCGTCCCGATCCCTCATCTGCAGGCAGCGATGCGGCCAACAGGCCCGCAATGGTGGCAGCGGGGGCGCTGGCGGCGTTGCCGCCTGTGCTCAGGGTGACCGACGCCCGAGCCCATGGCGGTGACGTCGTGGCTGCCGTGCGCGAGATCTCGGACCGGGACGCTGCCCAGGCGCTGAAGGGCGCGCGGGTCTTCGTCTCGCGCGCCAGTTTCCCGACGCCGCAGACCGACGAGTTTTACTGGGTGGACCTGATCGGGCTGTCCGTGGTCAATCGGGAGGGCGTCTGGCTCGGTGTCGTCGACAGCCTCTTCGAGACTGGCGCCAACGCAGTGATGCGAGTGCGGCAGCAGGCCTGCGAACCCGGCCGGCCGGCGGGGCGAGAGCGGCTGCTGCCCTTCGTGGCTGCCCACGTGGACCGTGTGGACCTCGCCGCACGACAGATCCTGGTCGATTGGGACGCAGACTTCTGAGCCATGCGTTTCGATGTCCTGACGCTGTTCCCCGAACTGTTCACCCCGCATCTCGAGCACGGCGTCACCCGACGGGCTTTCTCCACGTCACAGATCCTGCTGCGCTTGTGGCCGCTCAGGGATTTCGCCGACGACGCCTATCGGCGCGTCGACGACCGACCCTTCGGTGGTGGCCCGGGCATGGTGATGATGGCCGAGCCGCTGCAGCGCGCGCTCGCCACCGTCGCGGCCGATCGCGGTGGCGATGGCCCAATGGCCAGCGTGCCCGTGGTGCACTTCACACCCGCTGGCCGGCGCTTGGATCAGGCGCTGGTGGTGGCTCTGGCGCAGGGCCCAGGTGCCATCATGATCTGCGGCCGCTACGAGGGCGTGGACCAACGCGTGATCGACCGCCATGTGACGCTGGAGATCAGTCTGGGCGACTATGTCCTGTCCGGAGGTGAACTCGCTGCGCTCGTCCTGCTCGACGCCATTGCGCGTCTTCAGGCGGGGGTGCTGACGCCTGCATCACAGCAGCAGGACAGCTTTTCAGACGGTCTGCTGGAGGGGCCTACCTACACGCGGCCGGAGGTGCTCCCCGATGGTGCGGCCGTGCCGGAGGTTTTGCTGTCGGGCCACCACGGCCGCATCGAGCGTTGGCGGCGCGAACGCTCGCTGGAGTGGACGGCCCGACGCCGCCCCGACCTGATCGCGCAGGCTCGCGCAGACGGTCGGCTCGATGCGCTCGACGAGGCCTTTCTCGGCCGCCTAGCTCTATAATCGAAGGTTTTGCGATCCTCTGACGGGTTGACCACAGAGGTGCGGCTCCTCGCGCCCCATCACAGACCCGCATCACGATCGTCCCCTGGAGCACCCATGGACCTGATCCGTACCCTCGAGAACGAGGAAATTGCCCGCCTGGGCAAGGAAATTCCCGAGTTCGCCCCTGGCGACACCGTCATCGTCAGTGTCAATGTCGTCGAAGGCACGCGCAAGCGACTTCAGGCCTACGAGGGCGTGGTGATCGCCAGGCGCAACCGTGGGCTCAACAGCAACTTCATCGTGCGCAAGATCTCCAGTGGCGAGGGCGTCGAGCGCACGTTTCAGCTCTACAGCCCGCTGATCGCCAAGATCGAGGTCAAGCGTCGTGGTGATGTCCGTCGCGCCAAGCTGTACTTCCTGCGTGACCGCAGCGGCAAGTCGGCGCGCATCAAGGCCAAGCTGTCTTGAGGGCAGCGCCGTCGAACGGCCCGCTGTCATCACCGACCCGCGTTCGGTGCCGGTGTGCGGCACCGACGCGCATCTCCAGCGCGTCGCTGAAAAGGACTTGGCCCCCGAGGCCCTCCGTCTGAGATTTCCGGTGCCGTCGGCATGGCAGCCGGAAATCGACGGTGATCGGGGGCAGCCTCGCGACAAGTTGATCGGCGCCGCTGTGCTGGTGCCACTGGTGGACAGACCCGCGGGGGTCAGCGTCCTGCTGACGCGTCGCACCGATCACTTGCGGCGACACGCCGGCCAGGTGAGTTTCCCGGGTGGTCGGGCCGATCCAGCCGACCCGGACGAGACCACCACCGCTCTACGCGAAGCCCATGAGGAAATCGGGTTGCCGCGCGCGCGTGTGGAAGTCCTCGGCACCCTTCCTGCCTACCTGACGGTGACCGGATTTGCGGTCCGACCGGTCATTGCGCTGGTGCATCCGCCCTTCGAACTGTGCATCGACCGCAACGAGGTCGCCGAAACCTTCGAAGTTCCGTTGCGCTTCCTGATGGATCCGAGCAACCACCGGCGGCATGAACTTCGTCAGGCGCATGGTGCGCGGACCTTCCTGTCCATGCCCTGGTCGCAACTCCAGGAGGACGGCAGCCAGGTGGAGCGATTCATCTGGGGGGCCACGGCGTCGATGCTGCGCAACCTGTACGGTCTGCTGGCCAGGCGCGACGGGTCGCGTTGACCCACGGATCTGCCGCCCGGTCTCGTGGCCGCGCGGTGGCGAGTCCGCCCAGCGTCCTCCCAGGACGCGTGAAGATGCCCTGCACGAATCGTCCGGCGCTTTGTATGATCCCGCTCGATGAGCTTCTTCGCCGTCCTCTTCGCGCTGCTGCTCGAACAACTGAAGCCCTTCCCTGGGGGACACCGCGTCCACGACGCCGTTGCCGGGTGGTTCGGCGTGGTCACACGCAACTTCGACGCCGGGAGGCCGCACCACGCTGCAGTGGTCTGGCTGGCCGCGGTGGCCGTGCCGACGCTGGTGGCGCTGGGCGTTCATGTGCTGCTCAGCCGCCTGAGCGTCTTCGCGGTGCTGGCCTTCGACGTTCTCGTGCTCTACGTGGCGCTCGGCTTCCGGCAGTTCAGCCATTACTTCACCGCGGTCCGCGATGCACTGGAGCGAGGTGATGACGATGCGGCGCGTCGTCATCTGGCCCAATGGCAGCACATCGACACCGCCGACCTGCCTCGTGCCGAGTTGCTTCGCCAGGTCATCGGGCATGCCTTGATGGCGGCTCATCGGCATGTCTTCGGCGTGTTCTTCTGGTTCACGCTGCTGTCTGCGCTCGGCCTCGGGCCGGTGGGTGCGGTGTTCTACCGCCTTGCGGAGTTCGCCCAGCGCTACTGGCAACGTGTGTCGCGTCAGCCGGGCTCGGCGGTCAATCCGCGGCTGCTGGAGTGGGCGCAGCGCTGGTTCGCCGTCATCGACCATGTACCCGCCCGTTTGACGGCTGCGGGTTTTGCCATCGTCGGTAACTTCGAGGAAGCCGTCAGCGGGTGGCGGCGAGACGCGTCGTTGTGGCCGGATGCCAACGAAGGGGTGCTTCTGGCGTCGGCCTCCGGTGCGGTCGGGATCCATCTGGCGCCTGCGCCCGTGTCGCGCCCGCTCTCTGTGACGCCTTATGTCGACGGCATCGTCCCGGAGGAGGCCCCGCCGGCCAGTGGAGGGGCCGCCGGTCCGGTGGTGCTCGTGACGGCCCATCTGCAGAGCATGGTCGGTCTGGTGTGGCGGTCCGTGGTGCTGTGGATGCTGCTGCTGGCGCTGCTGACGCTGGCCAATGTGCTGGGATGAGCCACTGGCGCCCGGGGCCGCTTCGGACGTCAGGACAGCCGGTCTCGGCCTTGCGGGCCATCGCCCCTGCAGGAACCGAGTTCGCGGTTTTTCGCCCGGGCGCAGCGTGTCCCGGCGCGCCCGTTGCCAGCGGCGATCAGCTGCCGTCGAGTTCTTCGAACAGGCTGCGGTAAATTTGCCATCGGCTCGGGTGGATGAGCCCGTCGTCGGCGGCCCGGCGCACGCCACATCCGGGTTCGTGCCGATGCGAGCAGTTGTAGAAGCGGCACGTGCCGAGATGCGCTGCCACGTCCGGCATCAGCGTGGCCAGCGCCGTGGCCGGCACGTGCTGCAGGCCGAAGCCCTGGAAACCCGGCGAGTCGATCAGGGCACCGTCCGACGTCGAGGGGCCCAGCGCGTACCAGGTCGTGGTCGTGGTCGTGTGCCGTCCGGCGTTCAGGGCCAGCGAGATGTCGCCGACGGCGGCCTGCGCATCCGGCACCATCAGGTTGATCAGGGTGCTCTTGCCCATGCCGCTGGGCCCGAGCAGTAGCGTCGTGCGCCCCTGGAGTCGCTGATGCAGCGCTTCGATCGAGATCTCGCGCCGATTCTTCAACGACAGTTCCAGAACCTCCACACCCATTGCGGCGTAGGGCGCCAGCCGCTCGCGGGTGGCCGAGACGCCTGGCAGGTCGGTCTTGTTCAGCCCGATCCACGCGGGGATGCCAGCGCTGCGCGCGGCGATCAGGGCGCGCGCCAGCAGCGATTCCGAGAACGGCGGCTCCACCGCCACCAGCACCAGCAGCGCGTCCAGGTTCGCAGCAAAGGACTTGGTACGCATCTCGTCCTGCCGGAACAGCAGGTTGCGGCGCGGCGCGAGTGCCTCGATCACACCCTCGTCGCCGCTGGGCGACCAGTCGACCCGATCGCCGACCACCGCCTCGCTGCGCCGGCCTCGCCAGTGGCAGCGATGGCGTCGCCCCTGCTCGTCCAGCACGACGGCGTGTCGCCCGTGCGTGCCCACAACCAACCCCTGACGGAGGTCTGCGGTGGGTGCCGGTCTTGCCGTCACGCGATGGCTGCCGCCCAGCGTCTCAGCCAAGCATGGCGTCCACCTTCGCCGCGCAGATGAAGTCGTTGATCGACAGCCCTCCCACCGAATGCGTTGCGTAGCGGACGGTGCAGGCGCCGTAGCTGACGGTCAGGTCCGGGTGGTGGTCCTCCTGGTGAGCGATCCAGGCCACGGCGTTGACGAAGGCCATGGTGTGATGGAAGTCGGCGAAGGCAAAGCGCTTGTGCAGCATGCCGTCGACCACCGACCAGCCGGAAAGCCCTGCCAGCGCAATCGACACGTCTTCGTGGTCCATGGCGGGTTCGCCCACCAGGGCCCGGCAGCGTTGGGAGAGCAGGTCATCCATGGGCGGCGTTTCGCGGTCTGTCGGTGGGTCCGTGTCTGGGCGTCGGGCGTTCGCAGGCCGAGATCCCGAGTCTCTCAGGCGGCTGTTGCTGCAGGGAAGGGGGGCGGCAGCGCCGCCAGACGCTCCGACGCCGGCGGGTGGGAGTAGTAGAACCGCACATAGACAGGGTCCGGCGTCAGCGTCGCGGCGTTGTCCTCGTGCAGTTTCAGCAGGGCGCGCGCCAGCGCGCCGCCATCGGCCTGCGCGCAGGCGTAGGCGTCGGCCTCGAATTCATGTCGACGAGACACCCGAGACATCAGCGGCGACAGGAAGAACGTGAACGGGGGCAGCACCAGCATGAACAGCAGCAGGGCCAGCGCGTCGTTGGGCGCGGCCAGATCGGGTTGGACGCCCAGCCCGGCGTAGAAGTTCGGCTGCGAGGACAGCCAGCCCAACAGCGCCAGTGCCAGCAGGCTCATGGAGAAGACCGCCACGATGCGCTTGAGCACGTGGCGATGGCGGAAGTGGCCCAACTCATGTGCGAGCACGGCCTCGACCTCGGCCGCGTCGAGCCTTGCCAGCAGGGTGTCGTAGAAGACCACGCGCTTGGCCGCACCCAAACCGGTGAAGTAGGCGTTGGCGTGGGCAGAGCGACGGCTGCCGTCCATCACGAACAAGCCCTTGGCCGCGAAGCCGCATCGGCGCATGAGCGTCTGCACGCGCGCGGTCAGGCTGGGATCGGCCAGCGGTTCGAAACGGTTGAACAGTGGGGCGATCACCGTCGGGTACACCACCAGCAGCAACAGGTTGAAGACCACCCACACCCCCCAGGCCCAAAGCCACCAGGTGTGACCGGCCGCGCCCATCAGCCACAGCACCAGGGCAATCAGTGGCAGACCGACGACCAGGGCCACCGCCGCGCCCTTGAGTTGGTCGAGCCACCACATGGCCTGCGTCATCCGGTTGAAGCCGAAACGCTGCTCGATCCCGAAGGTGGCATGCCACTCCGAGGGCAGGTCGATCAGGGCGGCGATGGCGGCAAACACCATCACCAAGGCGATCTGGTAGCCCAACGGGCCGAGCGTCGGCAGCGCGGCCTGCAACAACCAGAAGTTCAGTGCATCCAAACCGCCCAGCAGCGTCCAGCCCAGCAGCACCGCCACACCGAGCGCATGCTGCAGCAGCCCGAATCGCCCCTTGGCAATCGTGTAGTCCGCCGCCTTGCGGTGGGCCTGCGCGCTGACGGTGCCGCGAAACACCGCTGGCACCTCGTCTCGGTGCCGCGCCACATGGCGCATCTGCCGTGTGGCGAGCCAGAACTGCGTGGCCAGCGAGGTGAGCAGCACCGCGCTGAAGACCAGGGACACCGTCGCCGCTTGCATCGTCGCGTCAGTGTAGGCCTGAGACAATGTCTTTGTCTGCCATCCGACACCTCATTCGCTCATGCCCGATCCTGCCGATGCCGCGCTCGCGGCCCCGGATGTGGCGCCCGCCACGCCGACCCTGACATCCGACGAGCACAACCTGGTGTGGATCGACCTCGAGATGACCGGGCTGGACCCCGAGCGTGACCGCATCCTCGAGATCGCCGTCGTCGTCACCGATCCGCAGGTGCGGGTGCGCGTCGAAGGCCCGGTGATCGCGGTTCACCAGAGCGAGGAGGCGCTCGGTGGGATGGACGCCTGGAACCGCGGCACCCACGGCCGCAGCGGCCTGACGCAGCGGGTGCGGGAGTCCACGGTGGACGAGGCCGCGGCGCAGGCCCAGGTGATCGAGTTCCTGCGCCGCCACGTACCCAAGGGCAAAAGCCCGATGTGCGGCAACAGCGTGTGCCAGGACCGGCGCTTCATCGCGCGCCACATGCCCGCTCTGGAGGCCTGGTTCCATTACCGCAACCTGGACGTCAGCACCCTGAAGGAGCTGGCACGCCGCTGGGCGCCGCCCGTGCTGGCGGGCTTCAAGAAGGCCCAGAAGCACACGGCGCTGGCCGACATCCACGAGTCGATCGACGAGTTGCTGCACTACCGGCAGCACCTGTTGCGCTGAGTCGCGGCGAGACGCTCCCGCCCCCGGAAGGCCGATGCGTTGGCGTCCGGTCGGCTCAGCCTCACAGGAAGTCGCCGGCCCGCCCCAAGTCGAGCCCGAACCCGACGCGCAGGTCGGCGGCATGCAGCGAGCCCGCTGCCAGCGCGAGCGAGGTCAGTCCGAGACCGACAAGGTGTTTCACGGCTTTCATGCGTTTCCTCGATTCAGGGGTCAGGGGACGCTCACGTCCGAGCGCTGAGACCTGGAATGCGAAAGCCGTGCCAGCGGCGCTGCGGGACTCGACACCCGATTCGGTCGTCCGGCATCCGGGTATCCACTGAGAAATCAGGCGAAAGCGAGACTCGGATGCGTGAAAGCCACGCGCATTCGATCAAGTGGCGTGGAAAACGCGCATCGCCGGCGACGCCTGCGGGCTTGTGCCCGCTCAGACCCCCAGCAGCTCCACCTCGAACTTCAGTGTCGCGTTCGGCGGGATCACGCCGCCTGCGCCGTAGGCCCCGTAACCCAGGGCGGGCGGGATGATCAGCACGCGCGTGCCGCCGACCTGCATGCCCTGGACGCCTTCGTCCCAGCCGCCGATGACCTCACCTCCCCCCAGCCGGAAAGAGAACGGCGTGCCGCGGTCCTTGCTGGAGTCGAACTTGCGTCCTTGCTGGCCGTCCTGCCACAGCCAGCCGGTGTAGTGCACCCGCACGCGCTGGCCGGCGCTGGCGGTGGGGCCGCTGCCGATCTGGGTGTCTTCATACTGCAGGCCGGATTCGGTCGTGATCATGTTGGTATCTTTCCAGGAGGGATGAGGTCGGTGGGTTTCGACGGTACGTCGGGCCGCGGCGCGTGGCCCGCGCGTTGGCATGGTGCCTTGCGCCCGGGTGATGGGGTCGACCTCGACGCCGGGGCCCGCCTGCATCATCGCAGGTCGCACCAGACCGCCACCGCGCGCGCCAGCCAGTCGGCGACGTTCGTCGCACCATCGGCGCACCCCTGCGATCCCACCAGTGCCGGATCGCGCAGTCCCAGCGCCTGTGCCGCCCCACGCAATGCACGCAGCACGGCGTCCGGACCGGAGGTGTCGATCGGGGGCGCGCCGTGCTGCTTGGACAGCTTGCGTCCCCGTTCGTCCCGTACCAGCGGCAGGTGTCGATAGCGTGGCGTGGGCAGGCCCAGGGCGCGCTGCAGCAGGATCTGGCGGGGGGTGTTGTCGCACAGGTCCTCACCGCGCACGACGTCGGTGACGCCCTGCGCGGCATCGTCCACGACCACCGCGAGCTGGTAGGCCCACAGGCCGTCCGCCCGCTGGAGCACGAAGTCCCCGACCTCGCGCGTGACGTTCTGAGACTGCGGCCCGTGTGCCAGATCGAGCCAGTCGACGACGATGTCCTGAGCGCCGGCGTCGCAGGTGCGCAGGCGCTGCGCGCGCGCTTGACGTTCGCCCAGGCCGCTGCGGCAGGTGCCCGGATAGACGAGTTCGGTGTCGGGCGCGCGCACCAGGCCGGACGCACGGTGGGCGGCTTCGATCTCACGCCGCGTGCAGGCGCAGGGGTAGGCCAGGCCTTGCGCGCGCAACTGCTGCAGTGCGCGTTCGTACGCCGGCGCACGGTCCGACTGGCGCCACACCGGCCCGTCGGGGCGCAGGCCCAGTGCGTCGAGCTGGGCGAGGATGAGCGTGTCGGCGCCGCGCTGGCAGCGAGGCGTGTCGACGTCCTCGATGCGCACGAGCCAGCGACCGCCGCGTGCGCGCGCGTCTAGCCAGCTGCCCAGCGCGGCGACCAGCGAGCCCGCGTGCAGCGGGCCGGTGGGCGACGGCGCAAAGCGTCCCGTGGGAAGGGCGGTGAGGGTGCCGGGAGGCATCCTCCGATTGTCGGCGCCGGATCCGGCTCTACGGGGATGGGCGGCCCGGCGCCGCCTCTTTCGGCTTTCCAGGCGGTGGGGCGTTCAGGCCACCAGCGCGCCGCGGCTCATGGGCCGGCTGGCGACGCCGGAAGCCTGATAGCTGGCAACCTGCGAGGGCAGCAATACCTCGATGGCCTGGTCCAGCGAGGCCGTGGCGCGGGCCAGGGCTTCGCGCTGGGCGGCCACGCGCGCGCCGGCCATCGCCAGACGCTCACGCATCGAGCGCGGCACGGCGCCTCGACGTGCGGCCACGCGGAACTGGTCCACGGCGCTGGCCAGCGCCCGGTGCAGGCCGGTGGCAGCGGACTCCAGCGCGTGCACGTCATCGGCGCGCAGCGCGGCCTGCAAATCCGACAACTGTTGCTCGACGCGCCCGAGGGGCGTTTCCAGGTCGATCGAGGCGCGCGGGGGAGTAGGCGGCGTGGGCATGGTCGTCGCAGCGTTCGGGGTGAGGAGGGGCGGGCGGCAGAGGGCGGGGCGTATGCGGGCTGGAGGCCTGGGCGGTGACCGGATCGCGACGACGGCGGACGTGTTCGTTCGGCAGAGGTCCCGGTTCAGCGTCCGGTGCGGTCGAGCAATTCCTGCGCGTTGGCGATCAGCTTGTCGGCGATCGCGCCGGCATTGATCTTGAGTTGTCCATCGCGTATGGCCTGTGCGATCCGCTCGACCTTGGCCGCATCGAAGGAGCCTTCACCGTTCGGGTCGAGCTTCAGGGCAGCCGAGGCCGACAGGTCCACGGTCGCGCTGGGACCGGCAGGCGCCTCCTTCGCTGGCGCGCCCGTCTTCCTGTCCCCGCCCACAGGCGGAGGGGTGATCTTGGGGTCGAACGGTCCGATCTTCATGCTGTGCTCCAGGCTGCCACCGACGAGCGGTTCCCATGTGGATTCTTATCGGCAGATTCGAAAGCTGACTGTAGCCCCGCGTCTCGGTCGGGAAAGCGATGAACGCCGGGGGAAATCCGGGCCTGCTCGGTGTTTGGGCATGCGGCGACGGCCGCTTGCGTTCAGAGCAGCACCTCGACGACCCGGTCACCCACCGCCCTTCCGGTGACGGTGCGGCCACCCGGAGTGCGCACGCGCACGCTCTGGCCTTCCAGCCCCGCGGACAGCGCCACCCCCGATCCGCTGATCGCGAAGCCCGGACCTACCGCCCTCAGCTTGACGGTCTCGCCCGCGTCGAACCAGCGCCGCGCGTGCAGGTCGGACGCGCGCAGGGGCTCACCGACTGCGCGTGGCACCGACAGCGTTCGCCCCAGACCGGCCTGCGGTTCCCACAGCACCGGGGCTGCCTGGGCCGCCCAGTCCACCTCGGCCAGGCGTAGGTGATGGGCCTCGAGCACCGTGCCAGACGGCAGGGGCTGTGCCGCGACCCAGGCTCGCGCCCACACCTGCACCGTCAACGGCAGTGTCACGCGCCAGAGCGTCGCGCCCTCGACGCAGCGCAGGCCGATGCGCGTGCGGCCCCAGGGGCGGTGGCCCGGTGGGAGGAAGATTTCGGTCCTCGCGCAGGGCGCAAGACGCAGACGTGGGTCCAGCGCGCCCGCGCTGACCTCCACACGCACGGGCGTGCGGCCGCCGAAGGCCGTGTGCGCGGCCTGCGTGGCCAGGGTCTGCGCCTGCTCGATCCAGGCCGGGTCCAGGCCTTGAGTCGAAGCCGTTGCGCCGCTGCCGAGCAGCGCACACAGGCCCGCGCAGGTCGCTGCGCGGCGCACACGCTCACGCCAGATCGGGTCCAGCGCCCGGTGGCCGAGGGCCGGGCCCGTGCGCCCGGATGGCCACGACCGACGATCAGCATGGCCGAGGTGTCGCGCTGCTCTGGTATCGATTCGGGTGGGCGCATCCATGCCCGGGAATGTAGGTCCGGACCAATGACTGAGAGGCGCGAAATGGGCCACCCAGAGAACTCTTTTAGATCGATGACCGGGTAGGGACCGGCCGAGAATCGACGCCCATCAGCCCTCAGTGGAGCCCGTTTTCGAGCACTTGCACCCGCCCTGGCCAGGACCCGCGACATGATCAACCACCTCACCGACAGCCTGCGTTTCCAGACCGAAGCCCTGGTGCTGAGGTCCGAGCGCCAGCGGCTGATCGCCAGCAACATCGCCAACGCCGACACCCCCGGGTACGTGGCGCGCGACTTCGACTTCGCCCGCGCCCTCAGCGATGCGACGGCGGCCAGCGACGCCGGCACCGCGGCGCGGCGCGGCGCGGCCATGCTGCGCTATGCGGCGCCGGCCCAGACCCATCTCGACGGCAACTCGGTCGACATGGACCGCGAGCGCGCCGCCTTCGCCGACAACACCGTCAAGTACGAGGCCACGCTGCGTTTCATCAACGGCAGCGTGCGCACCATGCTCGACGCCATGAAGAGCCACAACGGCGGCTGAGGAGGCATCGCTCCATGAGCATGTTCCGTATCTTCGACGTCGCAGGCAGCGCCGTCAGCGCGCAGAGCCAGCGGCTGAACGTCGTGGCCTCCAACCTGGCCAACGCCGACACGGTGGCCGGGCCCGATGGCCAGGCCTACAAGGCGCGGCAGGTGGTGTTCCAGACCGAGCTGATGGGCGCAGCAGGCCATCTCGGCGCCGACGCTTCAGCCGGCGTGCGCGTGACCACCGTGCGCGAGGACGACACGCCCGGGCGCCGCGTCCACGACCCCAAGCACCCGGCGGCCGACGCCGAGGGCTACATCACCTACAGCAACGTCAGCGCCGTCGAGGAGATGGTGAACATGATCGCTGCCTCGCGTTCATACCAGAACAACGTCGAGGTGATGAACACCGCCAAGAGCCTGCTGCTGAAGACGCTGCAGATGGGCCAGTGAGCCGCCCCCACCACACGCCCGACGGCCCAGCCCTGCCATGACCACCGTCCTTGCCCCCACGTCCGGCACCGTGGCCAACGCGTCAGCGGCGCCCTCGGTGCGCCAGGAGAACCAGATTTCCGGCGAGCGGTTCATGAAGCTGCTGATCACGCAGCTGCAGAACCAGGACCCGCTGAACCCGATGGACAACGCGCAGCTGACCACGCAGATGGCGCAGATCAACACCGTGGCGGGCATCGAGAAGCTCAA
>CAZFVH010000045.1:27037-31041 GCA_964522465.1 uncultured Rubrivivax sp. | reverse complement strand
GCAGGCGCCACATGAGGTGGTCACCGTGCGGCCGATTGCCGGCACGCGCCCGCGCGGGGCCACGCAGGAGCAGGACAAGGCGCTGGAGGCCGAGTTGCTGGCCGACCCGAAGGAGCGCGCCGAGCACGTGATGCTGATCGACCTGGCGCGCAACGATGTTGGCCGCATCGCCGAGACCGGCAGCGTCAAGGTCACCGAGGCCTTCGGCATCGAGCGCTATTCGCACGTGATGCACATCGTCAGCAATGTCGAGGGCCGGCTGCGCCCGGGGCTGGACGCGCTGGACGTGCTGCGCGCGAGCTTCCCCGCGGGCACGCTCAGCGGCGCGCCCAAGATCCGGGCGATGGAACTCATCGACGAACTCGAGCCCCTGGAGCGCGGCATCTACGGCGGCGCGGTCGGCTACCTCAGCTACGCCGGCGACATGGACGTGGCCATCGCCATCCGCACCGGCGTGGTCAAGGACCAGACGCTGTACGTGCAGGCCGCTGCGGGCGTCGTGGCCGACTCGGTGCCCGAGATGGAGTGGAAGGAGACCGAGGCCAAGATGCGCGCGGTGCTGCGCGCGGCCGAGCTCGTCGAAGAGGGGTTCTGAGGCGGCGAACAACCGCGTGAGCCCCACCCGGTCACCCCCCGGGTAGACCTCGGACAGACCTCGGACAGACCTCGGACAGACCTCGGGCCCCTGCCGACACGGCCATGTCATCTCGCTGACACCACGCCGTCACATCCCCCTTCGATCATCAGGGGATGTCATCGACCTCGGTGCCGGCCGTCACGGTCGGCCGCGCCACCAAGACCTTCGGGTCCTCATCCGCCGCGCGCACCGCCCTGCGCGACGTGGCCTTCCAGGTGGCCCCGGGCGAGCGCGTGGCGTTGCTCGGCGCTTCCGGCTCGGGCAAATCCACGCTGCTGCGCTGCCTGTGCGGGCTCGAGACGCTGGACGCGGGGGGCTCGATCGCCGTCTTCGGCCAGCCCCTTCAGACCGACGGTGTCCTCGACGCGCGCATCCGCGAGCGGCGCCGGGGCATCGGCATCATCTTCCAGCAGTTCAACCTGGTCGGCAGGCTGCCGCTGCTGACCAATGTGCTGACCGGCCTGGCGGCCGAGCTGCCGCTTTGGCGTGCCGTCACCGGGCGCTTCACGCTCGAGGAGCGGGCGCGCGCGCTCGACGCGCTCGAGGCCGTGGGCCTGGCGCCGCAGGCCTTCCAGCGTGCCTCCACCTTGTCGGGCGGTCAGCAGCAGCGCGCGGCGATCGCGCGCGCGCTGGTGCAGGGCGCCCGGCTGCTGCTGGCCGACGAGCCGGTGGCCTCGCTCGACCCGGAATCCACCCGCCGCGTCATGGAGCTGCTGCTGCGACTGAACCGCGAGCAGGGCCTGACGCTGCTGGTCAGCCTGCACCACGTCGCGCTGGCGCGCCGCTACTGCGAGCGCGTGATCGCGCTGCGTGACGGCGCCCTGGTCTTCGACGGGCCGAGCAGCGCGCTCACACGCGGGTTCCTGCGCGAGCTCTACGGCACCTCGGCCGACGAACTCATCGACGAGGACGAACCGTCCTCCGCGGCACCGATCTCGGCATCGACATCGGCACCGATCTCGGCATCGACATCGACATCGATCTCGGCATTGGCATCGGCATCGATCCCCGCGTCCTTCACCGCATCCGTCCCCGCCCCCCACTGAACCCCACCAGGAGCACTGCCTTGAAGACCTTGACCCGTTCCCTGATGTCGCTGGCCGCTGCCGGCATGCTCGGCCTGGCGCTGCAGGCGCAGGCCCAGGAGATCAGCTTCGGCATCATCGCCACCGATGCCGCCAGCGTGCAGCGCGAGCGGTGGGAGCCCTTCTTCCGTGACATGGAGAAGAAGACCGGCCTGACGGTGAAGTCCTTCTACGCCCCCGACTACGCCGGCGTGATCGAGGCCATGCGCTTCAACAAGATCCAGGTGGCGTGGTACGGCAACAAGGCCGCGATGGAGGCGGTGGACCGCGCCAACGGCGAGATCTTCGCCCAGGTGCGCTACAAGGACGGCAGCTACGGCTACCACGCGCTGCTGATCACGCACAAGGACACGCCCTATCAGACGCTGGACGACGTGCTGAAGAACGCCAAGAGCATCAACTTCGGCATCGGCGACCCGAACTCGACCTCCGGCTTCCTCGTGCCGACCTTCTACATCTTTGCGCAGAACAAGGTCGACCACCGCACTGCCTTCAAGACCATCCGCAGCGCCAGCCACGGCGCCAACATCCAGGCGGCGCTGGCCAGGCAGGTGGACGTGGCCACCAACAACACCGAGGACATGGGCAAGCTGCAGGCCAACAAGCCCGAGCTGGCCAGCCAGCTGCGCATCATCTGGAAGAGCCCGCTGATCCCGAGCGACCCCTTCGTCTGGCGCAAGGACCTGGACCCGGCGGTCAAGGACAAGCTGCGCACCTTCGTGCTGAACTACGCCTCCAAGGACCCGGCGGAAAAGGCCATCCTCAACAAGATCTACGACTACGACGGCTTCCGCGCCTCGAACAACGACCAGTTGATCCCGGTGCGTGAACTCGAGCTCTTCCGCGACCGTCGTCGCGCCGAGACCGACGAGAAGCTCAGCCCGGCCGAGCGCACCCGCGTCATCGCCGAGATCGACGCCAAGCTCGCGGCCCTGAAGAAGTGAGCCTGTCCCCGGCGCGTCTGCCGCACCCCGCCGCCAGCGCGCCCGCCGCGGCGCGTGCCACGCCCAGTGAGGTGTCGCTGCAGCGGTTGCGCGAGCGCGCGGCCGAGCAGCGCCCGGGCTGGGCCTACTACGTCGGCTGGGCTGCGGTCCTCGGCCTCCTGGCCTGGGCCTGGCGCGGTGCCGAGATCCGTCCGCTCGACCTGGTGCGCGACGCCGCCAACATCAGCACCTACGCCAGCGAGTTCTTCCCCCCGGACTTCGGCGACTGGCGCATCTATGTGCGCGAGATGCTCATCACCGTCCACATCGCGATCTGGGGGACGCTGCTGGCGGTGATCGCCGCGGTGCCTCTGGGCCTGCTGGCCTCGGCCAACATCGCGCCGGCCTGGGTGCACCAGCCGGTGCGGCGCCTGATGGACGCCTGCCGTGCCATCAACGAGATGGTGTTCGCGATGCTGTTCATCGTCGCCGTCGGCCTGGGCCCGTTCGCGGGCGTGCTGGCGCTGGCGGTGCACACCACGGGCACGCTGGCCAAGCTGTTCTCCGAGGCCGTCGAGGCCATCGACCCCCGCCCGGTCGAGGGCATCCGCGCCACCGGCGCGCGCTCGCTGGTGGAGATCGTCTACGGCGTGATCCCGCAGGTGCTGCCGCTGTGGCTGTCGTTCACGCTCTACCGCTTCGAGTCCAACGTGCGCTCGGCCTCGGTCGTGGGCATGGTGGGCGCCGGCGGCATCGGCGTGGTGCTGTTCGAGGTGATCCGCGGGTTCGAGTACGCGCAGACCTGCGCGGTGCTGATCATCCTGGTGGTCAGCGTCAGCCTGATCGACCTGGTGTCGGCGCGGCTGCGTGCGCGCTTCATCTGATCCCGGCATGGACAGCCCGATCCTGCCGACGCCGCCCGAGCTCACCGCTGTGTCGTTGCCTGCGCCGGGTGAACGCCGGGCCGCCCCCGCACCTGTTGCGCCCCCTCGGGGGGCCGAGAGGGGTAGCGCTGGGCCGTTGAGTGTGCGCACGGCTTTCGGCTGGTCGATGCCGGTGGCGGTGCGCTTCGGCGTGGGCTGCGCCGACGAGGTGCCCGAGGCGCTCGGATCGCGCCGCGTGCTGGTGCTGGCCTTCACGCCCGCCACGGCGCTGGGCTGGCGCGCACGCTGGCAGGCGCGGCTGGGCGGGCGGCTCATCGACTGGATCGAGGTCGACGACGGGCTGTCGAGCCTGGCGCGCTGCCGCGAGCTGTCGGCGCGCGTGTGGCCGCTGCTCGCGCGCGAGCCCGAGGCGGTGCTGCTGGCCCTGGGCGGCGGCACCACGCTCGACATCGCCAAGGTGCTGCGCTGCCGGCCT
>CAZFVH010000045.1:17390-26937 GCA_964522465.1 uncultured Rubrivivax sp. | reverse complement strand
CGGCGACTTCGACCGCGTCGAGCGCGCGCTGCGCGGCCAGGCGCCCTGGCCCGCGCTGGCGCTGGCGCCGTTGTGGATGCTGCCCACCACCGCCGGCACCGGCAGCGAGGTCACGCGCTGGGCCACGGTGTGGGACACCGAGGCCCAGCCCCCCGTCAAGCGCTCCTTCGACGAGGCGTTCGGCTGGGCCGAGCGCGCGTACGTCGACCCGCTGCTCACGCTCAGTTGCCCGCCGGGCGTGATGCGCGACACCGCCTTGGACGCGCTGTCGCATGCGCTGGAGTCGGTGTGGAACCGCCACGCCAACCCGGTGAGCGACGCGCTGGCGCTGTCGGCCGCGCGCCGCGTGCTGCGCACGCTGCCGGCGGCCCTGCAAGCCCCCGAAGACCTGAGCTTGCGCACCGAGCTCGCGCTCGCGGCACTGGAGGCCGGGATGGCCTTCTCGCAGACGCGCACCGCGCTCGCGCACGCGCTGTCCTATGCCGTGACGCTGGACCAGGGCCTGCCCCACGGCCAGGCCGTCGCGCTGTGGCTGCCCACCGCCTGGGAACGCGCCGTGGGCCACGAGGCGCGCGTGGACGCGCTGCTGGCGCAGGTCTTCGATCCCGTGTCGGCTGATCCTGAGGGCTTCGCCGACACCTCCGCCCGCGCCGCGCAGGGCGCGCAGACGCTGCGCGCCTGGCTGCAGCGCCTGGACGTGGAACTCGACCCCGCCCGCCTGGGCATCGTCGACGCCGCGCAGCGCGTGCAGGCGGCGCTCGGCAGCGTTCGGGGGAGGAATTTCATCGGGGCGGTGGGAGCGGGTGGGTTGTAGACCGCCTGCTGTGATGGTCGAGCGCAGCGGCGGTCCGAACGTCTGCCGAGGCGGCCTCGCGCTGCGAGGCCTTGGATCGGGACGGGCAAGGCCTGGGCCTTGGGGATGCTTCCGGGACGATCAGACCGCGATCGATCCGCGCCTGCGTGCACCCGTGTAGAGCGCGATCAGCAAAGCGGTCGAAGAGAAGATCGCGAGCACGCTCAGCGCCATGCCCGTGCCGGGGCTGCCCTGGATGAACTGGTTGAACACATAGGTGGCGACGGTGTCGAAGCCCGAGGGCGCCAGCATCACCGAGGCCACGAGTTCGCGCGTGGCAATGGCGAAGACCATCAACATCGACACCAGCAGGCTCGGCCAGACCAGTGGCAGCACGACGCGACGCAGCAACATCGCCGGGGTTGCGCCGCAGACCCTCGCCGCGTCATCCAGGCCGCTGCTGATTTGCCTGAGACTGGCCGAGACGTTTCGCACCGGGTAGGGCAGCAACAGGCAGGTGTAGGCCAGCAAGAGGATCCAGGGGGTGTTGTACACCGTGAACCCCCAGGCCTCGCGGTTCCAGGCGAGGATCATTCCGACGGCCACGACCATGCCAGGAAGTGCGTTGGGCAGTGTCGCCAGGGCGTCGAGCAGCCCGGCGGCCGGACCTTGGGCATGTCTTCGCACGGTCACGAAGGCCGCCAGCCCGCCCAGTACACCGGTGGTCACCGCGGCGCCGCAGGCCAGCATCAGGCTGTTGCCCAGGGCTTGCAGCGCGCCGCTGTCCGGCGCCAGGACGGCGCGGAAGTGCCGCAGGCCCATGTTCGACCAGGCCAAGCCGCCTGAAAGCGTTTCCGAGAAGGCGGTGGCCAGCACGGCACCGACCGGCACCACCACGGCCACCAGGCCGGTCGCCGCGAACAGCGCCAGTGCCGGCAGGCGCCAAGGCCCGAGCGGCGCAGGCGTGGGTGCCGCGGCCTTGCCTGTGACCGAGGTGTAGTCCCGTCGCGTGGCCACGCGATGCTGGGCCAGGAAGGCCAGCGCCGCCAAGGCGAGCAGCACGAGCGACAGCACGGCAGCGCCTGGCAGGTCGATGGGCCACTCGGCCAGGCGTTCCTCGATGCTCGTGACGAGCACGAGGAATTCGATGGGCTTGCCGAGCGCCGCCGGCGTGCCGTACTCCTCGATCGACAGCGCGAACACCAGCAGCATCGAGCCGGCGATCGCCGGCAGGCTCATCGGCAGCGTCACCCGCAGCGCGCGTCGCAGCGGACCGGCCCCGCACACGCGCGCAGCCTCGGCCTGGCGTGGGCCGAGCGCGGCCAGTGTCCGCGAGATCGCGAAGTAGGCCACGGGGAACAAGTGCAGCACCATGACGGTGGCCACGCCGGCACGGGAGAAGAGCAGGCTGGTGCCGTCCAGGCCGGTCGCCTGCGCCAGGTAGCCGTTGGGCTGCAGCGTCAATGCCCAGGCGAAGGCGCCGATGTAGGGCGGCAGCATGAAGGGGATCAGGAACAGGAGATCCCAGAAGGCTGCCCAGGGCAGCCGTGTGAACGCGCGCAGCGCCGCCAGCGGCAGTGCGAGCGCCAGACTGCCGGCACACACGCTCAGGCCGAGGCCGAGCGTGTTGCCGAGTAATCCGGGCAGACTGTCGTCGTTCAGCGCGTCCACGACGGGCTTGAAGGCGCCCGTCATCGACCCCGCGGCCAGGTCGGGAAACACGGCCTGCAGGACGACGAAGGCCAGGGGCAGGGCCACGACCACAAGCAGCGCGATCGCCGTGAGGGCGCCGATCCAGGCCATGGCTGAAACCCGACCTGAGCGGCCTCAGCCTCTCGAGCCCATCGTCGCCTTGAACCGTGCGAGCGTTTCGGCCCGCGACGGTCCGCCGCTCTGCTCGGGCAGCAGCGGCACGTCCTTCCAGCCCGGACGGCGGGCGGCGATGTCCTGACGGGCTGGAAGCATGTAGGTCGTTGCCACCAGCCCCTGGGCCTCGTCCGTGAGCAGGTAGTCGATGAACTTCCGAGCCCCCTCGACCTGACGCGCCGACTTCAGGATCATCGCCGGGCGGGCCTCGAGCACCGTACCTGAGCGCGGATAGATCACCTCGATCTGCTCGCCCTGCGCCTGCGCGCCCAGCGAGATGTAGTCCACCGCGCCGAACACCGCGGCCTTGGCACCCTGCATGACCGGGTTCAGGGCTTGCGCATTGGCCCCGGCGATCACCAGGCCGTTGGCCTTCAGGCGTTCGAAGAAGGGCCAGCCGTAGGCATTGTTGGCCAATAGCCCGCTCAGCAGCCCGTAGGCCGATCCGGAGGTGGCCGGATCGGGCATGGTCACGAGATCGCGGTACTCGGGCGTGGCGAGGTCGCTCCAGTCCTGCGGTCGCGGCTTGCCCGACTTCGGGTTCCAGACGATGGCCAGTGCGGCTGCCCCCTGCGCGACGTAATGGCTGTGCTTCAGCGGTGCCGGGACCTGGGTGGCGTTGGGTGAGGTATGGGCGAGCAGTTCACCCTGAGCCGCGAGGTCGACGGCCGTGTCCCAGGAGGCCGAAATCAGCACATCGGCCTGGGGATTGGCCTTCTCTGCTGCCAGGCGGGCCATGATCTGGCCGGTAGTGGCCTGGAAGAGCTTGACCTCCATGCCCGTGCGCTTCTGGAAACCAGAGGCGAGCTGACGCGCCAGTCCGGCGGGTCCGGCGGTGTAGACGGTGACGGCTGCCGGCGTCGCGCGCGCCACGGGCAGGGCGAGCATCGCGGCGGAGGTGCCAGCAAGGGACAGGATCGAGCGGCGTGACAGGGATTTCATGGCGGGGTTCCGTTGGCTGGGGAGGAAGGGAAGAGCCGGGTTGATCCGGGGTCCACACGAAGGCGGATCCTCGAACCCGGGGCAAGGGGGTCGGGGTGGCGGAAGCTGACCTGGGGCAGCACTTCGGTGGCTGGCATCCCCGTCTGCGTGACCGGCCCGAGAGGTCCGATCAGGAGCGCGCTCACCTCGTAGGCGTCACCCAGGAAGGCACAGGACTGAACCCGCGCCGCGATCGGCCCCTCGGGGTCCAGGCGTATGGCATCGGGGAAAACCAACAGGTCTGCCGGCCCGGACGGCCGACCTGGGGGCTGCTCGATGACGAGGCCATGCGCTTCGGGGTGGGCGTGGAAGGCCCCTGGGCTTGCCCTGCCGTGCAGCAGGGCGCCGCACCTCAGGAAGCGCGCCACCTCGGCCGAGACCGGATGCCGGTGCAGCGTCGTTGGCGCGGCCACCTGGAGAAGATGGCCGTCTGACATCACCGCGACGCGGTCGGCCAGACCATACGCTTCGGACCGATCGTGCGTGACGTAGACGGCGCTCGCCCCGATCTCGCGCGTCAGGCGCCCGATGTCCTGGGCCAGCGAGGCTCGCAAGTGGGCGTCAAGATTGGACAGCGGCTCGTCGAACAGCAGGATCCGCGGCCGGGCGACGATGGCCCGGGCCAGCGACACTCGCTGCTGTTGTCCCCCTGACAGGGCCGCTGGGTGGCGCCCGGCGAGATCGCCCATGCGGACCTGCTCGAGGGCCGCCCGGACCCGGGCGTGCCGTTCGCTCGCGGGGAGCCCCCGAGCCTGCAGCGGGAAGGCCACGTTCTCCTCCACCGACAGGTGCGGCCACAGCGCATAGTCCTGGAACACCATGCCCACGCCGCGGTGCTCGGCCGGCACGAAGATTTCGAGGGAGGTGTCTGCAACCACGCGCCCCGACATGCGGATCGAACCCCGGGATGGACGGACGAGGCCCGCGATGGCGCGCAGCAAGGTGCTCTTGCCGCAGCCTGACGGCCCGAGCAGCGCGAGGCACTCGCCACGCGCAACCTCGAGGCTGACATCCTTGACCGCACGATGCCCCGGATACTGCACCGACAGGTCGAGGACTTGCAGTTCGTCGCCCGGTGGCAGACGGTCGCGGCCCGCGTCGACCGTCAAGACGTGATCTCGCGACGCATTGGCGACTTGCCGACGCTGGAACGCCGGGGACTTGGTATCCGCTGCGACAACACGGCTCAATACCTCTCCGGCACGAACATCTCCGCCGGCACCGGGTGGCGGATGTAGTCGGGGTTGCGTACCCGCGCGGGCAACTCCACCGTGGGCTTGGCGATCTCCTGGTAGGGCAGCAGTGACAGCAGGTGCGCGATGCAGTTCAGGCGCGCGCGCTTCTTGTCCACGGCCTGCACCACCCACCACGGGGCTTCGGCAATGTGGGTGCGCTCGAGCATCGCTTCCTTGGCGCGCGTGTAGTCCTCCCAGCGGCGGCGGCTCTCCAGGTCCATCGGGCTGAGCTTCCACTGCTTCAGCGGGTCATGGATGCGGCCGAGGAAGCGCAGGTGCTGCTCCTCGTCGGTGATGGAGAACCAGTACTTGATCAGCCGGATGCCGCTGCGCACCAGCATGCGCTCGAACTCGGGCACCGAGCGGAAGAACTCCTCGACGTCAGCCTCGCTGCAGAAGCCCATGACGCGCTCGACCCCGGCGCGGTTGTACCAACTGCGGTCGAACAGCACCATCTCGCCGGCCGCGGGCAGGTGCGCCGTGTAGCGCTGGAAGTACCACTGCGTGCGCTCGCGGTCGTTGGGTGCGGGCAGGGCGACGACGCGCGCGATGCGTGGGTTCAGGCGCTGCGTGATGCGCTTGATAACCCCGCCCTTGCCGGCGGCGTCGCGGCCCTCGAAGACGATCACCACCTTCTCGCCGGTGTGCGCCACCCAGTCCTGCAGCTTGACGAGCTCGCCCTGCAGGCGGAAGAGTTCGCGGAAGTAGGTGCGGCGGGCCTGGCTGCGTTGTTCGGCAGCCGGGGTGGCCGCAAGTCCGTCGGTGCCGGGCAGCCTGTCGCCCAGATCGTCGACCAAACGGTCTTCGAGTTCGAGTTCGAGCTCCTCGTCGTAGCCGTCGACGATGTCGTCCTCGATGCGCTGCATCAGGTCCGGCGGCGGGGGAAGGCGGTCGTCACGCATGGGCAGGATCCGGCGATATGAAGCCGGTTGAGCATGCGCCGGTCCCGTGACACTTTCGTGAAGACAGTGCTCCGTCGTGCGCACCGCAGATTTCAAAAATCAGACATCAAGTTGTCATGTGACACCTTGACCATCAGGCTTTTTCTGGGAGTCACCGAGATGCGCAAACGCTTTTTCGCTGCGGCCTTGATTGCCGCCACGCTGCCGTTGTCGTCCTTGGCCATGGACCCGCGTTTCAAGGACGCCGACGGTGACCTCGTGGCAGACGCGCCCACCAACCCGGCCGATTTCGTGGATCCGCCAGTGTTGGTCTTCTCCTACACGCCAGTCGAAGATCCGGCCGTGTATGCCAAGGTCTGGGACGGCTTCGTGCAGCATCTCAGCCGCGTCACCGGCAAGCGCGTGCAGTTCTTCCCGGTGCAGAGCAACGCCGCGCAGCTCGAGGCGATGCGCGCCGGCCGGCTGCACGTGGCCGGCTTCAACACCGGCTCCAATCCGCTGGCCGTCAATTGCGCGGGCTTCGTGCCGTTCGCCATGATGGCCTCCAAGGACAACCGCTTCGGCTATGAGATGGAGATCATCACCTTCCCTGGCAGCGGCATCACCAAAGTCGAGGACTTGCGCGGCAAGCGCATGGCGTTCACCTCCGAGACCTCCAACTCCGGCTACAAGGCGCCCTCGGCGCTGCTTCGCGACCAGTTCAAGATGGAGGCCGGCAAGGACTACACGCCGGTGTTCTCTGGCAAGCACGACAACTCCATCCTCGGCGTGGCCAACAAGGACTATCCGGCTGCGGCCATCGCCAACTCGGTGAAGATCCGCATGGAAGCCCGCGGCGTTGTCAAGCCCGAGCAGACGCGCACTATCTACAAGTCGCAGACTTTCCCGACCACGGGTTACGGGCACGTCCACAACCTGAAGCCCGAACTTGCCGCCAAGGTGCGAGAGGCCTTCTTCAGCTTCAACTGGGAAGGCTCCGAGCTCGCCAAGGAGTTCAACAAGGCCGAGCCCCCGCAGGAGAAGTTCATGCCCATCACCTACAAGCAGTATTGGCAGGTGGTGCGTGACATCGACCGTGCGATGGGTGTGAGCTACACCTGCCGTTGAGGCGCGTGCGGTGCTCGAGATCGAAGGGCTGCGCAAGCGGTATCCGACGGGGGACCTGGCGCTGGACGCGGTCAGTCTGAGGCTGGGCGCGGGTGAGGTGCTGGGACTCATCGGTCCCTCCGGGGCCGGCAAATCCACGCTCATCCGCTGCGTCAACCGCCTGGTGGAGCCCACCGCAGGCGCGGTCCGGTTGGACGGGCAGGATCTGTCCGTGTTGCGCGGCGGCGGCCTGCGTGCGGCCCGCCGCCGCATCGGTATGATCTTCCAGGAGTTCGCGTTGGTCGAGCGGCTGACGGTGATGGAGAACCTGCTGTCGGGGCGGCTGGGGTATACCGGTTTCTGGCCGAGCTGGTTCCGGCGCTTCCCTGGCAAGGACGTCGTGCGCGCCTTCGAACTCCTCGAGCGCGTCGGGCTGGACGGCATGGAGAACAAGCGCGCCGATGCCTTGTCGGGCGGCCAGCGTCAACGCGTGGGCATCGCCCGCGCGCTGATGCAGGACCCTCGGCTGCTGCTGGTCGACGAACCGACGGCCAGCCTCGACCCGAAGACCTCTCGCCAGGTCATGCGCCTGATCTTGGACCTGTGCCGGGAGCGCGGGCTGGCGGCCATCGTGAACATCCACGACGTGGTGCTCGCCACCGAGTTCCTGCCCCGTATCGTCGGGCTGCGCTCGGGGCGCATCGTCTACGACGGCGTCGCGTCCCAGGTCGACACCGAGGTCTTGACACGGATCTACGGTGCCGAGGACTGGACCGCGATCACGCAGCGACTGCACGACGGCCGCGCAGCGCAGGCGCCTGTGGCCGATGACCGAGCCGTCGCGAGTGCCTGAGCCCCTTCTTCCCGACGCAGGCGCGGTGGCGGCGAGCATGCCCGCTGCAGGATCGGCTGCGGCGGCGGTGGCCCGGTCCTGGCGTCGTCCGCCGTGGATCGCCAGCCGGCGCTGGCGCTGGGCGCTGGGCCTCGGTGCGGCGGTCTATCTGGTGCTGGGTATCGGCTCATTGGAGGTCAACTGGGCACGGGTCGCGCTCGGCCTGGAGCGCGGTGCGGCCTTCGTCGCCGCCTTCGCGCAGCCCGACTTCGCCTCGCGCTGGGACGACATCGTCCGCGGCTTCATCGAGAGCCTGACGATGACCGTCACCTCCACCGCGGTGGGCGTTCTGCTGTCCATCCCCGTGGCCGTCGGTGCGGCGCGCAACCTGGCGCCGACCTGGATCTACCTCGCCTGTCGCAGCTTCATCGCCCTGTCGCGCACGCTCAACGAGATCATCGTGGCCATCCTGCTGGTGGCGATGTTCGGCTTCGGGCCCTTTGCCGGCTTCCTGACGCTGACCTTCGCCACCGTCGGCTTCATGGCCAAGCTGCTGGCCGAGGACATCGAGGAGATCGACCCTGACCAGCTCGATGCGTTGCGCGCCACCGGTGCCGGCTTTCTGCAGCGGCTGGACTGGGGGGTGCTGTCGCAGGTGATGCCTCGATTGACAGGGCTGTCGATGTACCGTCTGGACATCAACTTCCGCGAATCCGCGGTGATCGGCATCGTCGGCGCGGGTGGCGTGGGCGACACGCTGAACACGGCGATGGACCGCTACGAGTACGGCTCCGCGGCGGCGGTGATCCTCGTCATCATCGCCATCGTGCTGCTGGCGGAATACACCTCGGGCCTGCTGCGCAGGCGAATGCAATGAGCCCGCCGCTTCCGTCCGCATCTCCGAGCCGGCCGCGGGCCGTCGTCCAGCCTTCGTGGCGCAAGCGCACGGCCAGGCGCGAATTGGCGCTCTTCGGCGCCTGGGTCCTGGCGCTGGCCTTCGTGTCGTGGTGCTTCCAGGTGATGACACGCGACACGATCTGGGCCTTCGTCACCGACGCGCCACGCCAGGCGGCCGACATCGGCTCGCGCATGGTGCCGCCCGATTGGGCCTACACGCGCGAACTCCTCTGGCCACTGTGGGAGACGCTGAACATCGCCACGCTAGGCACGCTGATCGGTCTGGTGCTCGCCACGCCGGTGGCCTTCCTCGCTGCGCGCAACACCACACCTAGTGTTGCCTTGGTACGCCCGGTGGCGCTGCTGATCATCGTCTCCTCGCGATCCATCAATTCGCTGATCTGGGCCTTGCTGCTGGTGGCGATCCTCGGACCGGGCCCGCTGGCGGGTGTGTTCGCGATCGCGCTGCGCTCGATCGGCTTCATCGGCAAGTTGCTTTACGAGGCCATCGAGGAGATCGATGCGCGCCAGGTCGAAGCCATCGAGGCCTCGGGCGCATCGCGCGCGCAGGTCATGGCTTGGGGCGTGGTGCCGCAGGTCGCCCCCACGCTGGCGGGGGTGACGGTGTTCCGCTGGGACATCAACATCCGTGAGTCCACCGTGCTCGGCCTGGTGGGCGCGGGCGGCATCGGCGTCAAGCTCGAAGCCGCCCTCGGCAGCCTGGCCTGGCCCAAGGTGACCATGCTGCTGCTGGCCATCCTGGCGACCGTCGTCGTCAGCGAGTGGATCTCGGCGCGCGTGCGCAAACACCTGATCTGAGAGCCCGAGGGGCGGGGCAACCCCCGCGGCGGGCGTCGCCAGATCCGGCCGTCCTCACAAGAAAACGCCGGGCCGCCCCAAGTTTTCTTGACCCCCTCGGGGGGCGGGCTGGGCGCAGCCCGGCCCTGGGGGCGCT
>CAZFVH010000045.1:0-17290 GCA_964522465.1 uncultured Rubrivivax sp. | reverse complement strand
GTTTTCTTGACCCCCTCGGGGGGCGGGCTGGGCGCAGCCCGGCCCTGGGGGCGCTCTCACAAGAAAACGCCGGGCCGCCCCAAGTTTTCTTGACCCCCTCGGGGGGCGGGCTGGGCGCAGCCCGGCCCTGGGGGCGCTATCACAAGAAAACGCCGGGCCGCCCCAAGTTTTCTTGACCCCCTTGCGGGCCGAGGCCGGACGTGGGGCCGTCCCTGCGGACTGACCCACGCCTGCCGAGGCGGTCGAGCTCTGCGAGGTCGTGGAACGGGCTGGGCGCAGCCCGGCCCCGGGCGCACTCTCGGGTGATCCCTCAGCGTTGTTGCGAGTCGTCGCGTGTGCGCCGCAGCCACAGGTGGATCGCCGCCCCCGCCAGCAACGCCGCCAGCGCCCATTGCATCGACAGCTCGAAGCCCACGCGCGCATTGCCCGCCAGCGCGACCTGCCACGCCGCCAGTGGCGGGCCGGCGATCTGCCCGACGCCGTAGACGGCGGTGGTCAGCCCGATCCAGCGCGTGGCGGTGTGCGGGCGCAGGCGGCGCACTTCGCGCATGACGAAGAAGGTGATCGTGGAAAACGGCAGGCCCAGCAGCAGGCTGCCTCCACCGAAGCCCAGCGCCGTCGGGCGCCACAGGGCCAGCGCGATGCCCGCGGCCTGCACGGCGTGACACACGCACAGCGCCAGCGCCAGGTCGGCGCCGTCGCGCACCCGGGTCGCCACCAGCGCCCCGAGCACCACGCCCAGCCCGAACAAGGGCCAGAAAAGGTCCACCACCGGCGCCGATCCCAGCCAGGCGCGGCCGATCACCGGCAGGAAGGTGGCCGGGATGATGTAGCCGAAGCCGGCCAGCCCGTAGGCCAGCGTCAGGCCCCAGATCCGCAGGTTTTCGGGCGCCTGGGTGTGCAGGCCTTCGGTGGCGGTGGGGCTCCGGTTGGCTGCGCGCGGTGCGGGCCGGGGCGCCTGGCCCGTCGGTGATGGCGTCGTGCCGCCGTGCCCAGCCGGCCCGCCTGCAGGCCCTGGCGTTTCGGCGGGCCCGTCTGGCCCGCCGGGACGTGTGGCGCGCAGTGTCATCCACGCCATCAGCGACAGCGCCAGGGCCAGCGCCCCGAACAGGGCCCAGGCCGCCGCGGCCGAAGACCCCGTGCCCAGCATCGCCCCGGCCAGCAGGCCGCTGCCGGCGATGCCCACGCCCGGCCCGGTGTACATCAACCCGCCGATCGCTGTGCGGCCGCGCAGCGCCAGTTGGTTCAGGCACCAACCCGTGGCATGCACGAAGGCGAAGGCGCTCGCCACGCCGGCGGACAGCCGGAACCACGGCCACAGCGCCGGCCAGGGCAGGGCCATCGCCGCCGTCAACGCGGCCGTGGCGAGCAGGCCGCTCAGCACGACGGTCTCCGAGCCCGTGGCGCTGGCGTGGCGATCGCCGCCACGCTGGCGCAGTCGCAGCGGCAGGCTGCAGGCCAGCGCACCCAGCAGATAGCCCAGGTAGTTCAGGCTGGCCAGCGTGCCGGCCCCGCCCAGATCGATCCCGCCCTCGGCCAGCATCGCCGGCAGCACCGGCGTGAAGGCGAAGCGGCCGATGCCCACCAGCACCCCCAGGCACAGGGCGCCGGTCAGGGCGATGGCGATCGCGCCGGGCGCGCGGGAACTGCGGGGCGGGGTGGGCATGGGGAGGCGGCGGTGGCGGTGGGCGGAGAGTGCAGGATTGGGAGCGGGGCGACGGGCGGGATGCCTACCGACCGGCCTGCGCTCCGTCAGCCTCACGCCACTGGGTGATCCACTGCGCGACTCTCTCGGCAGCCGTAGAGGGCGTGCGGTCCGACGCTCGCGCGAGGTAGAACTTCTGTACAAGCCGGGGCTCGACGATCTCGCTGGCGGACAGGGCGCCAGCCTCCAGCTCGTCCTGGATGGCGTGTCGGTGTGCCACCGTGTATCCCCACCCAGCTTGCACCATCTTGCGGATCAGGTGCATCGAGTGTCCCTCGATGATCACGTCCAGTGAGATGCCGGCATCGCGCGCCGCGGTCTCGAGCCATGCGCGGGTGCCGTTGGGCATCCAGGACAGGATCAGGGGCAATCCGGCCAGTCGGGTGAACGGGACGGGCCCCGCACGTGTCACCGGGTCTGACGCGGCGCCCACCAGCAGCAGTGGCGCCTGGTGCAGGAGCACTGCGCCCTGCAGTCGTTCAGGGCCCCAGTCGGACAGGACCCCCAGGTCGATGCGGCTCTGGAGCAGTTCCTCGACCAGTTGCCGGGTCGAGGCCTCGTGTACCCGCAGGCGGATGGCGGGTGCCTCGGCCTGCGTCCGGCGCCACAGCATCTGCATCAGCGGCCATGAGATCGAGGCCTGCAGCCCGAGCACGACCGTGCCCGATGGCGACTGCGCGCCGTCGTCCACCTGGGATTTCAGCCGTGCCGCATCCTCGAGCAGCCGACGGGCCGGACCGATCAGGGCCTGGCCGGCATCGGTCAGGACCACCCCGCGCCCATTGCGGGTGAACAGGCGATGGCCGAGGCCGAGTTCCAGCCCGGTGATGCGCTTGCTCAAGGCGGACGGGGTCTTGCCGGTCAGCCATGCCGCCTGCGACAAGCTGCCCGTGGTAGCCACGGATATGAATAAGCCGAGGTCCTCGAGATCCGGGCTGCCCTGCATCAGATTTTCCTTTCCGGAACATCTGATTGTGGTCCTGATTGGCTTGCCGCGCGCAAGGCGCGATGCCAAGATCGATCTAACGCAGCCAGCCGCCCGCTTCCATGTCCGAGCCCTTGAATGTCCTCGTGCTGATGTCCGACGAGCACAACCCGAAGTTTCTGGGCTGTGCCGGGCACCCCTACATCCAGACGCCGAACCTGGACCGTCTGGCGGCCGGTGGCACGCGCTTCTCCTCGGCCTACACCTGCAGCCCGATCTGCGTGCCCGCGCGTGCGGCCTTCGCCACCGGGCGGTATGTGCACGAGATCGGCTTCTGGGACAACGCCGATGCCTACGACGGCAGCGTTGCAAGCTGGCACCATCAACTGCGCGGGGCGGGCCATGACGTCGTGTCGATCGGCAAGCTGCACTTCCGGGGCCGCCCGGGCGACGACCATGGCCTGTCCCGCGAGATGCTGCCCATGCACGTCATCGACGGCATCGGCGATGTCAAGGGGCTGGTGCGAGAGCGCATCCCGGTGCGCCGTGGCGGCGAGAAGATGGCCAAGCTCGCCGGGCCGGGCGAATCGACCTACATCCGGTACGACGACCAGATCGCCACCGCGGCCTGCGACTGGCTGGCGGGCGCCCCTGCCCGCGCGGACGGGAAGCCGTGGGTGCTCTTCGTCTCGCTGGTGTGCCCGCATTTCCCGCTGACCGCGCCGACCCGCTGGTACGAGCACTACCACGCGCTCGATCTGCCGCTGCCCAAGCGCTATCCACACGGCGAACGCCCGCGACACCCGTTCACCGATGAGTACGCCCGTGTGGTCGACTACGACACGCACTTCGTCGATGCCGCGGCGGTCAAGCGCGCCGTGGCCGGCTACAGCGGTTTGGTGTCCTACATGGACGAGCAGGTCGGTCGTGTGCTCGGGGCGCTCGACGCCAGCGGTCAGGCCGGCCGCACGCTCATCCTGTACACCAGCGATCACGGTGACAACCTGGGTGCTCGTGGCCTGTGGGGGAAATCGACGATGTACGAGGAGTCGGCGGGTGTGCCGATGATCCTCAGCGGCCCCGGTGTTCCGCAGGGCCACACGGTGGCCGAACCGGTGAGCCACGTGGATTGCGCCACGACCATCCTCCGCGCCGCCGGGGCGCCGGCCTTGGAGGGCGCACCGGGTCACGATCTGGCCGACCTGGCGCGCGGAGGGCAGCCGACCCGGCCGGTCTTGTCGGAGTACCACGCCATCGGTTCGACCGGCGGGGCCACGATGCTGAGGCTGGGCCCGTGGAAATACTGCCATTACGTCGACCACCCCGCGCAGTTGTTCCATTTGGGCAACGATCCGGAGGAACTGACCGATCTGGCCAGCGACCCGGGACATGCCCGGGTGCTGCGCGACTGCCATGCCGCGTTGCGGCGCTGGCTGGACCCTGACGAGGTCGACCTGCGTGCCAAGCGCCGGCAGCGTGAACTGCTGGACGGTTTTGGTGGCCGAGAGGCCGCGCTCGGACGCGGCGATCTCGGTTTCACGCCTGCGCCTGGTACCGGAGCCTCCTTCGACTGAGGTCCGGCCACACCGTACTCGAGACAGATCCCCAACACCAGAAGGAGACATGAGATGAACCGCTCACACGAGACCCCTTCCCGCACAACCGTGCGGCGTCGAGACCTGCTGGCCACGGCTGCAGGGCTTGCAGGCCTGGGCACCTTCACGCCGCTGTCCTCGGCCATCGCCCAGCCAGCCTGGCCCAGCCGGTCGGTCAAGCTCATCGTGCCCTTCATCCCCGGCAGCGCGCCCGACGTGCTGGCCCGCGGTCTGGCTGACCGTCTGTCGGCGGTGCTGGGGCAGCCGGTGGTGATCGAGAACAAGGCTGGGGCGGGCGGGAACATCGGCCTCGATGCGATCGCCAAGTCGCCCAGCGACGGCTACACGATCGGCCTGGGGACCAGCAGCATGTCGATCAACCCGGCGCTGTACCGACGCGTTCCCTACGATCCGATCCAGGACTTCACACCGATCCACTTGACCTACGCGATGCCGCACGCGCTGATCGTGCGGGCCGACTCCCCCATCCGCTCGGTTTCCGATCTGGTCAACCTGTTGCAGGCCGAGCCGGGCAAGCACAACTACGCCTCGGGCGGCAATGGCAGCGGTGCGCACCTGTGCGCTGAACTCTTCAAGTCGATGGCCAAGGTCGACGCCGTGCACATTCCCTACCGGGGGGCGCCGGAGATCCTGACGGCTGTCATGGGGGGATCGGCCCTCTTCGGATTCCCGACGTTGTCGACGGCGGTGCCCCTGGCCCGTTCAGGACGTGTACGCGTCCTGGGCGTCACTGGACCCCGCAGGAATTCCGCCTTGCCCGATGTCGCGCCCGTGGGCGAAACGGTGTCGGGCTTCGAGGTCGTTTCCTGGTTCGCGATCGTCGCGCCCGCGCGCATCCCGGCCGATGTGGCGCGCCGTCTCGACCAGGAGCTCCGCAAGACCCTCGCTGACCCTGCCTTCCGCGAGCGGGTGCAGGCCGACGGGACCGAGGTGGTCGGTGTCGGCCTGGACGATTTCCCTGCGTACCTGCGACGCGACCTGCAGAAGTGGAAGCAGGCGGTCGAGCTCAGTGGGGCGCGGGTGGATTGATGCGGCTGTCGAGGTCGTGGCCTGCACGCCAAGCGGGCGCGCGACCGTCTCCTGGGCGTGTCCAGGGCATGTCCTGAGCCACTGATGCAACGCATGCCCAGTTGATCCCGGGCAAGGCTTTCGAGTCCGCCATGTCGGGGCCGACGCCCGCGACAATTGCCAGATGCTCGACCTGCCCCCCTACATCGCGCCCGCGCGCTTCGACGATGCCGACGCGGCGCTGCAGCGCGTACGCGAGATCCATGCCGCCAGCGTCGCCCACCTGAGCGCTCGCCTGCAGCAACTGGTCGCCGGCACTTTGCCGCTCGGGCGTGTGCGGGCCTGCTATCCCGTCGTGCGGCTGCGTACCGATGGCGTCGCGCGCGGCGATTCGCGCCTGGCCTGGGGCTCGGTGGCCGGGCCTGGCGCCTACGAGTCCACGCTCACGCGCCCCGACCTGTTCGCCGCCTACTACCGCGAGCAGTTCGAGCTGCTGCTGCGCAATCACGGCGCGGCACTCGAGGTGGGCACCAGCGCGCAGCCCATCCCGCTGCACTTCGCCCTGGCCGAGGGCGAGCACCTCGAGGGGCGCATGGACGCCGCGCTGCGCCAGCGCCTGCGCGAGGGCTTCGACCTGCCCGACCTCGCTGCCATGGACGACGGCATCGCCAACGGCACCTACCAGCCCGGGCCCGGTGCGGCGCTGCCGCTGGCCCTGTTCACGGCGCCGCGCGTGGACTATTCGCTGCACCGGCTGCGCCACTACACCGGCACCGCGCCGCGGCACTTCCAGCACTTCGTGCTGTTCACCAACTACCAGTTCTACATCGACGAGTTCGTCGCGCTCGGGCGTGGCCTGATGGCCGATACGGCCGGCGCCTACACGGCCTTCGTCGAGCCGGGCAATGTCGTCACGCGGCGCGCCGGTCTGCCCGCCGAGCCGGGCGACGCCGACGGCGTGCCGCCACCGCGCCTGCCGCAGATGCCGGCCTACCACCTGGTGCGTCCGGACGGCAGCGGGGTGACGATGGTCAACATCGGCGTCGGCCCGGCCAATGCCAAGACCATCACAGACCACATCGCGGTGCTGCGCCCGCACGCCTGGATCATGCTGGGCCACTGCGCCGGCTTGCGCAACACGCAGCAGCTCGGCGACTACGTGCTCGCCCATGGCTACGTGCGCGAGGACCACGTGCTCGACGAGGACCTGCCGCCGTGGGTGCCCATTCCCGCGCTGGCCGAGATCCAGGTGGCGCTGGAACAGGCGGTGGCGCAGGTGACGCAGCTCGAGGGCTGGGATCTGAAGCGCGTGCTGCGCACCGGCACCGTGGCCTCCACCGACAACCGCAACTGGGAGCTGCTGCCCCACCCCGGCCCCGAGCGCCGCTTCAGCCAGAGCCGCGCCGTGGCGCTGGACATGGAGAGCGCCACCATCGCCGCCAACGGCTTCCGCTTCCGCGTGCCCTACGGCACGCTGCTGTGCGTCAGCGACAAGCCGCTGCACGGCGAGATCAAGCTGCCGGGCATGGCCGACAGCTTCTACCGCGAGCGCGTCGACCAGCACCTGCGCATCGGCCTGCGCACGGTGGAACTGCTGCGCGCCCAGCCGCCGGAGCGGCTGCACAGCCGCAAGCTGCGCAGCTTCGCGGAGGTGGCGTTCAGGTAGCGGCAGCCACGCGCCGGCGCCTGCCGGCTGGCTTCACCCGCTTGCGGTGCCCGTGGCTTGGATACGTCCCTTTGGGCTGACCCCCAGGGGCCTTCCTGGCCTTCCGTCCCGAAGGCTCGACCACGCTTCGCGCTGTCGGTAGGCCCCTGCGCCGGCTCGAGGCCTCAACCCATGCCCTTGCGCATCGTCATGCAGACATGACCCTGGAGTCGTCGCAGCGCCAGCCCATCCACGACGCGGTCCCAGGTGCGCCCGACGACGGCCAGCGGTGGCCAGCGTGCGAGATAGCCCCACAGGAACGAGGCCTGAAAGGTCTCCAGTACCTCGAGCCCGGAAGCCAAGCCCAAGCGCGCCAGCCCCGGCAGCGAGTCGTAGTCATAGAACGTCGGGTAGGACCGGCTGGCCCCTTCGTGACGTCCCTTGACCTGTTCGTGGAACCAGATGGGCGTGCGCCGAGCCACGAGAAACTCCGGCGCCGACGGGTTGGGTACGGTGAACACGAAGTGCCCGCCCGGGCGCAGCACCCTCGAGACCTCCCGCAGGGCGCTTCGGCAGTCGGGAACGTGCTCGAACACGTAGTTCGAGGCGACCAGTGCGTACCGGCTCGACGGGACCTGTGTCATGCGTTCGACCGACTGCACGAAGCAGCGGCGCACGAATGGATGTGCGACCTCGCAGTCTTCGATGTCGAGTCGGTCGCTGCCGAACCCGCTGTCCGGTCCGAGCCGTCCGAGGATCTCATCCTCGATCACGGTGCTCTGACCCGCGCCGACGTTCAGCACCGTCCGCTGCGTAGGGTCGAGGGTCTGCAGCAGCGCGCAGGTGCGTTCAATCAGGACGGCTTCGGCGGGAGTCTGCATACGCAGCGCCAGTTTGCGCCGCCGACCGCGGATCGGGCTTGAGCCGACGCATCCCCGACCGCTGGCGTGAAGCTCGGGCGCCGTGTCACGGTCACCTCGACCGCTGCTGCTCCCAGGGGCTGCACGATGCCGCTCGCACAGGGGGGACGCACCGAGGCTATGATTTTTCGGGTTCGATGCATCGCCGGAGCGTCGGGATCGTGTTGCCGCTTGCGTTCCTTTGCCGGGCCCTGCGGCGCACGGCCGCGGGCACCGGCGGCCACAGGAGGCTTGCATGACCACTGTCACACGACGCCGGCTGCTGTCCGGCATGGCCGCTGCCACATGCCTGGCCGCACTCGGCATGTCCGGTCTTCCAGCCCGGGCCCAGGACGCAGGGCACTCGGTGCACGAGTTCGATTGGGACGACAACGCGCGGCAGCGCCCGGTCCCGGCCCTGCTGTACCTGCCGCGTCCGTCAGGGATCCCGGCGCCGTTGGTGGTGTTCTCGCACGGGCTGGGAGGGTCACGCCGGGGCTACAGCTACCTGGGTCGGCACTTCGCCGATGCAGGCGTGGCCTGCCTGCACCTGCAGCACGTGGGCAGTGACCGACGTGTCTGGACGGGCGGCAACCCGCTGGAACTGCTGTTGCGCCTGCGCGACGCGGCGCAGGAGGCCGAGGCCATCGCCCGCGTGCAGGACCTGAGCTTCGGCCTGGACCGCCTGCTGGAAGGCGCCTTCGGCCCTCGGGTGGACCCCTCGCGCATCGTGGCCGCCGGGCACTCCTTCGGGGCCAACACCGCCATGCTCGCCGCCGGCGCGCGACTGGAGCGTCTGGGGCGCGCGGTCGATTTCCGCGACGAGCGCGTGCGCGCAGCCATCCTGCTGTCGGCGCCGCCCTTCCACGGCGAGCCCGATCCCCAGCGCATCGTGGCGGCGGTGCAGGTGCCCACGCTGCACGTGACGACGACCGAGGACACGATCCGCGTGCCCGGCTACTACAGCGGGGCCGACGACCGCGTGGCGGTCTTCGAGGCCATGGGCAGCGCGCGCAAGACGCTGGCGGTGTTCGAGGGCGGCAGCCACAGCATCTTCACCGACCGCCGCGGCCCGGGCGGGCCGCTGCTCAACGCCCGCATCAAGGAGGCGACCCAGGCGCTGGCGCTGGCCTTCGTCCGCAGCGTGCTCGACGGTGACGATGCCGGTTTGCAGGCCTGGCCACAGCGCCACGCGGACCTGCTGGCGCGTTATGTGGGGCCGGCCTCGCGCGCCTGAGGGGAGGGCGTGGTCCGGCTTCGCGACCGGCGTGTGATCCTGGGCCCGATCGGCGCTACGGGGCGGATCATGCGCCGTGCAGCGGTTCAGGCCGACGCGCCTGCGTCCCCTGGCAATGGATCGCGGCTTTGCGTCAAGGACACCAACTGCGCCAGCGCGATGCGCCAGCCCTGATCGAAGCCCATCGCCGCGTGCTGGTCGCGTGCCTCAGGGCTGGTGTGGCGCAGCGTCGCCTCGAATCGTGTACTGCCTTCGGCCAGGGGCATGAACCGCAGTTCGCAGACGAAGCCGAGCCCGGGGGAGGGGATCACGTTCGGGCGGAAGTCAGGCCCCAGCAGGTTGGTCCACACCAGGCGCGTCGGCTTCTCGATGGCCAGATAGCACCCGACGTTTGCCGGCATGCGCTGCCCGTCGGGCGACTCCATCACGGTGACGAACCGGCCTCCGGGGCGAAGGTCGATCTCGCAGGCGACGGTGCGCCAGGGCCGTGGGCAGAACCACTGCATCAGGATCGGCGGATCTGTCCAGCCTGAAAACAACTGTTCGGCCCTGAGGGGGACGTCCACCTGCAGCTGCAGGTCGCGTGCCGGGTCTGGCGCAAGGGACAGCGCGCTTGTCGGTGTGATCGACCCCGGATCCGCCGAGATGGCCGCAGTCGGGGCCGGCTCACGTGCCGGGACTTCCAGGGCTGCCTCCGCCTGCGCGCGTTGCAGTGCCGCGATCAGCCGTTCGACCTGCCCTCCGCCCCCGAGGCGGCCGAGGGTGGCGATCAGCCGTTGTCTGGGTTGCCCGGCTTCGTTGCGAAACGACTCGACCAGTTGCGCGTAGCGTCGGCCGCTGGAGGTGGTGACCTTGATGAACATGGGCGTCGGAAGGGTTGGGGGCCCGATCGCCCCTCAAGGCCCATGAGTGTGCCCCGTTCCAGCGCGCCCTCCTCACCCGCCCAGGGCGCCAGCGCCGGGGCGTCACGCGCGGTCTGCGCTGGCGGCCCTGGGATGGACTAGCATCGCACCCCTTTGCGTCTTGTTCGGCCCTCGGCGCATCGCTGCACGCGGGCGCTGTGTCACACCCAGGAGCCTCCATGCGTACCCAGGTCGCCATCATCGGGGCCGGCCCGTCCGGGCTGTTGCTCGGCCAGTTGCTGCACCGGGCGGGCATCGATGCCGTCATCCTCGAGCGCCAGAGCGCAGCCTATGTGCTCGGCCGCATCCGTGCCGGGGTGCTGGAGCAGGTGACCACTGACCTGCTGGACGAGGCCGGCGTGGGCGCGCGCATGCATGCTGAAGGGCTGGTGCACGACGGCTTCGAGCTGCTGTTCGGCGGCCGGCGCCACCGGGTGGACCTGGCGCGCCACAGCGATGGCCGGCATGTCACCGTCTACGGCCAGACCGAGGTCACGCGCGATCTGATGGACGCGCGCGCCGCCGCCGGCCTGACCACGGTCTATGAGGCCGCCGAGGTCAGCATCCACGACATCGACACCGACACCCCGCGCGTGCGCTGGACGAAGGACGGCGCCCGCCATGAGCTGGTGTGCGAGGTGATCGCCGGCTGCGACGGTTTCCACGGCGTGTGCCGTGCCAGCGTGCCGCGCTCGGCCCTGACCGAGTACGAGAAGGTCTATCCCTTCGGCTGGCTCGGGCTGCTGTCGGACACGCCGCCGGTCAACGACGAGCTGATCTACGGCCGCGGTCCGCGCGGCTTCACGCTGTGCTCGATGCGCAGCACGGCGCGCAGCCGCTACTACCTGCAGGTGCCGCTGACCGACAAGGTCGAGCAGTGGAGCGACGAGGCCTTCTGGGACGAATTGCGCCGCCGTCTGGACGACGAGGCTGCGCAGCGCCTGGTGACGGGGCCGTCGATCGAGAAGAGCATCGCCCCGCTGCGCAGCTTCGTCACCGAGCCGATGCGCTTCGGCCGCCTGTTCCTGGCCGGGGATGCCGCGCACATCGTGCCGCCCACCGGCGCCAAAGGCCTGAACCTGGCGGCCACGGATGTGAAGTATCTGAGCGCGGCGCTGATCGAGCTGTTCACCGAGCGCAGCCACGCCGGCATCGACCACTACAGCGCGCGCTGCCTGCGCCGCATCTGGCGCGCCGAGCGCTTCAGTTGGTGGTTCACGTCGCTGATGCACAACTTCCCCGAGCAGGGCCCCATCCAGCAGAAGCTGCAGGACGCCGAGCTGGACTACATCGTGCACTCCGAAGCCGCGCTGCGCACCGTGGCCGAGAACTACGTCGGCCTGCCGCTGGACTTTGGCGAGCCGGCGCGGCTTTGACGGGGTCGCCTGAGGCCGTCAGCCAAGGGCAGGACAGTTCGTCCCAGCCCTCATCGATCGGCTTGCGCAGGGGCAAGACGTGAACCGGACCTCGCCGTCAGACTCCATGATGTATCTGAGCGATCCATGCGATAGATATTGACGAATACATTGTCTGATTGAAAGATTTAAGCTATAGATCGTGTTTTCATGAAACCCTGGAGCAGGTGATGAGCGAGATGAAGTGTCCTTTTCATGGGGGTGCCCGCAGCACGCAAGGTGCGCAGTCCAACGCCGACTGGTGGCCCGGGCAGTTGAACCTGTCCATCCTGCACCAGCACACGCCGGTGTCCAACCCGATGGACGCGGGGTTCGACTACCCGCAGGCCTTCGCCCGACTCGACTACGCGGCCCTGAAGCAGGACCTGGCCGCCCTGATGACGCAGTCGCAGGACTGGTGGCCGGCCGACTGGGGCCACTACGGCGGCCTGTTCATCCGCATGGCCTGGCACAGCGCCGGCACTTACCGCACGGCCGACGGCCGCGGCGGGGCGGGCACGGGCAACCAGCGCTTCGCGCCCATCAACAGCTGGCCCGACAACGGCAACCTGGACAAGGCACGCCGCCTGCTGTGGCCGATCAAGCAGAAGTATGGCAACGCGCTGTCCTGGGCCGACCTGATGATCCTGGCCGGCAACGTGGCCATGGAGACGATGGGCTTCAAGACCTTCGGCTTCGGCGGCGGGCGCGAGGACATCTGGGCGCCCGAGGAGGACATCTACTGGGGCGCCGAGAAGGAATGGCTCGCCACGAGCGACAAGCCGGGCAGCCGCTACAGCGGCGAGCGCGACCTGGACAACCCGCTGGCCGCCGTGCAGATGGGCTTGATCTACGTGAACCCCGAAGGTCCGGACGGCAAGCCTGACCCGGTGGCCAGCGGCCGCGACGTGCGCGAGACCTTCGCCCGCATGGCGATGAACGACGAGGAGACCGTGGCCCTGGTGGCCGGCGGCCACACCTTCGGCAAGGCGCACGGCGCGGGCGACCCCAAGCTCGTCGGCCCCGAGCCCGAGGCCGCGCCGCTCGAGGCCATGGGTTTCGGCTGGATCAACCGGCACGGCAGCGGCAAGGGCGCCGACACCACCACCAGCGGCATCGAAGGCGCCTGGAAGCCCCACCCCACCACCTGGGACATGGGCTACTTCAAGGTGCTGTTCAGGTACGAGTGGGAACTCGTGAAGAGCCCCGCCGGCGCCTGGCAGTGGCTGGCCAAGGACGTGGACGACGAGGACATGATCCCTGACGCGCACCTGCCGGGCGTGCGGCACCGGCCCATGATGACCACGGCCGACCTCTCGCTGCGCTTCGATCCGGCTTACGAGAAGATCTCGCGCCACTTCCTGGCCCACCCCGAGGCCTTCGCCGACGCCTTCGCCCGCGCCTGGTTCAAGCTGACCCACCGCGACATGGGCCCGAAGAGCCGCTATCTCGGCCCCGAGGTGCCGGCCGAAGACCTGATCTGGCAGGACCCGGTGCCGCCGGTGGACCACCCGCTGATCGACGCGGCCGACGCGGCGGCGCTGAAGGCGCGCGTGCGGGCCTCGGGCCTGGCGGTGGGCGAGCTCGTCGCCACGGCCTGGGCCTCGGCCTCCACCTTCCGTGGCAGCGACAAGCGCGGCGGCGCCAACGGCGCGCGCATCCGGCTGGCGCCGCAGAAGGACTGGGCCGTCAACCAGCCGGCGCAACTGGCCCGTGTGCTGGGCGTGCTCGACGGCGTGCAGCGCGAGTTCAACGCGGCGGCGCCCGCAGGCCGCAAGGTGTCGATGGCCGACCTCATCGTGCTGGCCGGCAACGCCGCTGTCGAGGCCGCCGCGCAGGCCGCAGGCCACGAGGTGCAGGTGCCCTTCACCCCGGGACGCACTGACGCCACGGCCGAGCAGACCGACGCCGCGTCCTTCGCCGTGCTGGAGCCGCAGGCCGACGGCTTTCGCAACTGGCGCGCGCGCGCCTTCAGCGTCACACCCGAGGCGATGCTGGTCGACCGCGCGCAGCTGCTCACGCTCTCGGCCCCCGAGATGACGGTGCTGGTCGGCGGCCTGCGCGTGCTGGGCGCCAACGTCGGCGGCGCGCTGGACGGCGTGCTCACGCAGCGCCCCGGGCAGTTGACGAACGACTTCTTTGTCCACCTGCTCGACATGGGCACGGTGTGGGCGCCCACGGGCGACAACGCCTACGCCGGCCGCGACCGCCGCACCGGTGCCCCGAAGTGGACGGCCACGCGCGTGGACCTCGTCTTCGGTTCGAACTCGCAGTTGCGCGCGATTGCCGAGGTCTACGCCCAGGCCGACAACGGCGGCAAGTTCGTGCGCGACTTCGTCGCCGCGTGGACGAAGGTGATGAACCTGGACCGGTTCGACCTGCGCTGAAGGAGGGGATCGTCATGGCTGGCCAACGCGACGCCGCAAGGGCATTGGCCATACGCTCTTGAATCACGCACCGATGGCTACGCGCGACGCCAGCGTCGACGTCGTCATCACCTCTGGGGCCTCCGGCTGGTGCGCAAGGGCCTGCTGCGTACCTGTCTGCCCGGACGATGCAGCGGGCCCTGCACCTCCGTGCCCAACCGAAGGCTGGCCGAGCAAGCGCGCTGTCGTGGCCGGTAGCGGCACGGGCGCTTCTCCAGGCCGACAGCCGTGTCACAGGGCGCTCGCGCCGGCGCTGTGCACCGCCACACGCTCGTCCGGCCGGATGGGGTGCTTCAGTTCGCCGGCTCGATGGCCGTGACCACGTAGGCCCCGCCGACCTGTTCGACACGGAAGCGCACCTTCGCGCCGGGCGTGACGGCGTTCAGCATCGCCCGGTCACGCACCTGGAAGACCATGGTCATCGGTGGCATGTCCAGGTGCTTGATCTCGCCGTGGCGCAGGGTGATCTTGCCGGCGGACGCATCGATCCGTCGGACGACGCCTTCGGCCAGGTCGGTGCTCTGGGACGCCGCGCCTGGCGTGCTTGCGGCGGCGGCTGGCGTGGCCGCGGGGCTGTGTGTGCCGTGGTTGTGCTGCGCGACGGCGGTCAGCGTACCGGACAACGTCGCGACCAGGGCCGCAGTTCTCAGGATCGAAAGGTTCATCTCGGGTCTCCGTTGTGGAAATCGGGTGGGCATGGAGCGGTCCTGCGGGAGGCAAGCGCCGCTCGTTTCGGGTGTGTACGATCCACGGGCGGCGCGCTACGACCCCCGCACCACGATCGTGCCAACCATGCCGGCCTGGTAGTGCCCGGCGATCAGGCAGGCGAACTCGAAGGTGCCGGCGCGGTTGAAGGTCCAGACGATCTCGCCCGTGCGGCCGGGCGGCACGTGGGCCATCCAGGGTTCGTCGTGCTCCATGTTCGGGAACTTCACCATCAGGCGCGCGTGCTCCTCGTTCTCCTGGCGCGTGCCGATGACGAACTCGTGCATGACCTTGCCCGTGTTGCGCACCCGAAAGCGCACCGTTTCGCCGAGCGCCACCTCGATGCGCGCGGGTGTGAAGCGCATCGCGTCGTCCATGCGGACCTCGACGGTGTGGCGCGCCTGGCCGGGGGGCCCGGCGATGCCCCAGTCCTTCTGCTCGGGCGGCATGGTCGACGCACGCTTTGCATGTGACTCGCTGCCGTGCGCCCGGGCGGCGCGCGGTGTGCCGATCAGGGCCGCACCCAGGGTAGCCAGGGTGCCCAGGACGGGCAGTGACAGCAGCAGGGTCAGCCTTCTTCCCGGTTGCGGGAGGGTGCTTGGTGGTTTCATGGTGTTTCCTTCGTCGTGGAGGATGTCGTGGCGTCGGGGGGGGATGGGTCAGGCTCTTCAGTGGCCTGCGTGGCCGCCTGAACCCGACCCGGGCTTGCGCACGCGAACCTCCACCTCACCCGTGGGCGCGCGCGCCAGCGCAGGCATCGATACGCCGCCACCAGCGTCACTGCGCGCCGGCTCGGGCAGCGCGCCCGTCCACTCGTAGGCCACGGTGCCCGGCGGGTGCTGGTACCAACCCGGGTCGCTGTAGTCGCCGGGTTTCTGGTCGCGCCGCACCTTGACGATGCTGAACATGCCGCCCATGCCGACCGCGCCGAAGGGGCCCTGGCCGGCCATCATCGGCGCGGTGTTGTCGGGCAGCGGCATCTCCATCTCGGTCATGTCCTTCATCCCGCGCTCGCCCATGACCATGTAGTCGGGGATGAGCTTGGTGATCTGGCGTGCGACCCCGGAATGGTCCACGCCGATCATCGTCGGCACGTTGTGGCCCATGGCGTTCATGGTGTGGTGGCTCTTGTGGCAGTGGAAGGCCCAGTCGCCCTCCTCGTCGGCCAGGAACTCGAGCTGGCGCATCTGGCCGACGGCGACGTCCTCGGTCACCTCGTAGCGCCGGGTGGCCAGCGGCGTGGGCCCGCCGTCGGTGCCCGTCACCAGGAACTCGTGGCCGTGCAGGTGGATGGGGTGGTTGGTCATCGTCAGGTTGCCCACCCGGATGCGCACCTTGTCCATGTGCCGCACCACCAGCGGGTCGATGCCTGGGAAGATGCGCGAGTTCCAGGCCCACAGGTTGAAGTCCAGCATCGTCATGATCTTCGGCGTCGCGCTGCCCGGGTCGATGTCGTAGCTGGCCAGCAGGAAGCAGAAGTCGCGGTCGACCTCGTCGATCAGCGGGTGCGGCGCCTTCGGATGCGTGACCCAGAAGCCCATCATGCCCATGGCCATCTGCACCATCTCGTCGGCGTGCGGGTGGTACATGAAGGTGCCGGGGCGGCGCGCCTCGAATTCGTAGACGAAGGTCTTGCCCGGCGGGATGCCCGGCTGGTTCAGGCCGGTGACGCCGTCCATGCCGTTGGGCAGGCGCTGGCCATGCCAGTGGATGCTGGTCAGCTCGCCCAGGCGGTTGGTGACGAACAGCCGCACGCGGTCGCCCTCGACGACCTCGATCGTCGGGCCGGGGCTCTGGCCGTTGTAGCCCCACAGGTGGGCCTTGAAGCCGGGCGCCATCTCGCGCACCACGGGCTCGGCCACCAGGTGGAACTCCTTGACCCCGTCGCGCATGCGCCAGGGCACGGTCCAGCCGTTGAGGGTGACCACGGGTCGGTAGGGCCGGCCGTCTGGCGGCTCCAGCGGCGGCATCGTGTCGGGCCGGGTCTGGATCACCGGCTCGGGCAGCGCCGCCATCGCGACCTTGCTGACCGCGCTGGCGCTGACGGCGGCGGCCGTCACGCCGGCGCCGCCCAGGAAATGTCTGCGGGAAACCATGGGGTTCTCCTGTGTCCTGTGTGGATGAGGGCGGCTCAGGCTCTCAGTGGCCGGCGCCGGCGACGCCGCCGCCGGCGGCGATCGCGGGGCCGGAGGCCGCGGTGAGGCTGGGCTTGCCGACCAGGGCCATGTCGAGCTCGGCCTGGGCGATCCAGAACTCGCGCAGCGACTGGATGGCGCCGTGCACGCTGGCGATCTGCGCGCGCGCGTCGGCCAGCAGGTCGAAGACGCCGATGAGCATGCCGTTGTAGCGCAGCAGGTTCTCCTCGGAGATGCGCGTGGCCAGCGGCACCACTTCCTCACGCTGGTGGCGCGCGATGTCCCAGGCGGTGCGGTAGGCGCCGTAGGCCTCGCGCACCTCGGAGCGCGCCTGGATGGCGGTGTCGGCGGCGCGGTGCACCGCCTGCATGTACACCGCCTGCGCCTGCGCCACGCGCGCGGTGCCCCAGTCGAACAGCGGCAGCTCCAGCCCCACCTCCCAGCCCTTCTGCGTCGGCGCTTCGTTGGAGCTGTTGCGCATGGCGCCAAGCTCCAGGACGTTGACCAGCCGGGTGCTGCGCGTCAGCCCGAGGTGGCGGGCCGTCTGCTCGACGCTGGCGCGCGCGGCGGCGACGTCCAGCCGCTGCGACAGCGCCAGGCGCTCGAGGTCGGGCAACTCGCGCGGCTGCGCCGGCAGGTCGGGCAGCCGCTCGGGCAGGGTGAACCGCGTCTGCTCGCCCCACAGGCCCAGCA
>CAZFVH010000044.1:25501-31262 GCA_964522465.1 uncultured Rubrivivax sp. | reverse complement strand
CCCGCGTAGCCGTCACCGGCGAACAGGTTCTTGCCGTCCTTCCAGATCGACTGGTGCACGTGCATGCCGCTGCCGTTGTCGCCCACGATGGGCTTGGGCATGAAGGTGGCCGTCTTGCCGTAGCTGTGGGCCACGTTGTGGATGACGTACTTCTGCAGCTGCAGCCAGTCGGCGCGCTGCACCAGCGTGCTGAACTTGGTGCCGATCTCGTTCTGGCCCTGGCCCGCCACCTCGTGGTGGTGAACTTCGACCGGAATGCCCACCTGCTCGAGCAGCAGGCACATCTCGGAACGCATGTCCTGGAAGGCATCCACCGGCGGGACGGGGAAGTAGCCTCCCTTGATGCCCGGGCGGTGGCCCATGTTGCCGCCTTCGAAGTCCTTCCCGGAGCTCCAGGGCGCCTCTTCCGAGGAGACCTTGACGAAGCAGCCCGACATGTCGACGTTCCACTGAACTTGATCGAAGATGAAGAACTCGGGCTCGGGACCGAAGTAGGCGGTGTCGCCCAAGCCGCTGGCCTTCAGGTAGGCCTCGGCGCGCTTGGCCAGCGAGCGCGGGTCGCGCTCGTAGGGCTTGCCGTCGCCCGGCTCCAGCACATCGCAGGTCAGGATCAGCGTCGGCTCTTCGAAGAAGGGGTCGATGTTGGCCGTGGACGGGTCGGGCATCAGCAGCATGTCCGAAGCCTCGATGCCCTTCCAGCCGGCGATCGACGAGCCATCGAAGGCATGTCCTGAGCTGAACTTGTCTTCATCGAAGTGCGACACCGGCACCGACACGTGCTGCTCCTTGCCGCGGGTGTCCGTGAAGCGGAAGTCGACGAACTTGACTTCGTTGTCCTTCACCATCTTCAACACGTCGGCGACCGTCTTGGCCATCTGTTACTCCTGTGTATGCACGCTTGTGGGTGGATCTGACTGGAACGTCCCGCCGAAACCTGGCCAGACTGTTCTTGAAGAAGGAGATGCAGGAAGTGTGCCCACCCTAACCGTGCGGGATGGAGTCTGCAGCAGACCCCAACCGCCTTCGCTTCGCGGACAAGCACCTGCAGACCGCCTGCACAGCACGATGACGCACTGAGTTGGTGCGTATGTCCATTATGGTGCACCACAGAATGCACTCATCTGGTGCTCAGGATGGTGCTGCGCATCAGCGCGTCATTTCGGGGCCCAGCTCCGCGCCGAGGAGCCGCAGACCGTCCTTCAATGCATCGAAGGACGGGGTCAGGTCCTGCCCTCCCTTGACGCCGAGCTCGATGTGTCGGCCCCATGTCGGGTGGTCCACACTGGGCAGGCTGAACACCTTGATGCCGGGATGCGAGGCCTCGATCTGCTCCATCAAGGGCGTCAGGGTGGCTTCCATGGCACCGAAGACGATGACAGAGCGCTCGGACTGACGGTGTCTGCCGTGGAGGTGCGGATAGCGCAGGTACAGCACCCACTCGATCATCGGCCAAGCCATCACGGGGAACCCCGGCAGGAAGTGCACGTGGCCGAAGAGAAACCCGGGGATCTTGTTGTACGGGTTGGGGATGATGGACGCGCCCTGGGGAAAGACCCCCATGTTCAGGCGATGCAGGTTGTCCGGCCTGTCGGGCTCGTAGGCAACGCCCTGCTCCGCCGCCACGTCGCGGATGCGCTCCTCGATCAGCTGACGCGCCATCGGATGCAACTCGAGCGGCACCCCCAGAGCCGCGGCCGCACTCTGCCGCGTGTGATCGTCCGGTGTGGCGCCGATGCCGCCACAGCTGAAGACGAGCTCCTGGCTGGCGAAGGCATCCTTGAGCACCGCCGTGATCGCGCCGCGATCGTCCCCGACGTAACGCGCCCAACTCAGCGCCATGCCGCGCGCACTCAGGAGTTGCACCACCTTGGACAGGTGCTTGTCCTCGCGCTTGCCGGAGAGGATCTCGTCACCGATGATGATCAGGCCGATGTTCATGCGTCTTTGGGTGTCGGAGGACTGGAAGGAGGATCGGACGGCCGGTCAAGGCCCCCCGCAGTGAGGTCACGGGCTGGGGCCTGACGCGCCGTGGCGAGCGCGGTTGACGCCGCTGCGCCCCGGTCGGAGGGATCGGCGCGCTCACGAACGACTTCCACGGCATCGAGCACCCCGCCGTCGCGCGGCATCGGGGCGCGCGCGACGACGCTGGAGGACGCAACCCGCAGATCCGCCAACTTCGCCAGCAGATAGTGTCCGAACCACAACGATGCGAAGGCGAAGACAAGGGTATACAGCCAGATCGAGGCGATGACGACCACAGGCGCCAGCAACAGACTCAGCGCCCCGAGGGCCCACAGCACGGTCGGCGCCGAGCCCAACAGCCCGCAGACGATGCCCATGCCGAGCAAGGGCCAGCGCGAATCCTGCAAGATCTGACGCCGCTCTGCCCGGTTCGCATGGGTCGCCAGGGTGTCGAAGGCCATCACCTTGGCCGTCAGCCATCCCCAGACCAGGGGAGGCACCAGCAGCGGCAGCGGCGGCACCCACCACAGCGGCAGGCTCAGCGCCAGCAGCAGCAGCGCCGCCATCGTCATGACACCGGTCCACAGCAGCCCGAGCCACCAAGTGCCCAGGCCCGCGCGCTTGTCAAGTGAGGGGAAGCGCCGCGAGACGATCATCTCGACGAGCACGGGGGTCATCAGCCAGGCCACCAGCAGCATGGTCAGGATGACCACCAACGGTAGCGCGGCGGCCACGACGATCAACGGCGCGATCGACTCGCCGACGATGCCGGCGCCCAGCGACTCGAGCCCCTGCATGGCCCAGGTCACCGCCGACCACTGCGCCAGGGTCTGGCGCACCGCGTTGACCGCCGGCGCCCAGAAGTACCAGCCGATGGTGCCGACGATGCCACCGGACAGCAACAGCGGCAGCAACGACCACAGGATGACGCGCGGGTGAAGGCAGCCTATGGCCGCACGCCAGAACGCGTCGAGGACGTCCTTCATCGCCGCATCGGGCGTCGCGACCCCGCGCGCACCACGCTTCCGACCTTCATCGCGGGCGCCGATCGCCCGCAGCGGTGGCGACGCGCCCCGCCGTCACTCGTCCTCGCCACCGAACAGGCCTCCGAGCACCGCGCCGCCACCGACCGCTGCGAGCACCGATCCTTCCTCACGCGAGCCGCCCCGCTGCGGCGCGGCCGCGAAGACGCGCGAGGCCAAACGGGAGAACGGCAGGCTCTGCAACCACACCGTGCCCGGCCCGGTGACCTTGGCGAAGAACAGGCCCTCACCGCCGAACAACGCCGTCTTGATCTTGCCCACGTACTGGATTTCGAAGTTGACGTCAGGCGTCAGTGCGACCAGGCAACCGGTGTCCACGAGCAGCGTCTGCCCAACCTGCAGCGTGCGTTTGACCACCGTGCCCCCTGCATGCACGAAGGCCAGACCGTCGCCCTCGAGCTTCTGCATGATGAAACCCTCGCCGCCGAAGAAGCCCACAGAGAGCTTCTGCTGGAAATGAATGCCCAGCGAGACACCGCGCGCAGCGCAGAGGAATGCGTCTTTCTGGCAGATCAGCGTGCCGCCCAGCGGCCGCAGGTCCATCGGCAGAATCTTGCCAGGGTAGGGGGCTGCGAAGGCCACGCGCTGCTTGGCGCGCGCCTGGTTGGTGTAGACCGTGGTGAACAGCGATTCGCCGGTGACGAGCCGCTTGCCCGCGCCGAGCAGCTTGCCGAAGAAGCCGCCCTGCTGCGCGCTGCCGTCACCGAAGACGCTGTCCATCGCGATGCCCGGGTCCATGAACATCATGCTGCCAGCCTCGCCGATGGCGGCCTCGCCCGGATCGAGCTCGACCTCGACGTACTGCATCTCCGAGCCCTTGATCTCGTAATCGACCACGTCCATCGCCATGACACACCTGCCTTCGCGCACCCGTTCGAACACTGGCTCCCGGACACCCCGGGCTCTGGTGCGCCAAGCTCGGGAATGTAACCAAGGAAATCTCGGCTCTATCATGCTCGACCATGCATGGCATGCCCATCCCCACCCCCGTGGCCGGTCTGTGGTTGTCCGCGCTGGCCGTGGGCGCTGGGGCGGCGCTCGGTGCCGTGCTGCGATGGCAGCTGGGGCGCTGGCTCCACGCGCTGACACCGGACGTGCCCGCCGGCACGCTCGTGGCCAATGTGATCGGCGGCTTCGGGGTCGGCGTGGCGATCACGCTGTTCGCACACCGGCCCGACTGGCCACCGCAATGGCGACTGTTCGTCATCACCGGTTTCCTCGGCGGTCTGACCACCTTCTCCACGTTCTCGGCCGAGGTGGTTGCCTTGGCCCAGCAGGATCGATGGGCCCTGGCCGCAGGCGCCGCGGTCGCCCATCTGGGCGGGTCGCTGGTGGCCACCGTCGCCGGTCTGGCGGCGGCCGGGTGGTGGCTCCATCGCGCGCCCTCATGACCCGCGGCACCCGCCGGTAGCCCTGGCGTCGCACCGGTCGGAGCAGCGGCCGCATCGATGGCCGCAGATACACTTGAAGGATGTCGACGCAGCCGCCGGCCCGGCCGGCTTTCGAACTCAAGAGCACGGCTTGGACCCTGGCGTCCCTGCGCTTGCATACCACTGACATGGCCGCCGTGGCGGACATGCTGCAGCGACGGTACGGTCGCACACCGACGCTGTTCGAGGACGATGCGGTCGTGGTCGATCTGTCGGTCTTGCGGGACAGCGCCGAGCCGATCGATTTCGCCGCACTGGACGGCGCCTTGCGCCGTCACCGCCTGCGGCTGGTGGCGGCGCAGGGTGGCAGCGAGGACCAGATGGCGGCCGCCCTGGAGGCCGGCTTCGTCGAGGCCATGGACGCCGCGCCCGAGGCGCCCCCGCCCGCGGCCCCGCCGGCTCCACCCACCGCGCCCCAGGCGGTCGTCCGGGAGGTCGAGGTGGTGAGGGAGGTCGTTCGGGAGGTGCCTGCGCCGGGTTCGGCCGCCCCCAGCATGGTGGTCGACCGTCCGCTGCGCTCCGGCCAGCGCGTCTATGCGCGAGGCGGCGACCTCATCGTGCTCGCCACCGTCAGCTTCGGCGCCGAGCTCATCGCCGATGGCCACATCCATGTCTACGGTCCGCTGCGCGGCCGCGCCATGGCGGGCGCCCGCGGCGACACGTCGGCTCGCATCTTCACCACCGCCATGGAAGCCCAGCTCGTCTCGGTGGCCGGCATCTACCGCACCAGCGAACAGCCGCTGCCTGCGCAGGTGCAGGGACGCGGCGCGCAGGTGCGGCTGGACGGCGAGCGGTTGCTCGTCGAGCCGCTCGCTCCCTGAGGCCGCATCCGTCCCCTGAGGACCGCGCTGCCCGGCCGCACAATCCACCACCAACCACCAGGACGCCTCCCCAGATGGCCCGCATCATCGTCGTCACTTCCGGCAAAGGCGGGGTCGGCAAGACCACCACCAGTGCCAGCTTCTCCTCCGGCCTGGCACTACGCGGTCACAAGACGGCCGTGATCGATTTCGACGTCGGCCTGCGCAACCTCGACCTGATCATGGGCTGCGAGCGGCGTGTCGTCTACGACTTGATCAATGTGATCCACGGCGAAGCCAACCTGAACCAGGCGCTGATCAAGGACAAGCAGTGCGACAACCTGTTCGTCCTGGCCGCCAGCCAGACACGTGACAAGGACGCGCTGACACAGGAGGGTGTGGAGCGCGTGCTGCACGGCCTGGCCGAGATGGGCTTCGAGTACATCGTGTGCGACTCGCCGGCGGGCATCGAGACCGGGGCGCTGATGGCCATGCACTATGCCGACGAGGCGCTGGTCGTGACCAA
>CAZFVH010000044.1:0-25491 GCA_964522465.1 uncultured Rubrivivax sp. | reverse complement strand
CCCGAGGTCTCGTCGGTGCGAGACTCCGACCGCATCCTCGGCATGCTCGCCTCCAAGACGCGCCGCGCGGTCGAGGGCCTGGAGCCGATCAAGGAACACCTGCTGATCACCCGCTACAACCCGTCACGCGTGGTCGGCGGGCAGATGCTGTCGCTCGAGGACATCCAGGAGATCCTGCGCATCCCGCTGATCGGCGTGATCCCCGAGAGCGAGACCGTGCTGGACGCCAGCAATCAGGGCACCCCGGCTGTCCACCTCAAGGGCACCGACGTCAGCGAAGCCTACAAGGACGTGATCAGCCGCTTCCTCGGCGAACAGGTCCCGATGCGCTTCACCTCGGCGGAGAAGCCCGGTTTCTTCAAGCGCCTGTTCGGCGGGAGGTAAGCGGCATGTCCCTGCTGTCCTTCTTCCTCGGTCAGAAGAAGAATACTGCCTCCGTCGCGAAGGAGCGACTGCAGATCATCCTGGCACACGAGCGTTCGGGGCGCGGGCAGTCCCGTGCCGACTACCTTCCGCAGATGCGCGAGGAGTTGATGGCCGTGATCGCCAAGTACATCAAGATCGCCCCTGAGGACGTCAAGATCAACCTCGAGAAGCAGGACGACCTCGAAGTTCTCGAGGTCAAGATCGAGTTGCCCGACAGTGTGCGCTGAGCGCGGCAGCGCACGGACCGCAGGTTCTCATGTGACCCGTATGTTGACGAACTGCCAGGGATCGGCCACGTCGAGCGTCTCGGGGAACAGCGACTTGCGGCCCTGAAGGGGCGTCCAGTCCGTGAACAGCCCGACCATCTCGCCCAGGTAGGGGCGCGCCACGTCCAGCACCTCACGGAAGTCCATCTCGTCCGGATCGACGACCCCGCGCCGCGGGTGGCGCATGGCCCAGATGACGCCGGACAGCACTCCTGCGGCGGTCTGCAGGCTTGTGGCGTTGTTGTGTGGCGCCAGGGCGCGGGTGTCTTCGATCGTCAAGCGCGAGCCGTACCAGTAGGCGCCGCGCAGGTGGCCGGCCAACAGCACGCCGAGCTCGTCCATGCCAGCGACGATGTCTGCTTCCTCGAGCAGGCGCCGCGTTTCCTGCAAGTCCCACTGTCGGCCGGCGAGTTCATGCAGCGACAGCACCGCATCGTCGCAAGGGTGGTAAGCGTAGTGGACCGTCGGACGGTAAGCCACCCGGCCATCCGGACCGCGGACCGTCAGGTGGTCGGCGATCGAGATCGACTCGCCGTGCGTGACGAGGAAACCCAGCAAGGGCCCGGCCAGCGGAGTCCAGGTGCGCACCCGCGTGGCAGCGCCCGGGCGGTCCAGGTAGATCGCGGCGTCGCACCCGTGCCCGTGCCGATGCCCGTCGGGCGGGAAGTGCCGCTCATGGCTGCCCCAGCCGAGTTCGGCCGGCTGCGTGCCCTCGCCGACGAACCCTTCGACCGACCAGGTATTGACGAACTCACCCGGCGCCTTGCGCCTGGCCGACCATTGCGTGTCGCGCTCGGCGATGTGGATCACCCGGACATCCAGCCGCTGCGCCAGCGCCGCCCAGCCCGCTCGGTCCGCGGGCACGGCCACCGGCTCTGCCGTGGCCGTCGCGATGTCGAGCAGAGCCTGCTTGACGAAATGCGACACCAGTCCCGGGTTGACGCCGTGGGTCAGCACGGCCGTCGGGCCGGGTTGCGTCTGCCGCAAGGCCAGAGCCTGCTCGCGCAGGGTGTAGTTCGAGCGCTGCGACGGCGTCAGCGTCTCGTCGGTGTAGCCGCCGGCCCAGGGCTCGATGCAGGCATCGAGGTAGAGCACCCCCCATGCCTGGCACCAGGCGATCAGGTCCACGCTGCCCACGTTGATCGACAGGTTGAGCAGGAAGTCGCCCGCGCCGAGTTCCTGTGTCAGCACCTCGTGGTGGTTCTCGGGCGTCAGCGCCTGCACCCGCATCGACACGCCGTGCCGGGCGGCGATCTCGGCATGATCGGCTCGGTCGGTCACGATGCGCAGACGTCGGCGGTCCATGGCGATGTGGCGCAGCAGCAGTGGCAACACCGCGCGGCCGATGCATCCGAAACCGATGATCAACAGACGACCTTCGAAATGGACGAGCGGATTGCCGTGAATCTGCATGGAGACAAATACGTCAATGACGGCGCGCATGGTACCGGCAGACGGCGGTGGCCCCGCCACGGAAACGCAATGACCTCGCGAGGTCACGCTCAACGATGCCGACGCGTCTGCGCGCCCTGCACCAACCAAGGGGAAACCCTCGGGTCCGAGCGTGGATGCAGCCCCTAAAGTCCCGTGCCTTGTCAGACGGTCGCGGTCGCGTGCTTCAGCGACGTGGGCAAGGCAGCCCTGCCGCCGAGGCCCGGGCGACAACCATCCTTCCATGAGCTCATCTCCTGCCAACCATCGGCACATCGCCGTCGTCGGGGCCGGCCCGGTCGGCTTGACGCTGGCCTACGGACTGGCGAGCGCAGGCGTTCAGGTCACGCTGATCGAGCGTGACGCCGCCATCTCGCGCCAGTTGCGTGCCTCGACCTTCCACCCCCCAACGCTCGACATGCTCGATGCGTGGGGTATCACCGCCGAGTTGCTGTGTCGAGGACGCGTCACGCCACGCTGGCAGATCCGCCTGCATGAGACCGGCGAGCACGTCAGTTTCGACCTGTCGGTGCTCGGCGACGAGACCGCCCATCCCTACCGTTTGCAGTGCGAGCAGTCGGTACTCAGCGAGGCACTCGAGACGCGACTGCGCCAGATGTCCGGCGTGCGCATCCTGCGAGGCCGCACGGTATCGTCCGTCGGGCAGGAAGCGGGCAGCGCGTGGATCGAGCTCACCGCCGCCGGCGAGGGCAGCGATGCCGCGACATCGGACACGCCGAGCCGCGGCGCCGAGCGCATCGAAGCCGCCTTCGTGGTCGGCTGTGATGGCGCCCACAGTCTCGTGCGCAAAGCCATCGGCGCGGCCTTCGAGGGCACGATCTACCCCGACGTCACACTGCTGGCGACGACCGATTTCGACTTCGGCGCGATGTGGGAGGATCTGGACGGTGTGAACTACATCTGGCAGGACAGCGGCACCTACAGCCTGCTGCATCTGCCCTCGATCTGGCGCATCAGTCTGCACCCGACGAGCGATGCGCCACTGGAGGTCGAGGCCGATCCCGGCAGGATCGAGGCGCGCCTGCACGAACTGTTCCCCGGCCAGGGCCCCTTCCCGCTCGTCGAGATCCGCCCCTACCGCGTGCACAAGCGTCTGGCCACGCGCTGGCGTGACAGGCGCCTGCTGATCGCCGGTGACGCGGCGCACCTGAACAATCCCAAGGGCGGCATGGGCATGAACGGCGGCATCCACGACGCGATGTGCCTGAGCGAGCACCTGGTGCGGGCCCTGGACGGTGCACCAGTGGACGACCTCGACGGCTACGAGCGCCAGCGCCTGCCGGTCATCCGGGACGACATCATCGGCCAAGCCGACCGCAACCACGCCCGCATGCAGATCCGCGACCTGGCCGAGCGCCGGGCGGCGCTGGCGCGCCTGCAGGCGGTGATCGACGATCCCGACCGCTGCCGTGCCTACCTGCGTCAGACCTCGATGCTCGAAGGCCTGGACAAGGCCCGGGCGCTGGCCCGCGGAGAGGTCACCCCGTGAACGTGCCAACCGCCCCCTGGACGCTGCCCCCCGCGATCGGCGCCTTCATCGATGGTCAGCCCTGCCCGGGCAACGGACCGCGGGTCGACATCGTCGACCCGGCGCTGGGCGCCGCTGTCAGCGCCTTCGACCAGAGCGACGCGGCGCAGGTGGATGCGGCTGTCGCGGCTGCACGCACCGCCTTCGAGCATGGCCCGTGGCCGCGCACCAGCGTGCAACGCCGGCAGGCCGTCCTGCGCGACATCCAGGCGTTGCTGCTGCGCCACGTCGACGAACTCGCCTGGCTCGAATGCCGCAACACCGGTATCGTCCTGCGCGAGCTGCGCCAGCGCCACCTGCCACGCGCTGCGTCGAATTTCGGTTTCTTCGCCGACCACATCGGCCACAGCGCCGGTCAGGTCTACCGACAGACGCCGGGCTATGTCTCCACGGTGGTGCGCGAGCCCGCCGGCGTGGCGGCGCTGATCTCGCCGTGGAACGCCCCGCTGGCGCTGTCGTCGATGCAGATCGCCAGCGCCATCGCCTTCGGCGCGACCTGCGTGATCAAGCCGTCGGAGCAGTCGCCGCTGGCGGTGATGCGGATGGTCGAGCTGATGCACGAGGCCGGCTTGCCCCCGGGCGTGGTCAACCTGGTCAACGGCCGGGGTCCTGTCACCGGGCAAGCGCTGGTGGCGCACCCGGACGTGCGGCGCGTGTGCTTCACCGGCGGCACCGAGACCGGCCGACGCATCATGGAAACAGCCGCGCGCCACCTCGCGCCCTGCACGCTGGAGCTGGGCGGCAAATCGGCCAACATCGTCTTCGCCTCGGCCGACCTCGACCGCGCGCTCGACGGCGCGTTGCTGGGGATCTTCTCCAACAACGGACAGCAGTGCCTGGCAGGCTCGCGCATCCTGGTGCAGCGACGCATCTTCGACGACTTCATCGAACGCTTCGTCGCACGTGCGCGCGGTCTGCGCATCGGCCATCCGATGGACGACACCACCGAGCTCGGGCCCTTGGCGTCCAGCGCGCAGTTGCGGCGCGTGCTGCGCTATGCGGCGCATGCGCGCGACGACGGTTGCACGCTGCTGACGGGCGGTGCCGCGGTCTCTGACCTGTCACCCGGCTTCTATGCCGAACCCACGGCCGTCATCGCGCCCGACAACCGTTGCCGCGTCGCCCAGGACGAGATCTTCGGTCCCTTCGCCACGCTGATGGCCTTCGACGATGTCGACGACGCGCTGACCCTGGCCAACGACTCGCGCTTCGGCCTGGTCAGCTATGTCTGGTCGGACCACCTGCCCACCGTGACGGCGATGACCGAAGGCTTGCGCACCGGGATCGTGTGGGTCAACACGCCGATGATGCGGGAACTGCGCGCGCCCTTCGGCGGCTACAAGGACTCCGGCGTCGGGCGTCAGGGGGGCGACGCCTGCGAAGCCTTCTTCACCGAGGAGAAGGTGATCACGATCCCGACGACACCGCCGACGCTGCGCCGCCTGGGTCTGGGCGACTGAGCACCTGCAGTCGCCCCCGCACGAAGTCCAGGTGCATGCGCAGCATGTAGGCCTCGGCCGCAAAGGACGCGGGCGTGCGCAGGCGGTGCACGCGCTGCTCGATCTGCGCCAGACGCTGCAAAGCCCTGGCGCGGCGCGTCGGGTCGGCCGATGCCTCGCGTTCGATGAACGCGAGTTCGCCATACAGCCGATACACCCGGCGACGCATCACCCAGCGGTAGAGCGCGGGCAGCGCCCGCGTCAGCGGCAAACCCACGACGAGCAGCGGCAGTCCGAAGTAGATCAGTCGCTGGATCCACACCACCGCCCAGTAGGGCAGGTAACGTTGCAAGGTGGACGGGCCGCTCTTGTGATACCGCTCGGCATCGGCGGACATCGGGTACTCGGTCGCGTCGGGCTGCGGGAAATCACCGGCCCGATGCAGCAGGCCGCTGCCGCCATGGACCTCGCGTGCGGCGTCGAGCAGCAGGTCGACGAGCACCGGATGGATGTCCGGCGTCGCCACCAGCACAGCCTTGAGCGACAGCAGCGTGATATCGCGCGGCGGCACGTTGGTCACGAGATCGACCGCGCCTTCCGGCAGGTCGAGCCGTCCCAGCACCGGCATCTGTCGTGCATGGGCCTCGGCACGGCGCCAGTGCCAAAGGTCGATCTCCGGGGCTCGCAGCAGGCGCTGGACCGCGGGAGCGTCAGGCGCCGCCACCAGCAGGGCCATGTCCACGTCGCCGCGCTCCAGGGCGGCGGCGGCGGCCACGCCCGAGACCGGCAGGACCGTGGGTGAACGGGCCTGCGTGATCCCGTGGCGCTGCAACAGCAGGTCGGTCACGTGGCGCGTCCCGCTGCCGGGCGGCCCACCGGCGATCCTCGCTCCTGCGAAGGACCAGAAGCCGTCGACCGGCAAGCCCTGGCGGTGGAAGATCCACAACGGTTCGTGGGCCACAGCGCCCAGCGAGACCAGACGGAGCCGATCGGCTTCCGCCGCCAGCCCCCCTTGCACCAGGGCGAGGGTCACGCCCTGATGACGCTCGCGCAGGCGCTGCAGGTTCTCGACGGCACCGGCCGAGGGACGCAACACGAGTTCCACCCCCTGACGCGCCAGGATCTCGCGATAGCGCAGGGCCCACGCGTGATAGGCGCCATCGGCCGGTCCGGTGCTCATCACCACGCGCGAGGGGGGTGCCGGCCGCCAGACCGCGACGACCAGCGCGGCCAGCGCGGTGCACACCAGCGTGACCACGAGACCGACCCAGATGCGCTCGCGCCGCGTGAGGCCGAGGCCGTCGAACGACGTCGCTTCAGGGGGGCCGTGCGCGTCCGTGTTGCGATCGGGCGTCGTCATGGCATCGTTGGCAGGCCACGCATGGCCTGCAGACAGACGTCCGAGCCATCGGCCGGCAGCGGACGCTCGGACAGCAGCCGGATCGGGGTCGTCACCACCGAACCGAAGAAGCCAGCCACGGTGGAGGCCGCCGACCGGGGCGGGATGCCGACCTTGAAGTCGGTCAGCCGGCCCGAGACCTCTACCGGCACCGGCAGGGAGAAGAACTGCGGTCGCTTGGCGCGAGGCTCCAGACGCACCGCAAGCGTCTCGTCACGGAAGTCCACCTGCGCACGACCCGTGGCGCGCAGCCGAGTCGTGTCGACCAGCAGACGGTCCTGCTGCAGGCGCCCTTCGCGCAGGTCGAAACGCGCGATGGCGCAGTTCACCCGCGAGGCTGAGGCCTCGTCCAGCGTCGGCAGGAGCGCGACGAAGACATTGACGGCCCAGAGGTCGAACACCCCCGACTTCAGGTTCACCGGCCACACCGCGACGTCCAGGCGCCCCGAGCCACGCTGCATCAGCGCCTCCAGCGGTGCCGTGGCGGCGAGGTCGAAGTGGACGCTGAAGTGCCCGGCCAGATCGCTGTCGGGCTGGAGACGCCGCGCGAGCACGCCATAGTCGAATCGGTCCACACGCAGCCGGGTCTGCATCCGCACCACCTCGTCACCGGGCAGAGGCTCGTACTCGAGTTCGATGCGCGCGCCACCACCGGGCACGGCGACCTCCGCAGGCGTCAGACTCAGGCGCCCTTGCCTCACATCCAGATGGAGCCGCCCGTTGCCGAGCAGGTCGGCGCCGGAGCGGACCTGATCGACCTGCACATCCAGGTCGATGTCCTGTCGCTGCAAGGTTTCGCGAGACAGCAGTCGTTGGCCTCGCCGTGCCGCATCCCGGGCCTGTGACCGCATCTGATCGAGATCACGCGTGGCGGGCGCGGCCACCGGAGCCTTCGGCGACCCCTTGGCCACCGGTGACCAGTCGCCGAACCGGAAGTCATCGAGTTGCACCGTCGGTGCCTTCAGCGCCAACCGGGCCACCGGACGCGTGCCGTCGAACCCCAGCGTGCCTTGTCCCTGGAGCTGGCTCTGGCCGATCCGCAGATCGAGTGCGGGCATGGCATAGGCCTGCCCGGCCACCTGGAAACGTCCGGTCAAGGACCAAGGCCCCCAGGGCGGCAGGTCCGCCCGCGCCAGTTCGTTCAGCGCGTCGAACCGCGGCCCCGACAGGCTGAGCGTGAGTTCGCCACCGCGGTCGGTCAGCGGCACCGCCACCTGCCCACGCAGTGCCAGGCGTGTGTCGGCGGCCAGCGCGTCGAGAGAGAACGGCACCCGTCCACCCGGGCGGGTAAGCTCGGCGAGGCGGCCAGTGCCCATGCGGATCGCCACGGGCGTGCGGTCGATCGTGCCGTCCAGTGTCAGCGACACCGGTGCACCCGGGGGCGCCTGCAGGCGCCCCCGCCCCACCGCCACGGTCAGGATGGGCTGCCGCGCCGGATTGCGCAGGGTCCACTGACCCCCTTCCATCTGTGCCTGCAGTTCCGAACGCTCGATCGCTTCGCCGAGCCGACTGCCACGCAGCACCATCGACAGTTGCAGCGCCTGGACCCGCGCGTCGATGCCCTCGGCGATCCGCAAGCGCTGCAGCAAACCGCCGATGTCGACGGCGCCGGCACGCAGCGACAGCGCCACCTCGGGCAGCGCACCGCGCAGGTCGACGGCAGCGCTTCCGGTAAAACCGACGCCCGCCGCCCGAGCGCTGAAAGGGGCGGGCGGCATGTGGCCATCCCGGATCCGGCCGTCGAAACGGATCTCCTCGACCTCGGTGGTCGGCAGACGCAGCCGCTGGACCTGGAAGGCGAAATCGGTGTCGCTCAGATCGATCCCGCGTGGCAGCACCGGCAGGTCCAGGGTGAGAGAGCTCCCACCCCCCGGGGGCGGGGACGGGGTGGCAGGCTGCAGCGCGCCCGTCGCGCGCAGTGTCTGCAGCTGGGGCAGGTCGATCTCCGGCGCCTGCAGCCGCAGGTCCGCGCGCGGTCGCACGCGCGCGTCGCCCGCCCTTGCGCTCAGCCCCTGCAGCCCGAATGAGCCATTCATGCGGGTATGTCCGAGCGCGATCGAGAAATCCTCGATTCGCGCGCGATCGGGCGACAAGGCGAGCGATGCCGATGCGCGCAGGGGCAATGCCGCCTGCGCGTCCAGACCGAGCCAGCGCCCCAGGCTGCCAGCACGCGGCGCATCGACCGTCAGCTGCAGCGTGGCAACGGGACGCGTGGCGTCGGGCTCGAGCTGCCCGGACAGCGCCAGGCGAGCCCCCGAGGCGCGCAACTGCAAACCCACCGGCCACACCCGCCCCTCAGCCAGGGCCGGCAGCGAGCCCCCCCGCAGATCCAGGGCGAATCGCTCCCCCAGCAACGCCCCCGCGGCCTGGCCACGCAAGGCCTGACCAGCCGGCAGCTCGACGAGCAGTCGCTCGAGCTCGACGCCCACTGGCCGCGCGCCCTCCTGCGTGCCGTAACGCAGCCGGCCGCGGTCCAGCGCGACGCTGACCGTCAGGCTGCGCGCGACATCGCCCAGCGTGGCGCCCCGCGCCGCCAGCGCCACATCGACACGGCCGACCTGACCCTCCACCCCCGGGACCCCGGCCAGCAGGCGCGCCAGACCACCGAGCGGCGCCTGCTGAGCGCCGAGCGCCAGCGCGAAGGTCGGCAAGCCGCTGGCCTGGGCGACGACGAGCTGGCCCTGCATCGGCACGTCGGCCGCGCGCACCCGGATGGGCGCGACCAGCGACCCCTCTCGCAGCCGGATCGCCAGCCACGCGTCGCGCACATCTCCCGGAAGGTTCAGGCTGCGCCCGACCTCGAGTTCGAGGTCGGCGTCGAGGCGCCCCAGACGCGAGAGGTCGAAGGTCTGCGCCTGCAGTTCGCGATAGGTGTCCAACAGCGTGCCGGGCTCGGCCGGCGTGTCCGGACCTTGCGCCGGTACCCCGCTGGCGGCGGTCGGGACGGTCCCTGCGGCGCCCGGCTCCACCGCTGCAGTCGGCCCCGCCTGCGCAAGGAAGGGCTGCAGGTCCAGGGTCGGCACTCGCAGCCGACCGGTCACGCTCGGCACCGGCACGTCGGTGCGCAAGGCAAGGTCGCCCTGCAACGCAGTGCGTCCCATGGTCGCGTCGATCTCCGACAGCGCGAACCACCCGGGACGCCAGCCCACGCGCATCGACATGGCCACCGCGCCCACAGGTGGCAAGCTCGTCTGCAGCAAGCGCTCGAGCTGCGACAGGTCGTCGGTCTCCAATCGGAAGGCGAGGTCGGCCCAACCCGACCCAGGTCGGGGCAGGACCTGACCGGACAGTCCGAGGCGGGTGCCGGCGAAGCCCAGGTCGAGCTTCAGCGGCCAGGCCTCGCGTCCGGCGATCAACGCTGACAGCGAGCCACCATCGACCGACACCGTGTAGGGGAAGCGACCCTCGACCTGCCCGGTCATCCGGACCGTCAGAGGCTGCCCGGCCGGCGCCACAAGGTCCAATTCGTCAAGCTGGAAGCGCCGCGCCGTGCCGCCTTCCGGCACGAACTCGAGCAGGATGCGTTCCAGGCGCACCCTGTCGATGGCCACACCGGCGACCTCCTCGCGCCGCAGCAGCGGCGCACTCTTCGGGACATCACCACCCGCTGGCTGCGCGTCCCCGGGAAGCATTGCCGGTGCCGGTGCCGGGCCGGTTGCGGGGCGGGTCGGGTCGACCTCGGCCGTGGCCGGCGTCGGCCCGAACTGCCAGTTCGTCCGGCCGTCGGCCCTGACCTGCAGCCGCACGCGCACGTCGCGGGCGCTGAAGTCCCGGACCTGCAACTCGTATCGCAGCAAGGGCAGCAACGCGAGTTGGAAATGGCCCTCACCGAAACTCGCGAAATCCTCGTCGCCGAAGCCCTCCGGGTTGCGTACGCGGATCCCGCCGACACGCAGTTCGGGCTGCAGGGAGAAGGTGATGCGCGCCGGCCCGTCGAAGCGAACCTCGCGCTGCAACGCGCGCCCGATGGCCTGCGCCACCTCGCCCCGCCAGGGCCCGGCGTCGACGGTGATGCCCACCGCCACCAACAGCAGCGGCAGGGCCAACAGGCCGACTGCGGTCACGAACGACCACAGCAGCCCACGGTTCAGCCAGCGTCGCCACGGCCGTGGTTCACCCACCCTCGTACCTCCTCGTGTCGACACCACGCCATACCCGCAGCGTGCAGGCCGAGCCGGTGCCGAGGCCCGAGATTAAGCCATCTACGGGACCTTCACGAAGTCGGCGACGCGGGACGTGAGGGCGCCGCCCCCCGGGACGCGGCGCGCGTGCCCGACACCGCGCCGCCCTACGCGCCCCCCGTCGCCCCGACAGGGCGCCTCGCAGTGGCTCAGGCCACGGCCCAGCGTCCAGCCACCGCCTGCATCCGCTGGGCCAGCAGGGCCTGTTGTGCCACGTCGAGGGCGACCAGCGGTGGGCGCACGCGCAACCAACCGGCCTGACCACTGCGCTGGGCCATCACCCCTTTGATCGCCGGCATCAGCGACAAGCCGTCCAGCGCCTCGAGGATGGCCCGCACCTGTGCCAGATCGTCCTCGACGCCGGGATGGTCGGGCTGAATCACGAGGCGGTGCACCAGGCGCGGGCAGAAGTTGGCGAGCCCGCTGATCGCGCCCGTACTGCCCAGGCGTCCCATCGTCGGCAGGTCGGTCTCGTTGCCAACGTAGACGGTGATGCCGGGCATGAACGCATGGGCCAGGCCGACCGAATGTTCACGATCGCAGGCACTGTCCTTGATGCCGACGATCGTGTCGGGGTAGGCGTCCAGGAGTTCGCGGATGACCGCGTGCGACAGGCCCACGGCCGCCACCTGGGGGATGTGGTAGAGGTACATGCGCAGCCGAGGGTCGGCCAGTTGGTCGATGACCCAGCGGTAGCTGTCGGCGATGCCGCGGTCGCTCACCCCCTTGAGGAAGAACGGCGGCAGCATCAGCACGCCATGCACACCGGCCTCGGTGGCGTGACGCGTCAGCGCCAGGGTCTCGGGCAAGGCCGCGCAACTGGTCGAGACGATGATCTGCGATGCCGGTATGCCGCGCTCGATGAGCGCGTCGATCGCGGCCCGCCTTTCCGCCACGGAGAACGAGGGCCCCTCCCCCGTTGTGCCGAAGGCGGTGACCCCGCCGCAGCCGGCGGCCAGCAGCGCGTGCGCGTGCTCGGCATACAGCCCGTGGTCGATCGACAGATCGGCCTGCAGCGGCGTGAGCATGGCGGGCCAGACCCCGCGGAAGGCTGAGGAAGATGCAGCAGGAGCAGTCATGTTCGTCTTTGGAGATAAGTGATGCAGGTGCCACCGGCGGGGTGGCCGTCGGCTGGTTCAGGGTGGTGCAACCGCCACAGAGGGCTCGGATGCGAAAGGTTCCTCTGGGTGTGTCATTCGCCGGGCGCAGGGCCGAAGAGCACCCCCTTGCGCACGAGCACATTGCCGTAGGGGCGCATCTCGCCCGTGCGGATGATGACACTGGCGCGTGCGGCCGCCGCGTAGAAGGCGTGCCGCTCCAAGCCGGCAGGCGCAGGGGCCGCGTGCCGCGCCAGCACCTGCGAGATCGCGCTGACCGCCGCAGGCACGGCCATCGGGTCGCCGACGACCTGCATCGTGCGCACCGGGTCGGGCTCGAAGTCATCCACGGGCAGCAGTGCGAGCACGGCGTCCAGCGCGGCCGGGGTGTCGACGCCCGTCAGTTGCACACAGGGCGCGCCGCCCCGTGCGGCCACGCGGACGGCTGGGAAGTTCGCATCCACGATCGCCAGCTCATCGCCGTGTCCCATACTGGCGAGCGCATGCAGCAAGTCCGGCGTCAACAGGGGGGGAATGCCTCTGAGCATCTCGGGTGTCCGTCTGTGTGCCCACGCGCGAGCCTCGCGCGCCGGGAGACCGCCGGGCCGAGCCCGGTCTCGGGGGAAGCCCGAGGTCGGCGCGCCGATGTTAGTGGCACCATCCGCGCCTTTGGCGTGGTGTAAACCCCGACATGAAACGAGCAGCCCCAGAGACGCCGATGACGACTCCGACATCCCCTGCGCCGACGACCGTGCCGTCGGCCGTCCATCCTGCTGCGCAGGCCCGGACCGAGACCACCGGGCCTGCGCTGGCCATGAACAAACTCGGCCTGGGCGGCGCCGCCATCGGCAACCTGTTCCATCCGGTCAGCGAGGGCGATGCCCGCGCGTTGCTGGACCGTGCCTGGGCCGACGGGTGCCGACGATATGACACGGCGCCCCACTATGGCCATGGACTTTCCGAACATCGCATGGGTGAGGCCCTACGGGCTCGTCCACGCGCCGACATCACCCTGTCGAGCAAGGTCGGCCGCCTGCTGACGCCGCGCGCGACGGTGCCTCGAGAGCAGTTCTGCTACGTCGACGGCCTGCCCTACGTCCAGCACTGGGATTTCAGCGCCGGCGGCACGCGCCGCAGCGTCGAGGACAGTCTGCAGCGTCTGGGAACGTCGCACCTGGACATCGCCTATGTCCACGACATGGACGCGCAGACCCACGGCTCCGACGGCGCACGCGTGTTACGCCAGGTGCTGGAGGAGACCCTGCCGACGCTGGCCGCGTTGCGCCGCGAAGGGCTGGTCGGCGCGATCGGCCTGGGGGTCAACGACGAGCAGGTCGTGCTGCAGGTGCTGCGCCACGCCGACCTCGACGCGGTGCTGATCGCCGGACGCTACAGCCTGCTGGACCACGCCGCGCTGCCCGAGATGCTGCCGCAGTGCCTGACGCGCGGGGTACGCGTATCGCTGGGCGGCGTCTTCAACTCCGGCCTGCTCGCCACCGGCGCTCGGCTGGCGGGAGCCACCTTCAATTACCAGCCCGCTGCGGGCCACTGGCTGGAGCGCACGGCACGGATCGAGGCCGTGTGCGAGCGCCACTCCGTGCCGCTGCGGGCGGCGGCCCTGCAGTTCCCGATGGCCCACGCGGCGGTGACGGAACTGATGTTGGGCGCCAGACGTCCACAAGAGTGGGACGACGCGTTGGCCATGCTCGGGCACCCCATCCCGGCCGAGTTCTGGGACGAACTGCGCCGTGAGCATCTGCTGCCCGAGCAGGCCCCGGTCCCCGGAGCGCGATGATGGACGACACCCGCGCGACGTCGCTGAAGAGCGGCACCCCCGGCGCGATCGATGCGCATTTCCACAGCTGGCTACTGGCACGCGGCGACTATGGTTGGCTCACACCGGATCTCGGCGACATCCACCGCGACGTCGCGGTCGACGACTGGACGGCCGTCTCGCGCCGGCACGGTGTCTGCGCGGGCGTGCTGGTGCAGGCCGCGCCCACCGATGCCGAGACCGTCTACCTGCTCGAGCAGGCACGGATGCACGAGCGCGTGCTCGGGGTGGTCGGCTGGACCGACCTGGCCGCTGCCGACGCTCCACGGCGTGTCGAAGCCCTGGCGCGTCGGCCCGGCCTGGTGGGCCTGCGGCCGATGCTGCAGGACCTGCCCGATCCGGATTGGATCCTTCGGTCCGAGGTCGCGCCGGCGTTGACGGCGATGGCCGCCTGCGGACTGTCCTTCGACGCCTTGGTCAAGCCCGTGCACCTGAGCCGGATCCGGCGCCTGGTGGACCGGCATCCCGACCTGCGGGTGGTGATTGATCACGGCGCGAAGCCGGACATCGCGTCGGACCGATGGCAGCCCTGGGCCGATGAGATGGTCGCGCTGGCGCGCGACACGTCGGTGTGCTGCAAGCTCTCCGGCCTGCTGACCGAGTGCGGCCCGCGTCCTGCCCCCTCGGCGGCTCGCCGTTGGGCGCTGCACCTGATCCATGCCTTCGGCTTCGACCGCCTGCTGTGGGGGAGCGACTGGCCCGTGCTGGAGCTTGCCGCCGGTTACGCCACCTGGTGGCAGGAAACCCAGGACTTCCTGGACGCAGCGGGCGCCACGTCGGCGCAACGGGCCGCCGTGCTCGGCGGCAATGCCCGCGCCTTCTACCGGCTCGCCACCACAGGCTCGACATGACCGCAAGCGCCCTGCCGCCCCGCAGCACCGACGAACAGAAGCGTCTCGAGCAGGCCCTTATCGACCTGTTCGAGCACAAGATCACCTTCCATCAGGTGCTCGGACTGAAGGTACTGTCGGTCCGACCGGGTGACGTGCGCACCCGCATCGACATGCGCCCGGAACTCGTGGGGCATTACGGGTACGGCCGGCTGCATGGTGGCGTGACGGCAGCGATCCTGGACCCCACGGGCGCGCTCGCCATCATGGTGGCGATGAGCGAGCGGCACCCCTCCGAGAGCGCCGAGGCCTTCATGCAGCGATTCGCCCGCATGGCCACGATCGACCTGCGCACCGACTACCTGCGGCAGGGCATCGGTCAACACTTCGTAGCGAGCGCCGAGGTCACCCGCCTCGGCGGACGCGTCTCGTCGACGCAGATGCGTCTGGTCAACGAGGAGGGCACCTTGATCGCGACCGGGTCTGCCGCATATATCGTGGCCTAGGAGGCTGTTCCCCCAACACGCGCGCAGCCATGCAGGGTGTGCCTGGCACTGCGCCGGGGCGAACGTCCGGGGGTGGCCGGACCTGTGGCGGGCGATCGGGCTGACACGATGCGCCCGCGCTCCGGAGGCGAAGGATGAACATGACCCGACTGTGTCCCCGCGATCCCGCGTCCGTCTGGGCGACCGCCGGGCGTCGCTGGCTGCCCTGGGCGCTGGCAGGGACGCTCGCCGCTGGCGCGCTCGTGCTGGTCGGCCCACAGGCGGTGATGGGGCGCACCGAGCCGTCCGCGCGCGAGGTCACGCCACGCGGGCCGCTGCTGTCCGAAGAGCAAAGCCAGATCGACGTCTTCCGCCGCATCTCGCCGTCGGTCGTGCACATCACGACGCTCGAGGTGCAGCGTGACTTCTTCTCGCTCAACGTCGAGCAGGTGCCGCGCGGGACCGGTACGGGCTTCGTCTGGGACGACCGCGGACACATCGTGACCAACTTCCACGTCATCCAGGGCGGCAGCGCGGCACGGGTGACCCTGGCCGACCAAAGCACGCACGCGGCGCAACTGGTGGGGGCCTTCCCCGACCGCGACCTCGCGGTGCTCAGGATCGACGTGCCGACCGCGAAGGCTCCCGCGATCCCCATCGGCTCGAGCAGGGACCTGCAAGTCGGGCAGAAGGTCTACGCCATCGGGAACCCCTTCGGCCTGGACCAGACGCTGACCACGGGCATCGTCAGCGCGCTCAACCGCGAGATCGAATCGCTCAACCAGCGCACCATCCGTGGCGCGATCCAGACCGACGCCGCCATCAACCCGGGCAACTCCGGCGGCCCGTTGCTGGATTCCGCAGGCCGCTTGATCGGCGTGAACACGGCGATCTTCAGCCCCAGCGGCGGCAGTGCGGGCATCGGCTTCGCCATCCCCGTGGACGAGGTCAACCGCATCGTGCCGCGCCTGATCCGCGACGGCCGCTTTGTGCGTCCGGCCATCGGCGTGTCGGCCGGCCCGCCGGCGCTGCAGCGCGCGCTCAACCTGCCCCAGGGGGTGGTGCTGCTCCAGGTCGTCCCGAGCAGCCCGGCCGCGCGCGCAGGACTGCAGCCCTTCCGCCGCGGCCGCAACGGCGAGGTGGTCGGAGGCGATGTCATCACTGCGGTCGACGGCGAAGCGGTGACCAACCTCGATGACATGCTCACGTTGCTGGAACGACGCGCGCCAGGGGACCGGGTGACGTTGACGGTGTGGCGCGACGGCGCCACCCGCAGGCAGATGGTGGTGCTGGCCCCAGGCGACTGAGACAGGGTGCCGCGACCGGGGACGCATCAGGACGCCGCGCCTGCAGTGGACGCTGCCGCATCAGCGTCAGGCCGTCGGCCGGCACAAGGCAGTGCCGGTCGCGCCTGTCGACCCGGGCGGTGTCGTGGCCGCGTGGTCGCGCGAACCCGCTACCATCTCGCCCCACGATCGGCCTGCCCGGTACTTCCCGACGTCGGCCGCCCCCTCCAAGCGCCTGTCTTCCCGCCCATGCAAATCGTCTGCCTCGACCTCGAGGGCGTGCTCGTCCCCGAGATCTGGATCGCCTTCGCCGAACGCACCGGCATCCCCGAGTTCCGCCGCACCACCCGCGACGAGCCCGACTACGACAAGCTGATGCGCTTCCGGCTCGCGCTGCTGCGCGAGCGCGGGCTGAAGCTCGCCGACATCCAGGCCGTGATCGCGGGCATGGCCCCGCTGCCAGGCGCGGAGGACTTCCTCGACGGCCTGCGCGCGAGCTACCAGGTGGTGATCCTGTCGGACACCTTCTACGAGTTCGCCGACCCGCTGATGCGCCAGCTCGGCCGGCCCACGCTGTTCTGCCACCGGCTGGAGGTCGACGCCGAGGGCTATGTCGCCGGCTACCGCCTGCGCCAGCCCGACCAGAAGCGGCACGCGGTGGAGGCGCTGAAGGGCCTGAACTTCCAGGTCATGGCCGCGGGCGACTCCTACAACGACACCGGGATGCTGGGCGCAGCGCACGCGGGCTTCTTCATCCACCCGCCGCCGGGCATCGTGGCGCAGTTCCCGCAGTTCGCGGTGCATCACGACTACGCCGCGCTGCGCGCCTCCTTCGACACCGCCGGCGCGCGCCTGCGCGCGGCCGCCGCCTGACGGGGCCCGGCATGGCGCGGCGCGCCGAGCTCGAGCTCCTCGCCCCCGCCCGCGACGCCGACATCGGCATCGAGGCGGTGAACCACGGGGCGGACGCCGTCTACATCGGCGGCCCCGGCTTCGGCGCGCGCGACAAGGCGGCCAACCCGGTGGCCGAGATCGAGCGCCTGTGCCGCCACGCGCGCCGATTCCACGCGCGCGTGTTCGTGACGCTGAACACCATCCTGCGCGACGACGAGCTCGAGCCCGCGCGGCGCCTGGCCTGGCAGCTGCACGAGGCCGGCGTCGACGCGCTGATCGTGCAGGACATGGGGCTGCTCGAGCTCGACCTGCCGCCGCTGCAGCTGCACGCGAGCACGCAGACCGACATCCGCACCCCGGCCAAGGCGCGCTTCCTGCAGGACGCGGGCTTTTCGCAGATGGTGCTGGCGCGCGAGCTGGACCTGCACCAGATCCGCGCGATCGCGGCCCAGGTGGACCGCTCGGTGATCGAGTTCTTCGTCCACGGCGCGCTGTGCGTGGCCTACAGCGGGCAGTGCTTCATCAGCCACGCCCACACCGGGCGCAGCGCCAACCGCGGCAACTGCTCGCAGGAGTGCCGCCTGCCCTACACCGTCACCGACGCCCAGGGCCGCATCGTCGCCCACGACAAGCACGTGCTCAGCCTGAAGGACAACGACCAGAGCGCCAACCTGGCGCTGCTGGTGGACGCGGGCGTGCGCAGCTTCAAGATCGAGGGCCGCTACAAGGACATGGGCTACGTGAAGAACGTCACGGCCCACTACCGACAGCTCTTCGACGCACTGCTGGAGCAGCGCGCCGCCGGCCGGGAGGACCCGCCGCTGCGTGCAGCCTCCAGCGGCCGCACGCGCCACTTCTTCACCCCGGACCCCGGGCGCAACTTCAACCGCGGCGCGACCGACTACTTCGTCAACGGGCGCCAGATCGACATCGGCGCCTTCGACACGCCCAAGCACGCCGGGCTGGCGATCGGACAGGTGCTGAAGGTGGGCGCCGACCACTTCGACGTGCAGCTCGCCGACGCCGGCGACGCGCTGCACAACGGCGACGCGCTGACGTGGTGGGACCTGCAGGGCGAGCTGCAGGGGGTGCCGGTGAACGTGGCGCAGGCGCTCGGGGGCGCGGGCTGGCGCGTCCACCCGAACGTGCCGGGCGGCAGCACGGCCGGGCTGAAGGACCTGAAGCGCGGCACCGAGCTCAGCCGCAACCGCGACATGGCTTGGGAGCGGCTGCTCGGGCGCGAATCCGCGCAGCGGCGCATCCCGGTGCGGCTGCGCTGGCGCGCGACGGCCGAGGGCTTCGCGCTGGAGGTGGCCGACGGAGAGGGCCATGTCGGGCAGGCCCGCGCCGTCCATGCGCACGAGCCGGCGCGTGACGCCGCGCGCGCGCTCGAGGGCCTGAGGGCGCAGCTGGGCCGGCTCGGCGGCACGCTGTTCGAGGCGCAGGCGGTGGAGGTCGAGACAGCGGCAGCGGGCCTGTTCGTGCCCAGCAGCCTGGCCAATGCGCTGCGGCGCGAGGCGGTGGCCGCGCTGGAGGCGGCGCGTGAGGCGGCCTTCCCGCGCCTGCCGCGGGCCGCGCCGGTGGAGCCGCCGGTGCCCTACCCCGAGGACACGCTGAGCTACCTGGCCAATGTCTACAACGGCCGGGCCGCCGCCTTCTATGCCCGCCACGGCGTGCAGGTGGTCGAGGCCGCCTACGAGAGCCACGAGGAGCTCGGCGAGGTGAGCCTGATGATCACGAAGCACTGCGTGCGCTGGTCGCTGAGCCTGTGCCCGAAGCAGGCCAAGGGCGTGGTCGGCGTGCAGGGCACGGTGCGCGCCGAGCCGCTGACGCTGGTGCACGGCAATGACCGCCTGACGCTGCGCTTCGACTGCAAGCCCTGCGAGATGCACGTGGTGGGCCGCATGCGCAAGAACGTGCTGCGCGAGGCGAAGGCCCAGCCGCTGACCTTCTACCGGACGCGGCCTGCGGCGGGGGTGCGGGGCTGAGCAGCGTTCCGGGTTCCGCTCGCTGACGTCGCGCGTCGGTCATCGGCGCTCATGCCGGTCTGCGCGCCCCACGTGACCGGTGCTCGACCGGCATGGGCGCCGCTGACCGCCAGCCTGCACCCAAGCACCGCCATCGGCCGTGAACCTTCCGGATGGATGGTTCGTGGCTCCATCGACAGGCTGACGTCGCGCGTCGGCCATCGCCGCCCACGCCGGTCTGCGCGCCGCACGTGACCGGTGCTCGACCGGCATGGGCGCCGCTGACCGCCAGCCAGCGTTGCAGCGCGGGGAGTGGTTCTTCAGCGACCGCGAGAGGGGTCTGGGTCAGGCGATCGCCACCTGCCAGGCGTCGTAGCCATAGACCCAGTCGGCATTGCCGGGGCCCTTCATCCACTCGTTGCCGCGCGAGGCGAGCTGGATGCGGGCGGTGCGCTCGCGCCGGGCGGCTTCGTAGTGCTGCAGCGCGGCGGCCGCCTGGGGGCGGTCGGCGGCGCCGGCCAGCGCGCGGCCGAGAACGACGGCGTCTTCGATGGACATGCCGGCGCCCTGGGCCATGAAGGGGAGCATGGGGTGGCAGGCGTCGCCGAGCAGGGTGACGGCGCCCACGGTCCAGGCCGGCAGGGGCTCGCGCTCGTAGAGGGCGCTCTTGAGCACGCGGTCGCAGGCGTCGAGCAGGCGGCGGGCGTCGGGGTGGAAGTCGCGGTAGACCTCGCGTAGTTCGTCGACGCTGCCCTCGCTGGTCCAGGACTCCTCGGTCCAGCGTTCCTGGCCGGTGGTGGCGAAGACGAAGGTCTCGCGGCCCTGGTTGAGCGGGAAGGTGACGATCTGCGTCTGCGGGTTGGGGCCCCACCACTTGGTGAAGGCGTCGATCTCGGGCACGTCGCGGACGCGCTCGGTGGGCACCACGGCGCGGAAGGAGACCACGCCGGTGAAGCGCGGGCTCTCGGGCCCGAAGAGCGCGGCGCGCACGCGCGAGTGGATGCCGTCGGCGCCGATGACGACGTCGTGCCGGGCCTGCGCGCCGTCCTCGAAGGCGAGCGTCACGCCGCCGTCGTCCTGCGCCAGGCCGGCCACGCGGCGGCCGAAGTGCACACAGGCGGCGGGCAGCTCGGCGGCCAGCGCGGCCAGGAGGTCGGCGCGGTGGATGGTGACCTGCGGCGCGCCGTAGCGCTGCTCGGCCTGCCCGCCCATGCCCAGGCGCGAGGTCTCGGCGCCGCTCAGGCCGTCGCGGCTGATGCGGAAGGTCGGCTGCGCGCCGTCGCGCCGGATCGCTGCGCCGACCTGGCCGCCCAGGCCGTCCAGCGCCTTCACCACGTTGGGGGTCAGGTTGACGTCCGCGCCCACGCGCATCCACTGGCGCGCCTGCTCGTGGACGGTGACGCGGTGCCCCGCGTGCCGCAGCGCGATCGCGGCCGTCAGGCCGCCGACGCCGCCGCCGGCGATGCCGATGTCGAGTTCTGTCATGTCTGCTCCTGTGGTTCGGGGCGCATCAGCTGCACCGAGCGCCGCTGGCCAGCGGCGCTCGGCCGGCAAGCCGGTATCAGCCTCTCAGTGCCCGGAGGTCCCTGCCAGCCCGCCGCGGCGCAGCGTCGGCAGGCCCACACCGCTGGCATCGAAGCCGCCGTCCACGGCCAGGGTCTGACCGTTGATGTAGCTCGCCTGCGGGCTGCACAGGAAACCGACGCCCGCGGCGATCTCCTCGGGCGTGCCATAGCGGTTGAGGGGGATGGTGTCGTGGTAGTCGCTGCGGATGGCCACGGTGTGCACGAGCTTGGCCATCTCGGTCTCCACAGGTCCTGGGGCGATGCAGTTGACCCGGATGCCGACGGTGCCCAACTCGACCGCCTGCTGCTTGGTCAGGTGGATGATCGCGCCCTTGCTGGTGCCGTAGGCCACGCGCATCGTGCTGGCGCGCAGGCCGGAGATGGAGGCGATGTTGACGACGGCGCCGCCGCCTCCGCGCTTCATCACGGGCGTGCAGGCCTGGGTGCACAGGAAGGCGCCATCGAGGTTGGTGCCGAGCACGTGGCGCCAGTCCGCCCAGGTGGTGTCCTCGATGCGCTTGAACACCGCCACGCCGGCGTTGTTGACGAGCGCGTCGATACGGCCGTAGCGAGCGTCGACCGCGGCCACCGCCGCCGCGACCTCCTCGGGTTGGGACACGTCGACACGGACCGTGAAGACGCGCTGCGGATCGGCCAGCGCCGCGTCGGTGGCCGCCAGCGTGGCGGCATCGACGTCGAGCAAAGCGACCCGGTAGCCGTTCGCAAGGAACCAGCGCCCGCAGGCCAGGCCGATGCCGCGTGCGCCGCCGGTGACGAGGGCGACAGCCGAAGGGGTGATCGAAGGGTTCATGAGCGCTCCATGCCGCGGGATGGGCCATTTTCAGTGACGGCAGACCGTGACAACTGGACGTGAGAACCGTATCCTTGAACGGCACTCACGTCAGGCCGGCAGAACGCTGCCCGGGCACCGGACGCGCTTCGTCCGCTGTACCGACCCCATCCACCAGCCGAGTCCGTCGAGCGCCTCCCGTTCACCGTTCGGGCTGAGCCTGTCGAAGCCCGCGAGTGGAAGTGTCGTGCCGGCCGTGATGTCACAGGTCTACCCTGAGCGGACACCGCTTGGGAGACCGACCTTAGGCCACCGCCCGCGGCGCGTTCACCGGTGGCGCCAGTTCTGCGTGCTCGGCCAGCCAGCGCTCGGCCTTGGCGCCGTCGGCTTCGGCCGGGTGGAAGTCAGCGGCCAGGTAACGGCGCCAGGTGCGCCAGTGGCAGCGCACCAACCCGGCCGGCCCGAACAGCGTGGCCCAGGCACTGCGCCAGGTCGCGCGCTCGAACAACGCCCCGTCCTTCCAGAGGTTGTGGACGGTCTGACGCATCAGATCAGTGGCGAAGTGCCAGGTGACGAGGCGGAACATGCGTCGGCGCCACTTCTCGTTGCCGCCGAGCGCGCGGTACAGATCGAAGGCGGTGCAGCGATGCTCGGTCTCTTCGCTCGAATGCCACAGCCACATGTCGAGCAGGCGCGGCTGCGCACCTTCGAGCTGCTGCGGATGCGTGAGCAGGTGTTCGGCGAGGATGGCGGTGAGGTGCTCGGTGGCAGCCGTCACCGCCAGCCAGGCGCGCGGCTCATGGGCAGCCAGCTTCTCCAGGCGCCGGATGCGGCGGTGGATGCGCGGCTCCCAGTGGTTGACGAAGCCCTGCTGCGCGAGGTGTTCGTTGAACAGCTGGTGGATGCGCCGGTGCGTGGCCTCCTGGCCGATGAAGCCCCGTACCTCGGCCTCGAAGCGCTCGCGCGCCGGACCGTCGAGCCGGGCCAGCCCCTTGCGGACGGAATCGATGAAGACCTGCTCCCCAGCCGGGAAGCTCATCGACAGGGCGTTGAACAGCGCGCTGCGGAAGGCGTCGCCCCCGTTCCAGCGGCGGGGCAGCGGTGTCTTGAGGTCGACGAGGAGTCGGCGGATGACGAGTTCGGACATATGCCTGATTCTGTCACCCCACCCAGCGCCGGGCGTTGCGGAACATCCGCATCCACGGGCTGGGCGCGGACTTGTCGCCGGGGCTCCAGCTCATCTGCACCTCACGGATGACGCGTTCGGGGTGCGGCATCATCGCCGTGAAGCGTCCGTCGGGCGTCGTCACCGCGGTCAGGCCGCCCGGGCTACCGTTCGGGTTGAAGGGGTAGGCCTCGGTCGCACGGCCGTGGTGGTCGACGAAGCGCATCACCGCCTGAACCGAAGCGGCATCGCCGCGCTGCGAGAAGTCGGCCCGCCCTTCGCCGTGCGAGACCACGATCGGGATGCGGCTGCCGGCCATGCCGCCGAAGAACAGGCTCGGGGTGTCGAGCACCTCCACCAGCGACAGCCGCGCCTCGAACTGCTCGCTGCGATTGCGGCGGAAGCGCGGCCAGTGCTGCGCGCCCGGGATGAGCTCGGCCAGGGCTGCGAACATCTGGCAGCCGTTGCACACGCCCAGCGCGAAGGTGTCGGCGCGGCCGAAGAAGGCTTCGAACCCGGCGCGCAGCGTTGGGTTGAAGGTGATGGAGCGTGCCCAGCCCTCGCCGGCGCCCAGGGTGTCGCCGTAGCTGAAGCCACCACAGGCCACCAGGCCGATGAAGCCGTCGAGCCGGGCGCGGCCGGACTGCAGGTCGCTCATGTGCACGTCCCAGGCCTCGAAGCCGGCCTGGTCGAAGGCCCAGGCCATCTCGACATGGGAGTTCACGCCCTGTTCGCGCAGGATGGCCACGCGCGGACGCGCGGTGTGGACAAAGGGCGCGGCCACGTCTTCGCAGGCGTCGAACGACAGATGCACGTGCAAGCCGGGGTCATCGGCGGCGGCGACGGCAGCGTGCTCGGCGTCGGCGCATTCCGGGTGGTCGCGCAGGCGCGCGATGCGCCAGCTCACCTCGTCCCAGGTGGACAGCAGTTGCGCCAGCGGCGCGCCGAACTGCAGCTTGGTGTCGCGCCAGACCTCGACGACGCCGCGGTCGTTGGGCTTGCCGATGAAGTGCGCGTGGCGGCTCAGGCCGTATCGCCGCAACAGCGCCATCACCTCGTTGCGCGCCACCGTCGGCACCTGGAGCACGACGCCAAGCTCCTCGTTGAACAGCGCGCGCAGCGTCAGCTCCTTGCGCCGCTCGCCCACCTGGGTGGCCCAGTTCTTCGAGTCCCCGTACTCTGCCCGGCTGTCGCCGATGCCGTCGCCCTCGGTGACGAGGATGTCGACGTTCAGGCTGACGCCCAGCCGCCCGGCAAAGGCCATCTCGCACACCGCCGCCCACAGCCCACCGTCGCTGCGGTCGTGGCAGGCCAGGAGCCAACCGCGCTCGCGGATGTCGGCCATGGCCGCGAACAGCGCCTTCAGCTGCGCCGGGTCGTCGAGGTCGGGCACGGTGTCGCCGAAGGCGCCGAGCACCTGCGCGAGCATCGAACCGCCCATTCGCGCCCGGCCCTGCCCCAGGTCGACGAGCACGAGTGTGGTGTCGCCCGGCTGCAGCTGCGGCGTCACGGTGCCGCGCACGTCGTCCAGCGTGGCGAAGGCCGTGACGACCAGCGACACGGGGGCCGTGACCTGGCGCGGCTGGCCGTCTTCACCCGTCCAGCGCGTGCGCATGGACAGCGAATCCTTGCCCACCGGGATGCCGATGCCCAACGCCGGGCACAGCTCCAGGCCGACGGCGCGCACCGTGTCGTACAGGGCCGCGTCCTCGCCCGGCTCGCTGCAGGCCGCCATCCAGTTGGCGCTGAGCTTGATGCGCTCGAGCGCGACCGGTGCCCCGAGCAGGTTGGTCAGGGCCTCGCCCACCGCCATGCGGCCCGAGGCCGGCGCGTCCAGCGAGGCCAGCGGCGCGCGCTCGCCCATGGCCATGGCCTCGCCGGCCAGGCCCGCGTGGTCGGCCAGCGTGACGGCGCAGTCGGCCACCGGCACCTGCCAGGGGCCGACCATCGGGTCGCGATGGCTGAGGCCGCCCACGGTGCGGTCGCCGATGGTGACGAGAAAGCGTTTGCTGGCGACGGTGGAGTGGCGCAGGACGTCCAGCGCCACCTGCTCCAGCGCGACGCCGGTCAGGTCCAGCGGCTCGCCGCGGCGCGGGACGCGCTGCACCTGGCGGTGCATCTTCGGCGGCTTGCCCAGCAGCACCTCCATCGGCATGTCGATCGCACGCGCACCGCCGGGGCCGTCCTCGAGGACCAGCGTGGCCTGCGCGCTCGCGGAGCCGACCACGGCGTGCGGGCAGCGCTCGCGCGCGCACAGGCGCTCGAACAGCGCCAGGCTTTCCGGGGCGATCGCCAGCACGTAGCGCTCCTGGCTCTCGTTGCACCAGATCTCCTTGGGCGCGAGGCCGGTCTCCTCGAGCGGGACGCGCCGCAGGTCGAAGACCGCGCCCAGGCCAGCGCCGTCGACCAGCTCGGGGAAGGCGTTGCTCAAGCCGCCCGCGCCGACGTCGTGGATCGCGAGGATGGGGTTGTCGGCGCCGAGCGCCCAGCAGTGGTTGATGACCTCCTGCGCGCGGCGCTGGATCTCGGGGTTGCCGCGCTGGACGGAATCGAAGTCCAGCGCCGCGGTGTTGCTGCCGGCCGCCATCGAGCTCGCGGCCCCGCCGCCCATGCCGATGCGCATGCCCGGCCCGCCGAGCTGCACCAGCAGCGTGCCCGCCGGGAAGACCACCTTGTGCGTCTGCGCCGCGTCGACCTGCCCCAGGCCGCCGGCGATCATGATGGGCTTGTGGTAGCCGCGCTGCACACCGGCGACCGCCTGCTCGAAGGTGCGGAAGTAGCCGCCCAGGTTGGGACGCCCGAACTCGTTGTTGAAGGCGGCTCCGCCCAGCGGGCCCTCGGTCATGATCTGCAGCGGGCTGGCGATGTGGGCCGGGCGGCCCGGCCC